>JAGKTZ010000004.1 GCA_021153165.1 Prevotellaceae bacterium
AACAATAATAATACCTAAATATTCAATCTTAATTAATCCATTTCCCATTATGAGAAACTTTTATCGCGTTTTATCATTAGCGGTATTCGCTGTGGCTACTGTCGCAGCGTGGGCAGCAACGCCGTTCAAGACGACCTCTATCGTCGATGGCAAATTTGCTGCGAATACCACTTGGTACACGATGCAAATTGGTACCAGTCAGCACATCATTTCCGACAATGCAGGTGCTAGTAAGATCAGCCTCACCAAGGTGTTGACCGACATGAGTGATGCCGACTTGTGGTGCTTTGTTGGTGACGACACCAACGGCTACAAAATCTACAACAAGCAGGCTGGTACAAACAAAGTCTTGGCTTCTAGCAAAACGATGAAGGCTTTGGCTGGTTATGGCGGCACAGGTGGTAGCACTTATCCCACTATGCAGGACGCAAACAACTTGCCCTCGGGATATGTCGGCACTTGGGACCTTCAGAAGTCAGACAAATTGGCTGGCGTCGATGGTTATTTCGTGATTCTGCACGGCACAAATTATGCGATGAACAACTTCGGTGGCGTCGGCGATTTGGCTTTTTGGGCCGAAGGTATGGATGCTGGTTCGACAGTGACCTTTGGTTTTGCCGAAGGTACAGTAGAAATCAACGCGGCTAATGGTACTTTCACCGCAAGCAATGCCACTAAGACCTGGCACGCTGTATGGGAAAGCAACGAGTTGGCTGGTTTTTCGCTGAATACAGGTCAGAACAATATGACTACGGATGGTGGCTACATCGCAGCACACTCTGGTACTTCAAACAGTTGTACACACACTTTGACAGCACCTGATGGCATGTGCATCGCAGGTTATAGCTTCGACATGAAGAATCGTAATGGCGACAATAGTTATTCTGAAAACATCATCATTGGTAGTAAGACTTACAAGAGTTCTACAACCAGTCAACACGTAGAAGTGACAGGCCTGGAAGAGCGTACGGCATCTTTCCAACAGACCGGCTCAAACAAGGGTGTCATCTTCAGCAATTACTTCGTGACCTTGCGTCGCTCGACCGTTGAGGCAGAACCACAACAAGACTTGTACATTACACAACGTGGTCAGACTCCTTTCCGTATCCCTGCTATCGCAACTGCAGCAAATGGTGATCTCTTTGCCATCTCAGACTACCGTCCTTGTGGCAGTGATATCGGTTACGGTGAAGTAGATATCATGTGTCGTATCTCAAAGGATAATGGTGCGACATGGGGCAACCAATTCTGTGTAGCAGATGGAAAGGGTGGTAATTCTAACCACATGACTACAGGATATGGTGATGCTGCAATTGTAGCAGACTGCGAAGAAAATAAACTACTCGTGATGATGGTTTGCGGTCGCACCGTATGTCACAATGGTCGTTGGGATGTATCGAAGATAGGCAATGCTTCTGCAGATGCAGTGAACCGTGTGGCTCGTGTCTACTTTACTTACAACGAAAATACAGGTCAGTGGGAAAAAGGTGAAATCACCGAAATGACAGACCACATCTATTCGCTCTTCCTCGACGGACAAACCCCTACAGTGACTTCTATGTTTATCGGTTCGGGTAAGATCTGCCAAAGCCGCCTTATCAAAAAAGACAAATACTATCGTCTCTACTGCTCAATGTGGACTCGCGATGGTGGTAACCGTGTGATCTATTCTGACGACTTTGGTGGCAGTTGGAATGTCCTTGGTACAATTCACGATCGTCCAGCTCCCGGCGGTGACGAGCCTAAGATCGAAGAATTGCCCGATGGTTCTGTATTGTTGAGCACACGTGCTAGCGGCGGCCGCATTTTCAATGTGTATACTTATTCAGACCAAATTTCTGCTACAGGTAATTGGGCAGTAAGTGTAAGTTCTGGTGCAAGCAATAATGGTGTGGTAGCATTGAGCAACTCTACCAACGGTGAAGTGATGTGCTTGCCCGTCACTCGTAAGTCTGACAATAAAGATATGTACCTGCTCCTGCAATCTGTGCCATTTGGTTCTGGACGTGCTAACGTAGGTATTTTCTATAAAGAGTTAGAATCTGTAGAAGATTTCGTAAACCCCACAAACGTAGCAAAAGACTGGGACGGCAGTCACCAATCAAGTTATATGGGTTCGGCTTACTCTACGATGAGTTGGCAAGCTGACGACAAGCTGGCATTCCTCTACGAAGAAGAAACCCATGGTGGCAGCTACACTATCGTTTATAAAAATTATACAATCGAACAGATCACCGATGATGCCTATACCTACAATGCCAATGTGAATCGCTACGCATTTCTGGCAGAAGGTATCGAAGCAAAAGCCAATTCGCTGAAATCAGAAAATGCTTATGTCGGCTGCGTAGACCCTGCTGCCGTAGAAAGTTTGAATGAGGCTATCAAGGTGTTCAAAGCGAATCCTACTAAGGAAGGTTATGATGCGCTCAACAAGATGATTGCTTCTTTGCCTACCATCGAACTTCAAGCCGGCCACTGGTATCGTCTGCGCAACGTGGAGCGTTCTAGTGCTACGCTCTACTTGACTCCTGAAGCCAGTCGTTTCACTGCTAAGGTGGCGGATAAGGCTGATGCCGACCAGGTGTTTCAATTTGTAAACGCTGCAACGGCTGGTCAATACCATCTCTACAATGGCAACTTTGGTCTGTATCTGGGTAAGCTCGGTGCTAACGAGACTGAACCCGCCGTACACTCTACAACAACCGATGCAGGGGTGTGGAGCATCGTACCCTCGACTGATGGTCAGAGCCAGGTGAACTGTGTGAACAAGACCGGATCTAATCCAGGTTTGCACTTGGCTGGCGACAACACTCGCCTTGTGCCTTGGACTTCTACGGCGCCCGCTTCATTGTGGTTCATCGAACCTGTGACTACATACAACGTATCGGTGCCCGAAAGTGGCTATGTGACAGTCAACCTCCCCTTCGCCGTAAAAATGGCTGAAAGCGTGAAAGCCTATGTCGCTACTGGCGTGGATCAAGACAACGCTGCGCTTGTGCTGAACGAAGTGGATGCGCAAGAAGGTGTGGTGCCTGCCAAAACTCCCGTAGTGTTGGTGGCAGAAGCCGGCGAATATGCGCTCGAAGTCGTTTATCCCACTGCAAACAGTGTGAAGGTGGCAGAAGGCTGGAACGGTACGCTGAAAGCAGCAAACGTGAGCGGCGCAGTATATGTGCTGAAAAATGATAAGATGCAACGCAACGCTGGCACAAGTCTGGCGGCAAATGTGGCTTACTACTTGGGCCAGGCAGGCGTCAGCAGCTATGCGTTGACTTTCGGCCCCGGCGTTGACACAGGTGTGAACGGCGTCGACGTGGCAAAGAAGTCGGTGAAATTGTACGACCTGAAGGGCCGCCGCGTAGTGAACCCCGTGAAAGGTATCTACGTGACAGAGGAAGGCAAGAAATTGCTCTTCTGATTCCCCTTTGACATAAATCAACCATATGGATTGTCCGTGCCGTAGAGGTATGGACAATCTTTTTTATGCCCTCGTATTTCCGCACAGGACTAATAAATCTGCCCAAAGGAAAGATGAAAAATCCAAGCAGAAAAATCATTAGAAAAATTCCGCGACATCTCGTTGAAAAAAAGTCTGATCGTTTTGAAAATTCAGAACGTATTTTTTGAAAAGACTTTAGGATTATTTCGCTGCGTCGGAAAAACGACCCGGTTTTTCAAGATTCTGTCTCGAAAAGCATATACTTTTCAGATAAAATGTCCAATATCAATAATATTATATATCTTTGTAGCGGAGTATGTCCAAATGTGAGGCAGCTCACGCAGAACTCGCGGAATTCGCAGAAGGGCACATAGCTTCGCTTGTGCTTGCCATGCGGGACATCCTGCAATGTCCACCTGAGTCAGGGGGACGAGAGCTTTGTCCAATTTGTTTTTAATCGAAACCAAAATAATTTTTATCCCTAATTAATCTATTTCCCTTTTATGAGAAACTTTTATCGCATTTTATCATTAGCGGTATTTGCTGTGGCTACGCTGTCGGCTTGGGCGGCAGTACCATTCAAGACGACGTCTATCGTCGGTGGCAAATTTGCTGCTAATACCACTTGGTACACAATGCAAATTGGTACCAATCAGCACATCATTTCTGACAATGCAGGTGCTAGTAAGATCAGCCTCACCAAGGTGATGACCGATATGAGTGATGCCGACTTGTGGTGCTTTGTCGGTGACGACACCAACGGCTATAAGATTTACAACAAGCAGGCTGGTACAGGCAAAGTCCTGGCTTCAAGTTCCTCGATGAAAGCTATGGCAGGCTATGGCGGTACTGGTGGTACGACCTATCCTACAATGCAAGATGCAAATAGTATGCCATCAGGCTATGTCGGCACATGGGATATCCGCAAGTCGGACAAATTGGCGGGCGTTGATGGCTATTTTGTCATTCTGCACGGCACCAACTATGCGATGAACAACTTCGGTGGCATCGGCGACTTGGCTTTTTGGGCAGAAGGTATGGATGCTGGATCGACAGTGAGCTTCGGTTTTGCCGAAGGTCAGATAGAAATCAATGCGGCCAATGGTACTTTCACCGCAAGCAATGCCAATAAGACCTGGCACGCCGTATGGGAAAGCAATCAGTTGGCTGGTTTCTCGTTGAGCACAGGTCAAAACAATATGACCACAGATGGTGGCTACATCGCAGCACACTCTGGTACATCGTATAGTTGTACTCACACCCTGACTGCACCACAGGGCATGTGTATCGCAGGCTATAGCTTCGATATGAAGAATCGTGGCGGCGACAATAGTTATTCTGAAAACATCGTCATCGGCAGCAAGACCTACAAGAGCTCTGCAACCAGTCAACATGTCGAAGTGACAGGCCTGGATGAGCGCACCGCTTCTTTCCAACAGACTGGTACAAACAAGGGTGTCATCTTCAGCAATTATTATGTGACCCTGCGCCGCTCGACCGTAGTGCCCGAATCGCAATACGATGTCTTCACTACGACAAGTACATCAGTGCCCTATCGTATCCCAGCCATTGCAAAGGCAAAGAATGGCAACCTGATCGCTGTGGCAGACTATCGCCATAGTGGAGCAGATATTGGTATGGCAACAAACGGCCGCATTGACATCCACGGTCGTATCTCGACGGATAATGGTAAGACCTGGGGCAACATCTTCCCCATCATCGAAGGTCAAGGAGCAGCTGCTGCTCAAAACAATTCGATGTACGTAGCATTCGGCGACCCCTGTCTCGTGGCAGATAGCGAAAGCGAAACTGTGATGATGTTTACTTGCTCGGGCAACGTAAGCTTCCCTAATGGTCAGCGCAACAATCACCAAGGTATCGCACGCTTCTATTCGTACGACAATGGTGTGACTTGGGGCAAGCCTGTGGATATCTCGGAAAGCATCTATTCGCAATTCGACAAGCGTGCAGACGGCGGCATCCGCTGTATGTTTATCGGATCGGGTAAGATCTCTCAAAGTAAGACATTGAAGGTAGGTAGTCACTATCGTCTGTACTGTGCACCACTGGTGAAGTTGGCTAATGGCAGCAATGTGAACTTTGTGCTCTACTCCGACGACTTTGGTGGCACATGGAAGGTGCTCGGTGGTGTAGAAAACAGTCCTATCCCAAGCGGCGGCGATGAACCCAAGGCAGACGAATTGCCAGATGGTAGCGTCCTGGTCAGCTCGCGTACAAGCGGCGGACGTATATATAATATATATAGGTATACCGATGCGGCGAAAGGCGAAGGTAGTTGGGGCAATGCTGCTTGGTCTAATTCAAGCAACAATGGTACAACAGCAGTGAGCAATAGTACGAATGGCGAAATCATGTTCGTACCCGTGCGCCGCCTGGAAGATGACAAGAAGATGTATATGATGCTGCAATCAGTGCCCTTCGGTAGCGGACGTGCTAATGTAGGTATTTACTACAAGGCACTGGAAAGTCTGGCAGACTTCTCTTCTCCCGAAAATATTGCCAAGGATTGGGACGGCCGTCATCAAGCCAGCTACCTCGGTTCAGCTTACTCGACTATGTGCTGGCAGGCCGACAATACCGTAGCCTTCCTCTTCGAAGAAGAAACACACTGCAACACTTCACGCGGTGGATACACTATCGTATACAAGAACTACTCGATCGAAGATATCACCGATGGCGCATATACATACGATGCGACCTCGTTGGCAAGCGACGTGGTGATCAATGGTATCGATGCGCGCAAGGTGGAAGCAGGCTCCTACGTAGGTGGCTATTTGCCCGAAGCCGTAGAGGCTATCAATCAGGCTATCGAAGACTACAAGGCAAATCCTTCGCGTGATGCCTACGAAGCCATCAACAAGATGCTCACCACTGTGCCTACGATCCAGGTAGAGCCCGGTCACTGGTATCGCCTGCGCAATACTGAACGTGCCAGCGCTACACTCTATATGACACCCGAAGCAACACGCTTCACTGCAAAGACTGTCGACAATGCCGACGCAGACCAAATGTTCCAATTTGCCGCTACTGGCACCGCTGGACAATACTATCTGTACAACGGCAACTTCGGCTTGTATTTGGGCAAGCTCGGCGCCAACGAGACACAACCCTCGTTGCACGCAGCACCAACCGACGCTGGTGTGTGGAGCATCGTGACCTCGGGTGATGGCAAGTGTCAAGTGAACTGTGTGAACAAGACCGGTTCGAATCCAGGTCTGCACCTGGCAGGTGACAACACACGTCTCGTGCCCTGGACATCAAATGCTCCGGCTTCGTTGTGGTATATCGAACCCGTGACCACTTACCCCGTGACCGTAGGCGAAAGCGGACTGGCTACACTCCACCTCCCCTTCGCTGTACAAGTAGTGGACGGCGTGACAGCATACGTTCCCGCACAAGCTACACAAGTGAATGGCGTCGATGCACTCCTGCTCGAAGAAGTAGAGACTGGTCTCGTGCCAGCAAATACGCCCGTCGTATTGTCTGCAGAGGCTGGTCAATATGCACTCGAAGTCGTTTATCCTGCAAACTCGGCAGCACTCGACGTGATTGAGGGTTGGAAGGGTACGCTCAAGTTTGACAACGTCAGCGGCAACGTGTTCGTGCAAGATGGCGACAAGATGGTGAAGAACACCGGTACCAGCATCTGGGCGAACTCGGCTTACTACGTAGGCGATGCAAGCGTGGATAGTTACGCGTTGAGCTTCGAAGGCAGCATCGAAACTAGTGTCGATGGCGTGGAAACCGTGAAGAAGAACGTGAAGCTGTACGACCTGAACGGACGTCGCGTAGTGAAACCTGGCAAGGGTATCTATGTGACAGAAGATGGCAAGAAGGTGCTGTTTTAATATTCCAAGGAAATACAAATGAATAATATCAACCGCTCGTGTCTCTGTGACGCGGGCGGTTTTTGGTTTCTTGTACTGCTTGCCGCCAAACAGTTAGACACGAAAAGTATATCCTCTCTCAAAAAAGAAAAGACCTTGTGAAAATTTCGCAACGTCTCGTTGAAAAAAAGTCTTAGGAAATTTAAAAAAGGTCTAGGTTTTTTTAAACAAGGTCTAACCTTTTTTCGATGCCACTTTCTTCGGCACCAAATTCCCTTCTCACAAGTGCCGAAAGATGTGACAGACTACTGGCGTGAAAATGAAGATAAGTGCACCCAATATAGAAAAAAAGGACAAATCCCCATAATCAAGGAAAAAGTGTGCAAACAGCATATAATTTTTGTATAAAAATACTTGGCAAGTACAATGTATTTCGTATTTTTGCACAGACATCCTTAAATCATAAATTTATGAAGCAAATAAAAACTGTAGGATTTTCTTTACTGACTGCTTCACTTTTGGGAGTGCCATTGTCAATGGTGCCCTCTAATGCGTGGGCAGAAACAAGCATCGTCCAACAAGCAGGCGTGCTGAAAGGTGTAGTTAAATCTACCGATGGCGAACCCTTGATGGGTGCCGTAGTATTCGTTGTAGGCGGCAAGACCACCACAACTACTGACGAAAATGGTGCATTCACCCTCAAAGGCGTAAAGGCAGGTTCAACTGTACGCGTATCTTTGATCGGCTACAAGCGCCAAGACGTTAAGTGGAATGGTGGCGATCTGACTGTGGCACTCGAAGAAGAGGGCAATGTGCTCAACGAAGCTGTGGTTACGGCTATGGGTATCGTGAGAAAAGAAAAATCGCTCACATACGCTACACAACAAATCAAGGCAGACGAACTGATGAAGGTTCAAGACGCCAACCTTGTTAACTCAATCGAAGGTAAAATCTCGGGTGTAACTATTACTCCATCTGCGGGTGGTGCCGGTGGTGCATCTAAGATCGTCCTGCGTGGTAACAAATCTATCTTGGGTAACAACCAACCTCTGATCGTAGTGGACGGTATTCCTATGACCAATAGCACTCGTGGCCAAATCGGCGACGTGGCAGCATTGGTGAATACATCTACATCGGAAGGTTCTGACCCCTTGTCAATGATCAACCCCGACGACATCGAGTCAATGAACGTGTTGAAGGGTGCGAATGCTGCTGCCCTCTATGGTTCGGCTGCTGCCAACGGTGTTGTGATGATTACAACAAAGAAGGGTAAGGAAGGTAAGATTGGTGTGACTGTCAACTCTAACGTGACATTCGATTCACCACTCCTCACTCCTGAATTGCAAAACACTTACGGTGGTGCGCGCACTAACGCATTGGGCAACCTCGTATTCGGTTCTGACAGCTGGGGTAATAAATTGTCTGGCAATGGTACTTACACACTCGATGTGTTGAGTTCTGACCAACAATATAAGGCTGGTTCAGTGAATCAACTCCACCTGCGCAACTATGCTGAAGATGATGTAGCAAACTTCTTCCGCACTGGTGTAAACTCAAACAACTCAATCTCGGTTTCTGGTGGTACTGAAAAGGTACAATCATACGTATCTTTCTCTAACTCACACTCACTCGGTATGATCGAGTCAAACCGCTACAACCGTAATACATTCGCATTCCGTCAAAGCTACAAGTTGTGGGATCGCGTACACATCGACGTGAGCGCAGACTACTTGCAAGCTAAGACCAACAACCGTGTGTCTGGTGGTACTTGCGGTAACCCTATCTACGACCTCTATACTATGCCTCGTGACGTAGAATTGGGCTATTACAAGAACAACTATGCTCTCGCAAACGGCACTTGGATGTCAAGTGGCTACACTAACATCCTTGACGAATGGGGAGACGTGATCGGTCAACAAGGTGGCGACCGCTACTATGCAGTCAACCCAGTGACTGGTCAATATGAAATGGTATACGGTCGTGCTGAACTCAATGGCGTAATGCAAAACTGGGTATACCAAGACGCAATGCGTAATAACCCATACTGGTTGGCTAACCAAAACGGTAGCGCACAACGCGAAGACCGCTTCTCTGGTAAGTTCCAAGGCCGCATCGATATCTATGATGGTTTGAGCTTCCAAGCACGTGTTTCTATCGACCACACTCGCTTCAACGAAGAAAGCCGTCGCTACGCTACTACTTGGGGTCCATCGGATATGTATCGCTATGGTACATACAGTTTGGGCAACAGCCGTACCAACGAAATTTATACCGACTACTTGTTGAGTTATAACAAGACTTTCAATGACTGGAGCGTATCTGCTACTGCTGGTTATGTTGGTCACGTACTCAAGGGACAGTCTCACAATACTTACCTCGGTAGCGCTACGATTCCTATCTGGCAAAACGGCATCCAAACTGGTATCTCTACACAAGTGAACCACTTCTATCCTAACGGTGGCGGCAATGGTGTGACCAGCAAGGGTAAGAGCAGTAACTGGGACCAAGCAGCCCTCTTCACTGCACAAATCGGTTGGAAGGATATGGTATACGTAGATGGATCATATCGTCGTGACTGGTACCGCGCATTCAAGCAATTCGAATACCTCGGTATCAACGACAACTATGGTTACTTCGGTTTCGGTGCTAACGCCATCCTTTCTTCTTTGATCGAACCATTGAACGATGTATGCTACTTGAAGTATCGTTTGAGCTACTCTGAAGTAGGTAACTCTATTCCTAACGCAGTCTTCAACGCTGTAAGCGAAAACTACGTGACTGGTTCTACTACAACAAACTCTTACAACTCATTTATCCCTGTTCCCGAAAAGACTAAGTCTTTCGAAACTGGTATCGAATCACAATTCTTCCACAATGCGTTGAACGTGGACTTGACTTACTACAACTCTGCAATGCACAACTCTTACCTTAATATTGCAGGTTTGAATGGTAAGACTCAACCTGTCAACTCAGGTGTGATCCGCAACCAAGGTGTGGAATTGTCTGTAGGATACAACTGGACTATCAACCGCGACTGGGGTTGGAAGACTGGTGTGAACTTCTCATACAACCACAACAAGATCGAAAAGACTTATACTGACAAGTATGGTCAAAGCAAGGAAATGGTACAAAGTATCGCAAGTGGTAAGGTACAAGTACGCTACAACGAAGGCGACGCTTACGGTGATATCTACGTGACAGACTTCGCTCGTTGGAAAGAAGACTGTACAGATGCAAATGGTAATTTCCACAAGGCTGGTGATATCTATATCGCAGAAGGTACAGGTAAGCCCGCTATCAACGGTAACTTGATGTACATCACTCAAGCTGGTAAGGTGAAGGCTGAAAAGGGTAAGAAGTTCGGCAAATATGCTGGTAACTTGAACTCAAAGATGCAACTCTCTTGGTCAAACAACTTCCGCTACAAGGACTTCAACCTCTATGTATTGATCAATGGTCGTATCGGTGGTAAGGTGATCTCTTTGACAGAAGCATATCTCGATCGCTTCGGTGTATCTAAGCGTACTGGCGAAGCTCGTGAAGCTGCTGAAGCTAACAACCTCTATACTGCAGACGGACGTCACGCAATGTATATCAACGAAGGTCGTGACCTCGTATCTGTAGAAGACTACTACTCAACAGTAGGTAGCAGCGATGCTTCTAACTACATCTACAACGGTACAAACTTCCGTTTGCGCGAACTCTCTTTGGGTTACACATTCCGCGATCTCCTCGGCGATGGCAAGAACCTCAGCCTTTCTGTAGTGGGACGTAACCTCTTCTTCATCTACAAGGACGCTCCAGTTGACCCAGATATCTCTGTATCTACAGCAAATGGTTTGGGCGGTATCGACATGTTCAACATGCCATCAACTCGTTCTTTCGGTGTTAACCTCAAACTTAATTTCTAAAGCAGATTTTAGTAAAACATCATAGCAAGTGGCGAGGGGCGAAATACCTCGACCCCTCGTGCACTAGCCAAGATGAATCACTAAATACCTAAAACAAGATGATTATGAAAAAATTCTTATTTGCAGGTATGATGGCTGTGACCGCTTTGGGCGTACAATCTTGTTTGGATTTTGATGATCCAGGTGCAGAGTTGGGCGCAGGTCAAACAACCGTCGATGCAACCGTTTATCACGGCAACGTAGACTCAATAGACTACCTTCGTGACATCCCAGTGACAGAATTGAAGCACGCTATTGATACACTCAACAAGATGAAAATGTTGGGTAATAGCCTTACAGGTCAATACTGCTTGCGCGGTGCGAAAAATGGTGACGTACCAGGCGCACACGCTTACCAACGTCAGTTCAGCCTCGGTCCCGACGCTTACGCACAATACATGGTCATTCACCACAAGGACTTCATGTATGGTACTTTGACTTCTGCTTACAACGTATCTGAAGAATTCAACGGCGACCCCCTTGGTTCATACACAATGGTGAAGAATGCGTTGATGCCATTGCTCAACCACCCTATCATCGACACTATTCCTGAATTCAAGGCGATCAACCTTCTTTACTACTGCGTATCTGCTCAAGAACGTGCCGACCTCTCTGGTCCTTACACTTACTTGGAAGATAAGTTGAACTCAGAAGAACCAGTTGAATACAACGACCTCAAGACTATCTATTATGGTGTAAAGGAAAACCTTGACACTATCGTAGCATGTCTGAAGCACTACGAAGCAAATCGTTCTAAGGAATACAAGAAAGAAATCCAAAAGGTGATGACTCGCTACTGTACTACCAGCCGTGCTATGTTTACTGGCGACTGGTCAATGGATAGCTACATCCGCTTGGCAAACTCTTTGAAACTCCGTATGGCTATGCACATGGTGAAGATAGAACCCGAAACTGCTAAGCAATGGGCTGAAGAAGCTGTAGCATCTGGTGTTATCGAAACAGTAGATCAACAACACGCTCTCTATCCTATGGTTTCTGGTTTCACTCACCCATATGTTGAAATCTGTAACTCTTGGAGTGACCTCCGTCTCTGCGCTTCTTTCGAAAGCTTGTTGATGTCGTTGAAGCACCCATACACTAAGTATGTATTTGCTAACAACTCACAACCTATCATCAACGAAGCTACAGGTGAAGAACTCCCCGCACACAGCAAGATCGTAGGTCTCCGCGCAGGTCGTTTGATGCCTGACGGACAAAACTATCCTTTGAACCCATTGGCTGCATTCTCTAGTATCAACTCAAGCGCATTCGCTATGGCTCCTCTCTACCTCGTGAAGTTGGCTGAAGTGAACTTCCTCCGTGCAGAAGGTGCACTCCGTGGTTGGAACATGGGCGGCACAGCTGAACAATTCTACAACGAAGGTATCAAGAATGCTTACCTCGACGAACCTATGATGGGCGCAATGGAATACAATGCTGCTTTGGCAGACTACATGGCACTCGAAACTCCTGTTGACTACATTCAAAAAGAAGTATCAGGCGACGGCGAAGATTGGCCTAGCGTGACAAAGATCGGCGTGAAGTGGAACGATGGTGACGATCAAGAAACAAAACTTGAAAAGATCATCACTCAAAAGTACATCGCTCTCTTCCCACTCTCTACTGAAGCATGGACAGAAATGCGTCGTACAGGATATCCTAAGGTATTCCCAGTGCTCAACACTGACGACGGTGACGGTTCTATCGAACAAGGTGAAATGATCCGCCGTATTCCTTGGAATGCAAGTGACCCAATCGTTCAGCAATTGATCGAAGCTTCTGGTCTTGCTACTCTCGGTGGTCCAGACCTCCAGGCTACTCGCCTCTGGTGGGACGTAGATGCTCCTAACTTCTAAATGATGAAGTTCTGAAATAAATAGGAAGTTGTCAAGGTGTTCTTATATATAATATATAGGAGCCTTGCAGCTTCCTTTATCTCATTAAAACGGAAATTCATTATAGCAAAAAGGATTTTCTTCTAGGTAAAAGAGAATTTCTTCATAGCAATAAGGAGATTCTTTATACCAATAAGGAATTTCTTTATATAAAAAGAATAAAAACTTTATTTCAACCATATTATTAACCTTAATCAAAAAAGTCTTTATGAAAAAAAGTACACTTGCTATTATTGCATTGTTGTGCGGAGCTTCATTTGGTACGCCTGCTCAAGCTCAGTATGCTGAGTCTGCTACAGATCAGGTTTACGACTTCTCTGGTTTCACAGACAAGGGCATGTTGGATTTGTTCTACAATGCTCTTCAAAAGGGTCGTAACTATCCTACTTTGGCAGAATTTGAAGCAGCTGGTATCCAAGCTTCGGACATTGCATTCGTTCGTTCACACGTGCGCAAAGCTGAGTTTATGTCACGCGCTGACCGTTTGGTGCCTGGAACTTACGAGTACCGTAACTTGTGGATGAACATCCCTATGGACGTGGGTTCTGACGGTTTGGGTGGTTACCCCAGCAAGAAGTTCTCTTCCGACGTATTCTCAATGTGGCAATACACCAACCTCTTTGGTTCTTGGAACCACGGTGTATTCCAAGCTCCAGCAGCTTGGGTTGACGCAGCTCACCGCAATGGTACAGACATCATGTCTGGTATCAAGTTCTTCGAATCTTGGACTCCAGGTAGCGGCGACGGCGAATATTCTGCTTTGATCACCAAGAAGGACTCTAAGGGTAATTTCCTTTATGTGAAGCCCCTCATCAACTGTTTGATGTATTTTGGTGCTGATGGTATCAACTACAACTGGGAGGACAACTCTTGGTCTGACGAAGATATCACTGCATTCCACAAGCAACTCTACAAGGAAGCTGCGGCTCAAGGTTTCACCAACTTCCACGCTGGTCTTTACACTGCAAACTCTACTTGCTCTGCTGCTAACGTAGACCAATTGCTCGGTAGCAAGGAAACAGGTCAGACTTTCGACTTGATGCTCAACTATGCCGGTGGTGACTTCTCTTACGGTATTGGCTCATCAGCTATGGCTGCAGAAGCTTCTATCGGTACTACTGAAGACCTTTACACAGGTGTATGGATCGTAGGTATGGACCGTCGTTGGACATCTTTGAATGAAAGTGATGCTGCTAAGCGTTGCGGTGTTTGTCTTTGGGGTGAACACGGTCAAAGCCGTTTCATGTCTTACAATGCCGGTGGCGATGCTTACGAATTCCAAGGCAACTACCAACGCTTGCTCGAACGTGCATTCTCTGGTGGTTTCCGCAATCCTATCCACCGTCCTGCGGTAAGCAACACAGGCAACAACTGGGAACAACAAGGCGATAAGTTGCCACTCTCTACTTTCGCAGGTTTGGCTACATGGATCCCCGAACGTTCTACTATCAAGGGTAACTTCCCATTTGCTACTCACTTCACTCTCGGTAATGGTGAGCGCTATTACTACAAGGGCAAGAAGACTCATGGTGGTTGGTACAACATGGGTGGTCAAGACGTAGTGCCTACATATCGTTGGTTGGTGCTCAAGTCTGGCACTCAAAACGTAGATATGGACCTCGCTGTCAACTACGTTCACAATGATGCTTACGTAGGTGGTTCTGCTATCGAACTCAGCGGTAAGGCTGTTTCTACTGGTACAGACATCGTACTCTACAAGACTTCACTCAAGGCTGGCAAGGGCGCATACGCTAAGGTTGCTGTCAAGACTGGTAAGGAAGGTACTAATCCTACCAACCTCTACCTCATCCTCCAAAAGAAGGGTGGCGCATGGGTAGAAGTGCCCGTTGGCAACACTACTGGCAAGACTTGGGAAGAAATGCACCTCGACCTCACTTCAGTAGCTGAAGGCGACGTGATCGAACGCATCGGTTTCCGTGTGAAGGGCAACGACAATAACTACAAGCTCCTCGTTGGTAAGCTCGAACTCAACGACAAGAGCACTGTTGCTCCTGCAAACGTTAAGGACCTCAACGTAGAAGTGAAGGAAGAAACTAAGGGTTCTATGGCTATGAAGTTGTACTGGGGCGTAGACGCTACAGCACAAGATCGTGCTAAGTGGGACCTCCTCTTCAACGACGAAGCTAACATCCACCACTTCGAAATCCTCTACAAGGTTGGCGAAAATGGTCGTGTATCTGAAGTAGGCCGTACTACTACTTGGTCTGCTTACTTGGGCGACATCTATTTCGAAAATGCTACCGACGAACCATACATCGGTGTACGTTCAGTTTCTACCGACCTCAAGACTTACTCTCCTATCGTATGGGTGAAGGTGCCACGCGCAACCAACGTGCCTGATTTGGTAGAAGAAGACTCTTACGGTGTTTCTGCTATGAACCCCGCTTGCGAAGGTGCTGACATCGCACGCCGCGAACGCTACGTGACCGACATCTACTCTACAGGTGCTGAGCAAAACATCAACCTCACAGGCCTCGGTCCCGTTAAGGATGGCTCACAATACGCTGACCACCGCGACGTAGTATTGAAGGTGCGCCAAGGTCAAACTATCAAGATGCACATCAAGTGTGCTGACTATAGCGACGGTTTGAAGTGGTGCTTCGCAGGTGGATGGATGGACCTCAACGGTTCTGGCGACTTCGACCACCCACTCGGTGTCACTCCATTCGAAGCTGGTGAAGAAACCGACCCAGAAGGCGAACGCCTCTTCAAGGTAGGTAAGATCCGTGCTGCATCTCCCGAATTCCAATCTACAGGTATCAACTTCGAATTCACCGTGCCTCAAGATGCTACTCCAGGCAAGAGCCGTTTCCGCGTAGTATTCTCTGATGCTTGGTTCGCAGGTATGTTCCTCCCAACAGGTCTCCACGCTAAGGGCTTCTCTATGGACTTCGGTTGCGAAATCGTAGGTACCAACCCTGGTCGTACAGCAGCAGATACTCGCGACCAAGGTCAAGCTGAAGAACCCGAAATGCTCGAAGGTGGCGTAGTAGGCGTTGACGCTGTAGCTAACGCTGGCGTTTCTCAAGCAGAATACGCAGACGGCGTGCTCAACCTCACCAACGTTGAAAAGGCATGGGTTTACAGTGCAGACGGTAAGTTCGTGAAGTTCGCTTCTGAATCTCCTGAAGCAATCGACCTCGAAGGCCTCGCTCCAGGTGCTTACATCGTCAAGATGCAATACCAAAACGTAATGCGCACAGCTAAGTTCTTGGTAAAGTAATTTAAGTCCCTCCGTTTGGCTATATCCTTTAGCCAAATCATATAGATCAAGGTGGATGCTCCCAGCGAGTATCCACCTTTTTCGATGCACATCAGGGGCGAGTGGGGCGGTCTTGTTAGGTCTCGTAGCTTACTAATCTTTTGTCCAAATGTTGATATTATGACAGACCGTATGGGCGATAAAAAAAACCAAGACCTTTTTTGAAAAAGTCAAGGGTTTTTTCAAATTTTCCAAGACTTTTTTTTCACGACGTCTTATGTTTTTTCCACAAGCGTAGATCGCCGCACCATCGCATGAGTTATTTGAGCAAAGAGCGTAGTCAAACTTTTTTGCATGATTTTAGTCGCTCATGCTTCAATCTCCTTAATCACAAATTAATATATATAAATAAAATTTATAAATTTGCATCTGGATTTGACATCTCATCATATACGGTGTGCCATCAATATGCATTTTCGTATATGTAATGATAAAATAGCATAACATTGTAGATTATGAGAAAAACGATGAAATTAGCCACTTTCCTGGCAATGTGTTTCTTATTTTTGACACAGAACTTGAATGCACAACAGTCGGAGAGGGAACTGCTCGGCTTCAAGGGCGGAGTGAGCCAAGTCTTGATGGACGATGGTCGTGTGCTGTATGAATTTGACAATGATGGTCAGACCAAAACCTTCTCTCTGAATTATGGATTCAGATACTTCAAGGCAGGCATCACCACCCGCTCGGACAATGCCTTTGCTGGTGAGGCCGAATACGACAACGTCTTTGACGAAATCGATGCCGAATGGGATGGCACGTACTACAAGATGTACTTTGCCAACGGGCGTATCAGCCGAATCTCAACACAGATGGTATTCGATATGGAATATTATTTCGACACCTATACTCTGAATTTCACTTCGGAGCAAACTTTCATCTACAATAATAAGGGTGAGGTGACGAAAGTGGTAAGCAATCAAAAGATGAAATGTGATGAGCTCGACGAGTTAAATACGAATGTAGAAAAGGTGGAATATTGCTACCAAAACTATACTTATGACAAATATGGCAACTGGGTGTCTCGCGACTGCTACTTAGACAAGACGTTTCAATTTGCCGAAACACGCACCATCGTCTATTCGCCCCAATTCCTCAGCCACGATCTCTACCAAAAAGCATTGGCGGAAAACGACGTCGACGAGATGGAACGCCTGGCCACTGACACCGAAAATGTGGACTTCGAGGTGCGCAAGAAAGCCGCAGAGTATTGGAACAATCATCTCGCCACAGAAATCAATGGCGTCTACAAGTATCAGTGGGAAAAGCTCTTCCAGCTGATGACTAATCCCATTATTAATACAGAAAACCGCACGGCGATTGAAAAAATCATCAGACAATATGTATGGGAAAAGCGCGTGGTGCCAGAGACCGACTATCGCAAGATGATGGACCTGGCCGAATTGACATACAATGGCTGGCACGTGTTCGACGCCGAATTCAGCCGCCGTATCAAAGAGCGCTCCCAACAAATGCGCACCGACTCTATCGCCAGACTCTACGCAAAAGCCAGCGGCGAGTACAATGCAGCGCAATACGAGCGTGCTATACAGACACTCCGCCAATTGCTGCTCGTCGACCAATACCATGAAAATGCCTACGACCTAATGGTGGGGGCAAAATATCAATTGTTGCAAAAAAGTATCAAGAACAACACCGTCAAAGAGTCGGAGTTTGAGGATTTCTTGGACAAGTATAGCGACAGTCGTTACCGCTCGCAAGTCGAAGATCAGTTTGTGACCTACCGATTACAGCATTTGCCCGACAAGTGTTCGTATTCCGATATCTCAGAACTGCAAGCGATGCCTGTCAACGACAAGAAATTGCAAAAAAAGGTGGACCGCATCGTCAAACGTCAAACGTTTATCATGAATCGCGGCAGATGCATCGGATTTGGTTTTGGTGGTAGCTACGAAGTCGGCGATGGCCTCATGGGTGGTTATGGCGAAATTGGTTTCCGTATCGGATATGTGCCCAGTCTTGTCAATCTGTATGTCGGCGGTCGCTTTGGTCAGGTGACAAGTCTTGAGGGGGCGTTTTTGTCTGAAAAATATGAAGGCACAGATCAAGTCTATTTCAAATTGCTTCGTGCCACAGTGCCCGTGCAGTTGCGCTTGAACTTTGCCAAGAACTACAAACGCGCATGGTATCTGGGACTCGGTGCCGAAGTCAACTTTAACATCAAAGCACGTGCGATAGGTTGCAGCAACAATAAGCACCTACAACTGAACTATCCAGATGCTATGCCTAAGGAATGGGTCAACAAAGTTACTTATACTCCGCGCGCCAGTCTTGGGGTGAGCCGTAAGCACTTCAACTTTGAAGTATATGGCGCCTACGACTTGCAGGGAAATTTCAAAAAGGATTACCTTGACGCCTACGACTTCTCTCCTTATACCAAAGGATACTTATACAACGCACAACTCAAGAACAAATGGCGCGGAGGTGTGGCGCTGCGTATATTCTTCTAGTGTTAGGAATACTTTGTCGAAACTCTTTTTTATAAAATCGAGTTGACAACGCCTTTCGCTCCCTTACATTTCGCAGTACATTTAGATGAAAAAAACTATGCCATAACTATGTGCTATATGATAGAGGCAAAGGCGAAATAAATAATACTGCGGTGAATATTTACCGCCGAATAATAAGAAAAAAGCTTGCTCTCGATGTTACAGATCGAGGGCAAGCTTTTTATTTCCCTATTCCTTATACAAAGCGATGGCGATAGAAATCTATTACGTCCGATTCTTATTGCGCGGGAAGTAGGTCAATACTTGCTCCTTCAAATAGGCGCGGTTGATGTGTGTATAGATTTCCGTCGTACCAATACTCTCGTGGCCCAGCATCGCCTGGATGGCACGCAGATTCGCTCCACCCTCGAGCATATGTGTGGCAAAGGTGTGACGAAACGTATGCGGGCTGATGTTTTTTGTAATGCCGGCGCGCTCTACATACATCTTGATGTTGTGAAAGACTGTGATGCGCGACAGATGCTTCTTGCGCCGGTGACTCAAGAAGACATAATCCTCCTCGCCCGGCTTGATATCCATCTCACTCCTTTCCTGCAACCAAATTTCCAACAGTTCGACCATCCTTTCACTCATCGGCACCAAACGTTGCTTTGACCCCTTGCCACGTACCCTCATATAACCATCTTTCAGAGAAAGGTCGGAGATACAAAGCTCGCACAATTCACTCACGCGCAGTCCGCAACTATACAGCAGCTCTATTATGGTGTAGTCGCGCCGTTCTTCAGGCAAACTTTGGTCTATTGTCGACTCAATGGCCTCTATCTCCTCAGCCGTCAATACCTCAGGCAGATGAGCGCCAACCTTGGGAGATTCGAGCAGTTCCGTTGGGTCTTGTTCAATATATCCCTCGACCAACAAAAAGTAGTACAGCGAGCGCACACCGGACAGGATGCGGGCAATAGAGCGCGGCGAGATGCTCATATCATACAACGTGCTGGCGAAACGGTGCAAATCGTCGAGCACAACATCCTGGGGATGGATGCCCTCGTCCGAGAGCCATTCCAAAAAACGTGAGACATCGCGCGTGTAAGCATCCAGCGTATTGTCCGACAGACTACGCTCGAAGTAGATATAGTTGCGGTATTTTTCTAAAAGGTTTTCCATAAAAAGAAAAAAGCATTACCTTTGTGCCTACAAGCCCTGACAATATGTCGAGCAGGAGATATAACTTTTTGAAAAGCCCAGATATTTGTGCCTACAAGCCCTGACGAAATGTCGAGCAGGGTAGGAGAAAAGGCTACAAAATTCGGTACTTGGCGAATTAGACCAAGCAAAGATATAAACAAACGAGCGAGAAATATGAAGTTTACTTCGGATTTTTCACAGCGAGTGCCCAAAATCTTCAAGATTTATCTCAAAGTTAGAAAAAAGTTTAGCATACTTCCCACGAGGTGACGGAATATTTCTCTGCCCCTTGATATTATTCATACGCAATGTAATTTTATCGAAATATGAAGATACTTATTCTCAACGGCCCCAATTTGCAGCGACTCGGCACCCGTGAGCCGAGCGTCTATGGTACGACCACGATGCAGGAATGTCTTGCAGCGCTTGCAGCACAATACACCGATGTGGAATTTGACTACTACCAGAGTCACGTCGAAGGACATCTGATTGAACAACTCTACCGCGCCGACGAAGCAGGCTTTGATGGCGTCGTACTCAATGCCGGCGCCTACACACATACCTCCATCGCCTTGCTCGACGCCATTCGCGCCATCTCCGTACCCGTCGTCGAAGTGCATCTGAGCAACGTCCACAGCCGCGAACCCTTTCGCCATCACAGCATGATCTCTGCTGCGTGTGCTGGCGTGATTTGCGGATTTGGTATAGATGTTTACCGCCTGGGCGTAGAGGCTTTGCTTGGTAGAATGAAGTAAAGTAAAATCTGAACTATTAGTAACATCCTGTCACTTTATGCAAGAAAAGCTCGACGAATACATATTGTCGCACATTTCGCCCGAGGACGACTACCTCTACCGTCTCTATCGCGCCACACAGATCCACTTGTTGCGTCCACGCATGGCTTCGGGGCATCTGCAGGGTCAACTTCTGCGCATGCTCTGCCAGATGATACGTCCGCAACGTGTGCTCGAGATTGGCACCTACTCCGGCTACTCTGCACTATCTATGGCTTCGGGGATGGGAAAGGGTACCGAACTCGTCACCTTCGAGATCAACGACGAACAAGAGGACTTCACCCGCCCCTGGCTCGAGGGCTCGCCCTTTCCGCCCAAGATCAATATGGTCGTAGGCGACATCTTCTCTATCCTGCCAGAGATGGAGGGAAAATTTGACCTCGTCTTCATCGATGCCAACAAGCGCCAGTATTGCGAATACCTGGACCTGGTGCTACCACACCTCAATAGCGGCGCATATATCATAGCCGACAATACATTGTGGGACGGCCACGTCGTCGATCCCGCCTACGACAATGATCCGCAGACTCAGGGTGTGCGCGCCTTCAATGATCGCATCGCCACAGATCCACAGTTCGAGAACATTATCCTACCGCTGCGCGACGGCCTCACTATTGTGAGATGGTTGAAGTAAAGGTTTTTTCGTGTTTTTCTACTTACAAAGCAACGTATACGACGCAATGAGGATACTCTGTACTTTATTTTTCCTCCTGCTATTGATCTCCTGTCGACAGGCCCGCCCACTGGATCGACGCCTATAGTCCCGAGGGCGAAGTCATGTCCACACCGCCCTATCACCTGCCCGCCTTGCCCTCGCTCTATCTGCTCGACGCCGAAAAGCATGTATTGTTGCTCGACGCCTCGGTGGCAGAATTGTTGCAATATCTGACTGCGCATTTGCCACAGCAGTAGGCCCGCCACCAATGTGCCGTGTGTGGTGCAAAGTGTGTGCAGGTTTTGAAAAAAGATGAATATTTGTGCGTATTGTTCAAAAAATATGTACTTTTGTCCAAAATAGCGTTTAACCCTTAAATCTCAAAGATATTATGAAGCGTATTCTTCTCCTTTTTACCCTCCTTTTGACATTGGCAGGTGCAAGTTATGCACAAGTTTATTACAAATGTACTGGTCAGAATGTACGTGTACGTACGGCGCCCAGTTTGAAATCCGGCATCGTGCAGTACAGTGGTGCTTATGGCAGTGAAGGTCCTGCTATGTTGGATAAGGGAGAGATTGTGCGTAGCCTTGGTGTGCAGCGCAATGGCTTTGCTAAAGTGGCATATACCGGCACTTATAATTTGTGGGAATGGGGATGGGTGTCGTTGCAATATTTGGTGCGTGCACAGCGCTGTAGCAATTGTGGTGGCAAGGGCTACTTCAATCAGCGTTGTCCCGAATGTGATGGCGCAGGTGTACATGCTTGCTGCGATTTTACAGGCAAGAAACGTTGCAACAGATGCTATGGTGTAGGATATAAATAGTTGAATTGAAAAAAAGTAATAGAGTATGAAAAGATTTTTATCCTTTTTCGTTATGCTGGTGTTGACCCTGGGCGCAATGGCTCAGACTCAGCACATGAAGTTTATGGGCATTCCCCTGAATGGTACTATCAGCGCCTTTCATCAGAAGTTGGTGGCGAAGGGGTGTAAACATGATGTAGAGGTAAGTAATGCCGTAGGAGCTGGTAGTAGAGTTTTTGCCGGCACATTCTTTGGTGAGAAAGCAGATATATATGTTTATTATAACGCGAAGACTAAAGTTGTCTATCGTGCAAAGGCATGTATTAAGCGGAGTTCTGAAGATAATATTATTCGGAAATATAATGAAGTGAAGTCTGCATTGGAAGAGAAATATCCCGATGCGTATATGAGCGAAGACGAGCATAATGGGTATGATTCTATGGTTTTTTATACCAGCCAAGGTTGGATAGATTTGTATGTGAGCAAGCATGATGGCTATTCAGAAACTCCATATTCACTCCACATAGACTATATCGATGATGTAAACTTTAAAAAGAATGAAAACTCTAAGATGAACGACTTGTAGTCCGTATCTGTGAATGAAAATAGTAACCTATTAAATAAAAAAGAAATGAAAAGTATTAAATTGCTCCTGATTGCAGCGATCGCACTCTGTATCGCGGCTTGTGGTGAAAAGAAGAATGCAGAAACAGCTCCTGCTGAAAGTGCTGACACAACAAATGTCGTGGCAGCTGATACAGTGGTCGCTGATACTGTGGCTGTGGAAGAGGAAGCAGAACCAGCATTTGAGGCTGGTGTCTATAAATGTACTGGCGACAGAGTGCGTGTGCGCAAAGCCCCCAATACGGAATCGGGTATGGTATACTACGATGGCGGTGGCGAATGGGAAGGCCCTGTTTATTTGGACAAGGGCGATTGTGTTACCTGCAAGGGCGAAGTGGAAAATGGCTTTGCCAAAGTATATTGTAAGCACATCTCTGGTGCTTGGACATCTGGCTGGACTTCTGTACAGTTCTTGACCAAGGCCGCGAAGTGTGGCAAATGTGGCGGAAAGGGTTATCTGAACCAACCATGTATGGAGTGCGAAGGCTACGGTTGCTGTTTCTGTGCACCTGGCACTGATGGAAAGCAAGTTTGTACGACTTGCGGTGGCTATGGCTATAAATAATTAGATTTACTGGTGCTGATATGAAAAGATTTTTTTTACTTTTAATCATGCTGGTTATGACCCTGGGCATGATGGCTCAGACTCAGCACATGAAGTTTATGGGCATACCTCTGAATGGTACTATCAGCGCCTTTCATCAGAAATTGGTGGCAAAGGGGTGTAAGCATGATGTGAAGAGGAGCAAAGCCGTTGGTGTTGGTTGTAGAACTTTTACTGGCACATTCTTTGGCGAGGAGGCTATTATTTTTGTTTATTATAATGCGAAGACAAAAGTGGTCTATCGTGCAAAGGCATGTATTGAAAGACGTGATGAGGAAGATATTATTCGGAAATATGATGAAGTAAAATCTGCGCTGGAAGAGAAATATCCCGATGCAAACATAACTAAGGGTGAGTATGATGGGTATAAGTCGATTGGTTTTTATACGGTTCAAGGTGCGATTGGTTTGTATGTGACGAGGAGTGATAATTACTCCTATGACTATGCCCTCCACATAGACTATTTCGATGATGCGAATGACAAAAAGAATGAAAACTCCAAGATGAACGACTTGTAGTCCGTATCTGCGGTGATATGATAGCGGAGAGGCTGAATGTAGTGGCTTTTGCTATGAGCTGGCGGGTAAGGATGCTGTCGTGCTCGGTTGAGCAAATGCGATGAGGTGCAGATGCTGAAACTCGAGAGATTAACATCATGTTGTTTACTATGAATTTAACTATAAATATGAAAAGGTATTTTTTCCTCCTGGTTATCCTTTTTAGTTTGGCTGGTGCAGCTTTTGCACAAGTGTATTATTGTACTGGCGACAAAGTACGTGTGCGCAATGCGCCCAGCTTGAAATCGGGCATGGTGAAGTATTATAGTTACTATGGTTCGGGCGGTCCCGTGTATTTGTACAAGGGGATGCGTGTACGCAGTGAAGGCGTGCATCGCAATGGGTTCACCAAGGTGAGTTGCATCGACGGCAATGCTTGGTGCACCACTGGATGGGTAGCCTCGGAATACTTGCGTGGCAATCAGTACTCGGCTCCTCGTGCCAAGGACTACTTTCACTGTACTGGCGACAAAGTTCGTGTGCGCAATGCGCCCAGTCTGAACTCGGGGATGGTGCAGTATTACAACGGTGCGGGCGCTGTGTATCTGTATAAGGGTATGCGCGTGCGCAACCTCGGCGTGAGGCGTAATGGTTTCATCAAAGTGAGCTGCTACGACGGCTCTACTTGGTGTACCGATGGCTGGGTGTCGGCGGATTATCTCAGATAAAGGGCGAAGCGTATAGATACTTCGTCTAAATAGATTTATTGCGCACAGATTGGTGGATAGCCAATCTGTGCGTTTGTCTTGTAGTTTCGGCTATTCGATACTATAGAAATGTAGCTTCTGTATTTGTCAAAATTTTCCGCATTTTCAGAGGGCGAGAATCGCTTAAAATCAACCGCGCGTACCTTTGGTCGCAAATACGGCATTCTGGCGAGGTCAAAAATCAAGGTTTTTTGCATTGAAAATGAAAAAACTTAGGGTTTTTCAGTGAATTGTATGAAAAAGCAAGGCTGATTTGATGAAATTGAGTGCTGAAAAAAACGAAAAAAGTCCAGGGCTTGTGCAAAAAAGGTTAGACCTTTTTCAAAAAACATTAGACCTTTTTAGGACAAAGTCTAACTTTTTTCAAACAAGGCTTGATGTAGTGTCTGCGCCATCTTCTATTTCGTCAAATGCATTTGTCAAAATTTTTCGCATTTTTTATGCTCTGCAAGACAGGTCGCGCCGTGTCTGCTTTTTTCGTAATCAAAAGTCAGAAGAAAGTGGCAGAATCCGCCGAAATGTGAACTTTCCTAAAAAAACGTAGGCAAAACGCTTTACCCAATAAGGGTATTTGTGTATTTTTGCAGTTGAAATATTTTTATTAACTTTCCCGTAGTGGGAATAAAACGTTTTATTACTAACCAAAATCTTATGTTTATGTGTAAGAGATTGTATTTCCTAATTGCCACATTTGTGCTGATGGTTTCCGCAGCAGTGGCACAGGTAACTACGTCTGGCATGTCTGGTAAAATCACTGCTAACAACGAAGTGGTGATTGGCGCAGCTGTGGAAGCAATCCACACGCCCTCAGGCACCCGTTATGTAGGTGTGACCAACTCAAAGGGTATGTATTATATCCAAGGTATGCGAGCTGGTGGACCCTACACAGTGAAAATTAGCTATATGGGTTATGGCACCCAGGAAGTGAAAGATTTGCAATTGCAGTTGGGTGAAAACTTCAACTTGAGTGCATCGCTCTCCGAACAAGACAACCAACTCGGCGAAGTGGTGGTACGTGGCTCTAAGTCGAAGTTCTCTGCCGAAAAGACAGGTGCTGCGACTAACATCAGCAACCTGCAGATGCAAGCCCTCCCTACTATTTCGCGCAGCATCACTGATGTGACTCGCTTGTCGCCTTATGGTGGTAACGGCATGACTTTTGCTGGTACTGACGGTCGTACTGCAAACTTCACAGTGGACGGTGCGAACTTCAACAACAACTTCGGTCTGAACGACGGTCTGCCCGGTGGTGGTAATCCTATCTCGTTGGACGCTATCGAAGAATTGCAAGTGGTCGTATCTCCCTATGACGTGCGTCAAAGCAACTTCATCGGTGGTGGTGTGAACGCTATCACAAAATCAGGTACCAACACTTTCAAGGGAACTGCTTACGTATATCACCGCAATGAAAACATGCGTGGTGACGCCGTAGAAGGCGAACAAATCCCTGGCTACCGCGACACAGACCGCAACACTATGTACGGTTTCACCCTCGGTGGTCCATTGGTGAAGAATAAGTTGTTCTTCTTCGTGAATGGTGAATATACTCAAACACCTTCGACTGCTATCCGCTGGCGTGCTAGCGAAAACGGCGTGGGTAACTCTGACCAATACCTCTCATACTGTACTATCGGAGATATGCAACGCGTGAGCGACTTCGTCAAGGAAAAGTATGGCTACAATACAGGTTCGTGGACAGACTTCCCTGCTGACCAAAACAACTACAAGGTGTTGGCACGTTTGGACTGGAACATCAATAGCAACAACAAGTTGGCTTTGCGTTACAACCACACCAACAATACACGTTGGAGCGCGCCTAACGCATCTTCTATGGACGGTGGTACACGTTCTGCATTCGGCCGTACATCACTCTACTCTATGGCTTTCGCCAACTCTATGTACTCTCAAAACAACTTGGTGCACTCAGCATCTTTGGACTTGAACAGCCGCATCACCGACCAATTGTCAAACCAATTCCTGGCTACATTCTCTAAGTTGGACGACGTGCGTGGTTCAAACTCTGATCCATTCCCATTCATCGATATTATGGATGGCACAGGTACTACTACTCAGTACATGGCATTAGGCTACGAACTCTTCACACACAACAATGCTGTACACAACACAGTATTCAATGTGAAGAACGACTTGACTTATATCACCGGTAACCACAAGATTTTTGGTGGTGTGAGCTATGAATATCAATTGGCAGACAATGCTTACATGCGTAATGGTACAGGTTACTATCGCTACAACAGCGTAGACGATTTCCTCAACGGCGCTACTCCCGAAGTAGTATGTTTGACTTACGGCTACGACGGCGAAACTAACCCAGCTGCTCGCGTACGTTTCCACCGTCCTAGCATCTATGCACAAGACGACTGGACAGTGAGCGATCGCTTCAAGTTGACTTACGGTTTGCGCTTGGATGGTCTCTTCTTCGACAACCAAGATTTGATGACCAACAATGCTATCTACGCTTTGAACTATGGTACAGCACACGATGCTGCTAATCCTGAAGCACACGTAGACGGTTGCCGTCACATCGATACTGGTAAGTGGCCAGGCGGTAGCGTGAGCGTTTCACCACGCGTAGGTTTCAACTGGGATATCCTTGGCGACAACAGCCTGAAGCTTCGTGGAGGTACTGGTCTCTTCTCAGGTCGTTTGCCTTTGGTATTCTTCACAAACATGCCAACAAACAGTGGTATGGTACAATACCAAGCACAGCTCAACAGCAAGAACACAGATATGACAGTATTCAACGGCGGTTTGGTATGCGATGCTAACGGCAAGCCTACAATCGACGCTTTGAAGGACAAGATCGTTAACGAATTGGGTCACCCCAATACTATTACTCCAGAAGACGGCGCATTGCCCAGCTCAATCTCTGCAGTAGATCCAAGCTTTAAGATGCCACAAGTATGGAAGACCTCTTTGGCGCTCGACTACACATTCCCCGTAGCATTTCCCTTCACATTGAGTGCAGAAGGTATCTTCAACAAGACTGTCAACGGCGTGACTATCTCCGACTGGAGCATGATGCCAGTAGAAGGTTTCACACACTTCAACGGCGCAGACGCTCGTCCTATCTTCCCAGGCAACTTCCGTCAAGGCAAGAAGGCTTTCGTACTCGAAAATACAAGCAAGGGTTACGGTTGGTCTGCTAACGTGACTTTGAACATGAAGCCTATCGAATCTCTCAGCTTGATGGCTGCTTATACTCATACTGTAGCTAAGGAATTGACTGGTATGCCAGGTTCAAATGCTGAATCTGCATTTACATATGTTCCTACTGTAAACGGTCCTAACAACATCGGTTTGCACTCATCAGAATATGTGACTCCAGATCGTTTCGTACTTTCTGCAACACACCACGATAAGTGTGGCAACCACTTCAGCTTGATCTACGAAGCCTTCCGCGGTGGTTACAACTATTCATACATGATGGTGAACGATATGAACGGCGACGGCTACAACTATGACGCGCTCTACATTCCTACTGACCAAGAAGTAGAATCAGGCGCATTCCGCTTCAAGACTCCTGGAGACAAGACTCGCTTCATGGACTATGTACACAACAATCCTTACTTGAACAAGAATCAAGGTAAGTATGCAGAAGCTTATGCAGAATATTCTCCATGGGTACACCGCGTAGACTTCAGCTACAAGCACGACTTCAAGATCAAGGCTCCTAGATCTACACACAAGCTCCAATTGAGCTTCGACGTGAAGAACTTGCTCAACCTCTTCAACGACAAGTGGGGCGTAATGAAGCAAATGAATCCTACACTCAACGGCGGCCGCATCCTCAAGTATGAAGGTACAGACGGCGAAGGCTTCCCTGTATTCTCTACACCAAGCGCAGTGAGTGCAAATACTCAGACTTGGACACGCAACCACGCTATCGGACAATGCTGGTATGCTTCTATCGGTCTTAAGTATATCTTCAACTAATCTCGCCATTGATTGCGAAAAAACAAGAATATTATGAAATTGAAATATTTATTTACAGCAATGGCTTCGGCGCTTCTCTTTGCGAGCTGTGCTGAAGAATTTGAGCCCGCTGGTTCGTTGGAAAATTTTGAAGCTTCCAAGACATATGTGGCTTTGCCCGCAGGTGGTGGCTCTGATACAGTACTTGTGAATGCTAAGGTGGATTGGAAATTTACCAACCTGACTGTAACTGAAGCAGGCGATACTGTAATCGTAGATGGTAGTAAGAATACTACAGCTTGGTTCAAGGTTTCTCAACTCCAAGGTACTGCAGGTACTACACAATTGATCTTCTCGGCTGACGCATCAAACGGCGGTCGCGAAGTGGAACTCTCTATCGACGTAGCAGGTCAAACACAATTCATGAAAGTGCGCCAAGGTTCTATGGAAGCATCTTCTGCGACTTGTAAGGAAGTCATCGCAGGTGCAGACGGTAAGACTTACCGCGTGAAGGGTGTTTGTACAGCTATCGCAAATACTCAATACGGTAACTGGTACCTCAACGACGGTACAGGCGAAGTATATGTGTATGGAACATTGGACAAGAATGGTGCAACAAAGAACTTCGCATCTCTCGGCATCGAAGTCGGTGACGTAGTAGAAGTAGAAGGTCCAAAATTGACCTACGGCACAACTATCGAATTGGTAGACGTGACCGTAGTAAGCATCACTAAGTCTTTGCTCAAAGTGACTTCTCCCGAAGCAACAGTAGCCAAGGACGGTGGCAAGTTGGAAGTAGCTGTAGCTTACAAGGGCAATGGTGCTTATGCAAGTGTGCCCGAAGAATATCAATCTTGGGTAAGCCTTGTAGACTCTAAGTTCGTGCCTGGTGTAGCTACTAAGGTTGAAACTAACCCTGCAGATACTGTGAAGTTCACTTTCAACGTTGCACCTAACACAGCAGGTAGCCGCGCAGGTCAGTTGACTTTCAAATCTTCTACAGGCAAGAATGCTTCTGAAGTAACTTACAAGTTCACTCAAGAAGGTGCTATTGCAAACGTAACAGCTGCAGAATTCAATGCTGCTCCTGTAGGCGAAGCACAATACCGCATCACTGGTATGGTGACTGAGATTGCTAATACTAAGTACGGCAACCTTTATGTGACAGACTGGACTGGCAAGGTATATGTATATGGTACTACAAACTTTGCCGACATGAACCTGCAAGTAGGTAGCATGGTCGAAATGGTAGGTCCTCGTGCTGAATACAAGGGCGCCGCTCAGATGAAGAATGCAGTATGCGAAAACGTACTTGTCAACGCAACTCCTGTCACAGGTGCTGAATTCATGGCAAAGGAAGATAGCGAAGAAAACTTCTACGTACTGACTGGTGTGATCACAGAGATTGCTAATACACAATACGGCAATATCTACATCCAAACTGAAGATGGCGAAAAAGTTTACATCTACGGTACTTACGGCAAGTGGAATGCTCAAGGTGACGACAAGAAGAACTTCACTACTGCAGCTGGTCTCCAAGTAGGCGACACTATCACTGTTGTTGGTATCAAGAGTTCTTACAAGGGCGTCGGCCAAATGAAGAACGGTTGCTGCGTAGCTATCCAGTAATAGTAACTAATTACAGTTAACAAATAAATGGTGCGAGGGGTATTCTTATGGGTATCCCTCGCTCCTCTTAAAATTATATTGAAGTATGAAAACTGCTGCTTTGTGTACTCAGTTATTCCTCGCAAGTTTGTTCCTTTTTAGCTGTGGATCTAAGGATTCTACCAAGGACGAAACACAAGCTGTGATAGATTCCTTAAAGAATAAAGTAGAAGCACTTGAAAGGGAACAAGAAACCAGCAGTGAGGAACTGTCTAAGACAAGAGTTCAAACACCCCCACCATCTGATAGCGAGAAGCAGAGGTCTCCCTATACGGAAATTGCTACATTTGTCAAGTCCGTGATGAATGGAAAGACAAATCGACAGACTATTTTCACTCATGGTTCGTCAAGTTTCATCAGTGAAACCAAAAAGTTTGAAAAGTATCATGGTAATGGTAGAAGCACGAATGATTATATCAATTCATTGTGGGCAAATCCTTTGTCGGCTAAAAAAGCGCAATATAAAGTTTATATAGACAATATCAAGGTGCTTAGTAGTAGTCCGACAAAAGGGGAAGCTCAAGTCAAATTCAAATGGATAAACAAAGCGAAAGGCACTCGTGATTATTCTTGTTGGCCCCAGGAACTCGTGGCTGAGTTGATTTATGAAAATGGTAGATGGGTGTTTGATGATTTGCGCTACAGCAATGGTAAAACGGCAAAAGAGTATTTGGAAGACCCTTTCATGCATGAATATGAAGTCGTACCTCCAAGCATCGTACAATAATACCCCAAAGTCATAGCATTACCAAAAGGAATTGCCCGGCATGCATCATAGTCCGGCAGTTCCTTTTAATATTTTACGCGCAAAGTGAATATTCGAATATCCGAAAATACATCCTCGATGACGTCCCTAAAAAATGCGAAAAATTTTGACAAACGCCGTTGATGAAATAGAACGGATGCTAAGTCCGACAACTTGCTTTATGGAAAAAAGGTTAGGGGTTGTTGAAAAAAAGTCTAATGTTTTTCACTTTTTACCCCGAAAACCTTGTTTTTTGACCTCGCCAGGATGGCGTATTTGCGACCAAAGGTACGCTTGATTGATTTTAAGCGATTCTCGACCTCGAAAAATGCGAAAAATTTTGACAAAATTGAAAAAAGGACCTACACGCCCCAGTAAATGGTGCGAGGGGTATTCTTATGGTATCCCTCGCTCTTCTTAAAAACATATTGACGTATGAAAATTAGGCAAGGACATATCTTCTTGGATATATCCTTGCCTAATTAATAGACATTATGTGTCGAAAGAATGTATTTCCTATTGAAATTCAAAATCCTCTTTTATTGACATCGAGCCCCTGATACAATAATTTTCTGAACGTGTGAAATCTCACTACTATCATGAATTCTAATTCTCACAGTTTTGGTGGTGCTTTTATTAGGGTCTACTAGCATATTAAACGGTTGAGATGATTTCACCCCGTCTACACCTTTAATGTAATATTTTATAGTATATGATACATTAACAGTATGATCGCAGTCACTTCCGAAAGACAAAGTTACATTTCCTGCCTTATCCCAACTAATAACAGTTACAACAACAGAAGCATCAGTCCCTTTTACTTTACAAGTTGCTTGCTGCGCATTAGCTGTAAAACATATTGCAAATAATGCAATAAACATTAAAAAAATCTTTTTCATATTATTCAAATATTATATTAACAATTATTTTACCCTCACTTTTCCTGTTCCATTGCAAGTATTACACCTGTATTTTGTTTTGATAACACCAGCTCCACCACATTTTGAACAATTTGGGTTTTTTAAACAAGAGCATTGCTTCGTAATGAACCGATATCCTTTGCCATTACAATCCCTACATGTCCTCTCAATTCTGATTTGCTCAGTCTCTGGTAGTGATGAAGACTCGTTTTTAATATTTGTCAAACTTGCACTTGCTGTCACAACAACAATGCATGCGATTGCGAAGATTTTAAATTTCTTCATTCTATTCAATTTTTTAATTATTTCCCTACTCATTTCACGGTTTTTCAGGTTACTCCGTTGTTCCAAAATAAAGTTGTGATATACGCACATAAAAAAGCGCGGAACTTTTTAGTATATTCCCACTTCGAGGTGTTTGGCGTAACCTTGGTAGAAGAATAAGTAAAAGCCCACGCTATATAGCATGAGCATTCTAACTATTATTCCTTTCTACCTTTTTTAGTCGCCAAACTTTCGAAGTGAAAGAATAAAGCTAAAACGCTTTTCCAAATATGTTTAAAATGTGCGTATCAATTATACGCTATGTTTCATTGGCAAAAATGGATTAATTTGTTAATAAATAGGGTTGATTGTGCAAATGTAATTAAAAAATATGAGAATTTGCTGATAATTGTAGCAATTTGTGAAAATCCATTTGATAATTCTTAACTCCCCACTATTCGCCCCACGTAGAGCGGTCCAAATTGCGATAGCCCACCGCCTCGGCGATATGATTGGGCTGAATGTCTGTACTGCCCGCCAGGTCGGCTATCGTGCGTGCCACCTTCAGTATACGACTATAGGCGCGAGCCGACAGATCCAGGCGCTCCATAGCCTTGCGTAGCAGTATCGAAGCCTCATTCGACAGGTTGCAGTACTTCTGCAGCATCTTCTCGCTCATCTGTGCGTTGCAGTGTACACCTTTGACCTCGGCAAATCGTGCGGACTGAATGGCTCGTGCTGCCTCGACACGTGCTCGGATCGCACTGCTAGGCTCTCCTGCCTTCATCTCAGCGAGTTTATTAAAAGGTACTGGTTGTATTTCCACCTGCAAGTCTATACGGTCGAGCAGCGGTCCACTGATTTTGCTCATATACCTCAGCACTTGCCCCGGCGTGCAGGTGCACGTGCGGTTAGGGTCGTTGTAGTAGCCACAAGGGCAGGGATTCATCGAAGCCACCAGCATAAATGAGGCTGGAAGCGTAGTAGAATATTTCGCACGCGAGATGCTGATCTCACGATCCTCAAGCGGCTGGCGCATAGTCTCGAGGGCAGAGCGATTAAATTCTGGCAATTCGTCCAGAAACAAGACGCCGTTGTGTGCCAGTGAGATTTCGCCGGGCTGAAGTGTAGCGCCGCCGCCTATCAGTGCGACGTCGGAGATAGTATGATGCGGACTGCGGAAAGGACGTTTGTGCAGGAGCGAAATACTACTGCCCAATTTTCCCGCCACCGAATGTATTTTAGTCGTTTCCAAACTCTCCGCCAAAGTAAACGAGGGAAGGATAGAAGGAAGACGCTTTGCCATCATACTTTTCCCACACCCAGGACTGCCCACCAGTATTATATTATGTCCGCCGGCAGCTGCCACTTCGAAGGCACGCTTCACATTTTCCTGTCCCTTAACCTCTGCAAAGTCCAAATCCTCTTCTGCTACGTGTGCGGCAAACTCTGCTCGCGTATCCACCTCGGTCGCGGTGATCGCTGTCTTGCCTTGCAGATGCTCTACCACTTGCGACAGATGCTTTGCACCGTATACTTTCAATCGGTCTACTACGGCTGCCTCGCGGGCGTTCTCCTCGGGCACAAACAGGGCACGATAACCCTTCGCTCTGGCCATGATTGCGACGGGCAATAGACCTCGCACGGGGCGCAAACTGCCGTCTAATCCCAACTCGCCGACAAACAGGCAACCCTCCATACATTCGGGCTCCAATATATTGGATGCCGCCATCAAAGCCAGGGCCAGGGGTAAGTCGTAACCGGTGCCTTCCTTGCGGACGTCGGCTGGTGCGAAGTTGACCACAGTCTTATTGCCGCCAATGAAGCATTTGCTGTTGAGCAGAGCACTTTCGACACGCGACCTACTCTCGCGCACCGCACTGTCGGGTAGCCCGACCATGAAGAAGCCTTCTCCTTTTGTGGTGCTCACTTCGAGCATCACTTCCATTGCATCTAGACCGTTTACCGCAGCAGTTTTTATGGATACAAGCATAATGTTTTTATATTATGTGTTAAAGCGTGAGATAATTAATAGAGGGATATCGCTGTTCTCTTGTTCAAATATTAGATAAGTGGTTTGTTGCAATTACCTTCTACTATTTCCTATGGGAAGAAACTCCTTTTCAGTTTGCCAAATCTCTGATCTTTTGCTCTAAGTCTACATGTGGTACATCTCGAGCAGTGATTATGCCTTCGCTGTCTATCAATATGTTCCCAGGGATTGTGCGTACACCCAATTGCATTACGGCAGGCGATTGCCAAACCAATCCATCACAGATTATATGTAGCGAAAGTGTGTCGTGGCCTAATCTTTGTTTGAATTCTATAGGACTGTAGTCTAACGAAACAACGACTATGTCGACTTTCCCTTGTAGTTCTTTTCTTAATTTTTGAGCCAGTGCGGATTGTTGCAGTGATGCTTCCATCCATGTCGCCCAGCATAATATGGCAGTGGCGCGCTTTTTGTCGCCGCCGAGTTTGATTGTGTCGCCACTCAGAGTTTGCAGTGATATGGGTGGTACTTTTTGTCCGACTCCCACTTGTGTTTCAGCATATAGTTGTTGTGCGAGCCTTGTTAAGTAGGGGTTGTTGGGCTGACTCTTATGGAGTAGTTCGAAGGTTTCTTTCAAATCATTCTTCTCTCTTCCAGAATTTGCTAAGATGTGCTGTTCAAACACCGCAATAGCAGCCCAAGTTTGCGGATGCTCCTTGATGAAATTTTTAGCTTTTGCTGTCAATGACGTTCCTGCTAATTCTGCAACAGATAGACGATATTTTGTCAGCAGTTCGTTCTCTGTTGATCCCTCAACACTTGCTTTTGCCATAGCTGAGGCACTGACTTTATATGTTAGTCGGTCTCCTGGATAAGCTATGATTTGAGTTTGAATATTTTTTGGAAAGAGTAGGGTAATGATAGCGCTGTCTGTCAGTTCCTGCTCGTAGGAGAATTTGCCTTTTGTTACTTTTATTGTGTCATAACCGCTAAATGCTTCGTTGGGACTGTATATGAGGATATTCAATTCGTTTTGCCCTTCGATAGAACCTTTCAAAGAAAATTTCTTGTTAGAACCACAGGCAGCAAGGGTTAGACTTAGGACAATAACGAATAGTTTGGATATTATTTTCATGGTGGTTTTGGGTAATATTGTTTTTGCTTTTTGGAGTTTTGAAAGGCGGTGCTTATACGAGAGTAAGGCCAGTTGTTTAGTACTTGGCTATAGTTTGCCCAAGTCGTCGTAGATCGTCTGCAGATAGGCGCGTGCTGCCTGCTGTCGATGGGTTGATGGGGCGGGTGATTCGTGCAGAATGGATTTCTCCTGAGACACGAGGCTCAAGGCACTGATGCCTGTCTCGTCTATGTAGTATATCCCTTCGCTCCACACATGTATGGCCGAGGGGCGCACGTATGTGTCGGCCAGGACGTCGCGGCTGAACGTGAAGGCGCTGTGGTCTATGCCCAACTGCCCCAACAGTGTGGCGGCCAGGTCGGTCTGATTGCACAGGGTCTCGATGCTTTCCGCTTGGCGTACAGCACCGCCTGTCCATATCATAGGTATGTGACTCTTGGTTGGACTGGCGTCGGAAATGCCCTGGGGATAGTGCGCGCCGTGGTCGGGGATGAGGATGACTAAGGTATTTTGCCACACGGAGGTCCGACGCAAACGATCAATGAATTCACCTATTGCGTGGTCCAAGTAGGCCATCGCGTTCAGCACTTCATCTTCGGGGAAGCGGCTGTAGGGCACTTCCCACGGTTCGTGGCTTGAAAGTGTCAAGCAGGTGGTGTGCCAAGGGCGGTCGGCGGGATAGCGCAAGATACGTTGATATAGTGTGTCCAGCACGATATGATCGGTCACGCCCCAGTTGTGTGTGCGACGCACGGCGGCGGGAAAGTCTTTGTCGCCCAGGGTGCGTTCGTAGCCCGTAGCTCGCAGATAGCCGTTGGTGTTGGTGAAGTTGATATCGCCGCCGTAGACAAACTCCGTGCTGTACCCTTCGCCTGCCAAAGCCTGGGCAATCGAGGGCAAACGTTCACATTTCGAAGGCACTTTCATGACACTGACATCAGGGAATGCCGGATAGCCGCTCAGCGTGCACACCGTGCCGCGATCAGTACGGAAGGAGTTGGCATAGCATTTAGTGAAGACGACACCCTCCGTCGCCAATTGGTTCAAGCGCGGCGTGATGTCGGGCCGAGTCGTTGAGTCGATAGCATTCACAAATACTCCGCTACACCCTTCCATTAATATCAGCAGCACGTTGGGGCGGCTCGTGTGAAGCAAGGTGTCTATTGGATTGCCGCTGGTGTGATATTCCATTTGTGAGAATAGACGTGCGCGCTCTGCTTCGTCGAAATAATCATACTGCTCGGCGAAGTCTTTTGTCTTGAACAAAGAGGCAACGATGCTGAATACGGGATTGACAGCACTATGGTTCATGAAGAGGTTGTCACTGTGATACACCATGCCGACGTTGGCTGTACTTTTGCCCACGCCCCCACGGATACCGAGGAACAACAAACCACCTAAAAGCAACATGATCAGGGGGCGAAAAAACAAACCCTTACCTTTTTCAAACAAACCGTTCCGGAATTTAAAAAAGGTTAGACTTTTTTTAAAAAAGGACTTGGTTCTTTTTAACGGGCATTTTACCCCTTCTCCTTTCGCCTTTAATCGTACATTTTTTCCCCACTCTCGTGGCATCACGTGGCTCAGGGCGAAGTAGAGGATCAAAGTGTATGCGACATAGGCCAAACCTGCGCCACAAATATAAGCGGTGGATACGCTGTTGATCGCACCTTCGGGAGATTCAAGGTAAGTAAATACCGTGCCGTCCAACTTTATGCCCCAAAACTCGTACAGCCCTGTGTCGGCAATCAAGCATGCGGCGATCAGCAGGGCGATGACGCCGCAATAGACCTTGAATAGTATATGCCGTGCCTTGGAGCGCCACCACAAACCGACGAGCAGTCCCAACCACAAAGGTGCGGCGAAATAACCCGCAGTAGCCATATCCAAGGGCAAACCATGAAGGATAGCCATTACGGCATCTGCAAAGGTGAAGGTCGTATCGCAGTCGGAATTATAGGCAATAAAAATCACTTTGGCAAGGGCAAAGCACCCCACCAAAGTGATATAAAATCTCAATAAGAAGAGGACCGACACAGAAAGCGAGTCGGGCGAAACATTAGCCGTGATGTGCGATGATCGTTTCATGTAGAAAGTCCGCTTTTGCTTAATCTTTTTATTTGGGACAAGATGTCTGTTTGTCTGGGATAAAGTGTCGTACGACACAGAATAAGGTGCGGTGTGTCTTCTCGTTCCCAAAATCTCCCCTTATCAGAGCTGCTGCATATCATTCAGCTTCTTGTAGTAACCTTCCAGAGCGATCAGTTCGTCGTGCTTACCCTTTTCCACCACTTTGCCCTCGTGCAGTACGTAGATTTCGTCGGCATTTTTGATCGTCGACAGACGGTGTGCGATGGCGATAGTAGTGCGTGTCTTCATCAGTCGTTCCAGTGCCTCCTGTACCAAACGTTCGCTCTCTGTATCCAGGGCTGATGTCGCTTCGTCCAGGATCAGTATGTCGGGATTCTTGAGTATTGCACGCGCGATCGAGATGCGTTGGCGCTGTCCACCGGACAGTCTGCAACCGCGGTCGCCCACTGGTGTGTCATAGCCTTGTTCGCTCTCCATGATGAAGTCGTGTGCATTGGCCACCTTGGCTGCTTCAATCACTTCCTCCATTGTTGCATTTTCCACGCCGAAGGCGATGTTGTTGTAGAAGGTATCGTTGAACAAAATCGCTTCCTGGTTGACATTACCAATGAGGTTGCGCAAATCAGACAAGCGCAATTGACGCACATCCTTACCATCCACCAAAATCTGTCCGCCATTGACGTCGTGATAGCGGGGCAAAAGGTCTACCAGGGTACTCTTGCCCGAACCGCTCTGTCCCACAATTGCAATGGTCTGCCCGCGTTTTACGGTCATATTAATCCCGCTGAGCACTTCCTGTTTACCATTGTACGAGAAGTGAATATCTTTGAATTCTACACCTTCCTTCAGGCCGTCGATGCTTTGGGGATTTTCTACGTCGTGTATTGGATTTTCTGCCAGCAGAATCTTGTTGATACGTTCCACTGACGCCATACCCTTGGGGATACTGTATGTCGCTTTCGACAGGTCTTTCAGTGGTTGGATGATACTATACAGGATCACCATGTAGAAGATAAATGTCGGCGCGTCTATTATAGGATTTGTGGGGTTTGAGAAAATCAGCATACCGCCGTACCATAGCACCAGCACAATAAGGCAAGTGCCCAGAAACTCACTGACTGGATGTGCCGAGGCTTGGCGAATTGACACGCGGTTTGTGGCATCGCGATACTCATTAGTACTTTGATTGAATCGGTCTTGCATCTTGCGTTCTGCACGAAATGCTTTGATGATACGCATACCGCCCAGCGTTTCTTCCAGTTGTGCCATCGTGTCGCTCCATTTGTTTTGCGCTTCGAGGCTTTTGCGTTTCAGTTTTCTACCTATCTTGCCCATCACCCAGCCCATCAGCGGTAGCACGACGATAGTGAAGACGGTGAGTTGCCAACTGGTATAAATCAGCACACCAAAGTAGCAGCAAAGCAGGATAGGGTTTTTCACCAGCATCTCAAGCGAACCGGTGATAGAGTTTTCTATCTCGTTCACGTCACCACTCATGCGAGCGATGATGTCTCCTTTTCTTTCGTCGGAAAAGAAGGCAATAGGCAGTGTGGTAATCTTCTTGTAAATATTAGAACGAATATCGCGCACGATACCTGTTCGCATTGGCACGAGCATTGCTGCCGAAGCAAAATAGCAAGATGTCTTGAGCAATGTGGCCGACATCAGGAATACGCCAATAAGGATAAGTGCCATACCCGGACCGCCATAATTGCGCATGATTTCCTCTGTGTAGAAATACATATTGTGAATCAGCACATCCTTGAACGACGTGTCTGCCATGTCCCATGCCCAAAATTCCATAGGAGGCTTTGTGGGATCGTACTCAAAGAGCAAATTCAACATCGGTATGAGTGATGCAAACGAGAATACATTGAGTACTGCCGAGAGCAGATTGAAGACCAACGATCCCCACATGTATCTTTGGTAGGGACCGACATATTGTCGCATGAATAGGAAAAATTGCTTCATATCAAAGGTCTTTTGTTATTGTATCAGATGACGCGTATCGCAGGGTAAGTATTTTATTTTCTACGAAAGATGCCGTGTGTCGTAGGATAGGTATTTTATTTTCTACCAAAGTCCGCAGGGACTTCTCCCCACTGATCGGTTTGCCACTTCAAGATGGGGCATTCTATAGGGTGTGTGTTGAGCCAACGCTCCGCTCTCTCGATGATGTCATACAAGGGTTTTGTCTTGTCGTTCAGTTCGAGTTTTGTTTTGCAGCGTCGTCCTTTCACCCACAGCATAGCATTTCGGCTGTCGCTGTAGATGGTGCGTTTCTCGCCCATCTTTTGCAGTAGCGCCAAGGCGTGTACGATGGCCAGAAACTCGCCGATATTATTTGTGCCATGAACGGGACCGAAGTGAAACACCTCCTTGCCGTCCTTCAAATCAACGCATCGATACTCCATCGGACCGGGATTTCCCGAGCAGGCCGCATCTACTGCCCACGCATCGCCGACGATGGGAAGCAAGGCTCTGTCTTGTCGCTCCTGTTCTGCCTTTTGGCGAGACGCGCATTTGGGTCGGATGTGCAGTTCGGGACCTTCTGCATAGGCGGTCTCGGCTTCTTCGCGCGAGGCAAAGGATTTGTACACGGGACCAGGATAGCCTTCGACCAAGGCTTTGCATTCTGCCCACGTGTCGAATATTCCGGTCTCGTGTCCTTGCCACACGACGTAGTATTTCTGCTTTTTGCCGCTCATGGATTTGTTTTGTTTGTAGTAGGGTTGGGGAAAAAGTAACTTCCCCTGGAATCGTATGTAAAAACAAAAGGGAAGTGCAGCAGAGGTCTTACCCATTCTCTCCGCCCACTTCCCTCGTTGCGATTTTATTACATTCTTTCAGGCATTTCGATACCGAGCAATCTCATTCCCAGGCGGATCACTTTCGCTACGTTAGCCGAAAGTACAAGGCGGAATTGGCGTTTTGCTTCGTCCTCTTCCTTCAATACGCTGAATTCGTGGTAGAATTGGTTGTATTCCTTGGTCAATTCATAACAGTAGTTGGCAATGACAGAAGGAGAATAATCCTTGCCAGCCAATTTCACTACTGCAGCGAAGTTGGCAACACTGCTGATGATTTCTTGCTCCTTGCCCGAGAGTTCGAAGGTAGCCTTAGGCAAGTTTGCATGGTCGTAGTGTTGATCTTCGGCCTTGCGCAGGATAGAGCGGATACGAGCGTAGGTGTATTGGATGAAAGGTCCTGTGTTGCCGTTGAAGTCAATACTTTCTTCGGGGTTGAAGAGCATGTTCTTGCGAGCGTCAACTTTCAACAGGAAGTACTTCAGTGCGCCCATACCTACGATGCGTGCCACTTCCTGGCGTTCTTCTTCGCTCATGTCGTCGAATTTTCCAGATTCGTCGGCGGTTGCTTTCGCCTGGCGTACCATTTCTTCTACCAGGTCGTCGGCATCTACCACTGTACCTTCGCGGCTTTTCATTTTGCCGTTGGGCAATTCCACCATACCGTAGGAGAAGTGTACCAAATCCTTACCCCACTTGAAGCCCAACTTATCCAAAAGGATAGAGAGGACTTGGAAGTGGTAGTTTTGTTCGTTACCTACGACATATACCATCTTGTCGATAGGGAAATCGCTGTAGCGCAATTTTGCCGTACCGATATCTTGTGTCATATATACGCTGGTGCCGTCGGCGCGGAGCAGGAGTTTTTCGTCCAGTCCGTTCTCTGTCAGGTCAGCCCATACTGATCCGTCTTCTTTTCTTTGGAACAAACCCTTTTCGAGACCTTCGAGCACCAATTCGCGACCTTCCAGATAAGTGTCACTTTCGTAGTAGATCTTGTCGAAGCCTACACCCATTTTCTTGTAGGTTTCGTCAAATCCTGCGTATACCCATTCGTTCATCTTGCTCCACAGACCACGCACTTCGGCATCGCCTTGTTCCCACTTCACGAGCATTTCGCGTGCTTCCTGCATCAGTGGTGCTTCCTTCTTCGCCTTTTCTGTAGCCTCTTCCTCGTTCATGCCTTCTGCTTTGAACTTAGCCACGAGTTCTGCCACTTCGGCGCGATAGTGTTGGTCAAAGGCTACGTAGTAGTGGCCGATGAGGTGGTCGCCCTTCATGCCGGTAGATTCAGGCGTAGCGCCGTTGCCATACTTCAGCCAGGCGAGCATTGACTTACAGATGTGGATACCGCGGTCGTTCACGATGTTTGTTTTCACCACGCGGTTGCCATTTGCCTCGGCGATCTGAGCAACTGCCCATCCCAGCAGGTTGTTGCGCACGTGACCCAAGTGCAAGGGTTTGTTGGTGTTGGGCGAAGAATATTCGATCATAACGAGCGGAGAATTTTCGTCAGCCTTAGTCAGACCGAAGGTTTCGTCTGCGTTGATATCGCCGAGCAATTCTACCCACTTTTCAGGAGCTACGACCATGTTCAGGAAACCCTTGATCACGTTAAACGAAGCCACTGCGTCGGTGTGAGCGGCTACGTATTCGCCCACTTCTTGTGCAGTCACTTCGGGCTTCTTCTTTGAAGCGCGGAGGTAGGGGAATACGACGAAGGTGTAGTGACCTTCAAATTCCTTCTTGGTCTTTTCCAAAGTTACCTCGCCAGCGTTGATTTCTACGCCGTAGAGTTCTTTCAGCGCAGCGGCTACTGCAGCTGCAATTTGAGATTCAATTTTCATATGCTTTTATTATTTTGTTTTGTCAAAATTTGGGGTGCAAAAGTGTAGGTGCACACTGCACCAATATAATCCTTGCAAAAATACACAAAAAAATAATTATTCCCAATAGTTTTCGGCATTTTGGCGTGCCTCAGGTAGAAACAATTGGTGATTTTGAAAGCAAGGGCAAGCAAAGTCTTGTTGGCTTGAAACGAATATTTGTGTTTCAGAAATGAAGTTTTGTCAAAATATTTCGCATTTTCGGAGCACGAGAATCGCGTATTTTGAAAAAATAATCTGGTGCTGGGCTACAGCGTAAGCACGAGGCGTCAAAAAAACGGATTTTTGTGTAAAAAACGGCGTGTTTTGTCAAAAAAGTGCCTTTTCATCGTAAAAAAATGGACCTTTTAAAAAAATCACGACCTCAAAAATACACGAAAAAAGTCAAGACTTTGTTGAAAAAAAACCTTGACCTTTTTTAAATTATCCTAAGGAAAGTTTTCACAGAGTCTTGACTTTTTTGATTTTTCCCAAACCTATTCGTTCAGGAACGTTCTATTTCATCAACTGCGTTTGTCAAAATTTTTCGTATTTTTTTGCTTGGCAAATTTTAGTCTTTTGTCAGAAGAAAATGTCGCAGGGCGCGATGCCGGCATCATAGCGTGCGATGAAGGTGCCGTCGGCCGCATAGCGATACACGTAGCCTGGCGAGGTGTAGTCGGTCAGCGAGGCGTTCGAGGTGACGTATATTTCGCCATTTGTGGGATGCGCGATAAGGCGGATCGGTGCTACGGGTTGCTGATCTGTGGGAATGAAATTTTCTTGCTTAACCTTGCCGCTTTGTGTGTCGTAGATAGTGTAACTGACACGATTCACAGCGGGCACTACACTCCAGTCTGTCACCTGATTCATCACGTAGAGATTTTCACCCGCTACGGCTACGTCGGACCCTTCGCACAGTACTGTCGCCGTGCCGTCGGGTTGTATCTGATAGACCTGGGGCAGAATGTCGGCATAGTTGCCGCGTGCCACGACAAATACACGTCCTGCGCCATCGGCTACGATCGGGCCAGGATTCACGCCGACCATGATATCGCCCACCTTGGTGAAGTCAGACAAGCGTACCTTTGCCACACGGCAGCCGTTGGCATAGCCGCCGTTGTAGTTGTAGCCGTCGGAAATACTGATATACAGGTGTCCATCGGCGGCGGTCAGGTGAGCGGGATTCGGACCTACGGCCAAGCGGGCTTCGGCTTGCAGCGTCGTCGTGTCGATGCGTGTCACGTAGCCGTCGTTGTTGGTCACATACACGGCGCCGTCGGCTGCACAGATACCTTCGGGTGCGGTTGTCGTGATTTGTGCGGCAATCTGCCACGTATCTCGGTCGATCGCCCACACCAGATTTGAGCCAAAGACGGCGATATACAGACGCGAACCGTAGGCTACGCCCGCCTGTGGACTATCTCCCAGACTCTGCTGGTTGGTTGCTGAAAAAATGCTGTTGGAATAGGTGCCGTCGGTCAAAGAAAAGGCGTCCAGACTGCCGGCTATACCCGAGTACATACTGCCCTGATTCACCACATAGGCCATCTCCTGTCGAGGTTGTGGGTTGGGCGCTGCACCATCTTGGAATCCGTCGCTCTCATCACAAGCAACGAGCGCACTCATTATAACCAAAGCCACACTAATACGGGTGGCAAAACGAGAAAATTTTGTTTTCATAATTTTAAATTTTAAGATGATTTTTTCGTGATATGTATTGCGTAATCCTGGCGTAGTGTTTTCTGATTTCTCTGAGAACTCTGTAATCTTGGCGCAGTATTTTATGATTTCTCTGAGGACTCTGAGAACTCCGAGAGTTCCGATTATCCCTAAAAATCTATCGTCGCACCCACTTTCCAATGCCTGCCAGGCATCGGATAGCGGCGCACGATTTCGTATTGTTTGTTGAATAGATTCAGCACGTCGGCGCGCAGATTCAACCTCACACCTCGTGGCAATTTCACCTCGCGATATGCCCCCACGCCCCACTCTGCATAAGCCGGCAGCAGGGTGCCAGCGGCGTGCTCGTTGGTGCTCCATCTTTCGGATAGGGCCGTGAGCGAAATGGAAAGGTTTGCCCACGGATTTTCCCAAGCCAAAGAAGCACCAAGTGTGTGCTGCGGCATATAGGCCGGCTGCTTGCCATAACTGCGCGAAGTCGGGTCCGTGCGATCCGTAGCCTTTTGCCACGAATAGTTGGTGTGTAGGAGCAAAAGGTGACGCTCTGCAGGGCGAAATGTTGAGTGTAGTGTCACATCGGTGCCCCAGATATTCACGCGCCCCATATTCACCGTTTGCCATACGTACAGGTTGTAGGGAATTGCACTGATGCGGTCTCGCACATGATTGAAGTAGGCATCCGCCGAAACCTCCAGGTTTTGCCACCACGGCGCAGGTTGCGCTTGCAGTGTGAGGCCGGCTCCCGTCTGTCTGGCCAACTCCGGACGCAGTCTTTGCGTGCCTAGATGATAGTAGTACGTCTCGCTGAAAGTCGGCACGCGATACGATTCTTTGTAGAGCACGCGTGCACGCAGTCTGCCCCAGTGTTCGGCATCCTTGTGCCACGACACCAGATGCACCGTCACGTCAGCCGTGGGCGAGATGTGGTGTGCATTTTGCGCCGCTTCGCCCACAGGATAACTATTCCAGTCATCATAAGCCAGCACTCGCGCCGTAGCCGTCAGCACACGATGAGTATAGCGCAACGACAAGGCTTGCTGCAGGCTATGCCGCTTCGCACGAGGGGCTGCAGATTGATTACTATTGAGCGAGGTGTGTGTATAGTCTGCCGCATAGGCTGCGCTGAATCGGCGGAAAGTGCGCATTACACCAGTTGTGGCATACCATTCGCGTTGCCAATAATTTTGTTGCAAAGCTCCCGTTGGATATTGCGGGTTGGTATCATCATACAAGCTTTCGGAAAAAGAAAATTTTGCAGCACACATCCACTTCCAGTCGTTCCATCGGCGTTCCTGTCTGAGTTGTGCGAAGGCGCGTTGTTCATCCAATTGCTCCGTGCCCTTTTGTGTGTAATACATGACCTGACCAGGCAGTTCGCGGTCGTCGTTGTTATAGAAAAGAAGCATTTGCCATTTGCCGCCCGCCTGGTCCGTAGCGCTCAAATCGCCCTGTACGGTGTAGGCTTGCATATGGCTGTGGTCGCGTGTCTCGTGTGTGATGATTTTGCCGTTCTGCAGGATAAACGGATAGTTGTTGTCTGCGCGGTAGAAGTGTGAAGAAAGTCCCAGGGTTACGCGGTCTGTACACTTGCCCTGTAGTCGTAGCGAGGGTGCAACGGCGCCAAAAGAGCCGACGTTGATGCCTGCGCGGCCCGACAGACGGCGTGTCGAGTCGGTCTGCTGTGGATGCATCTCTAATAGGGCTGCACCCAAGTTGCGAACGGGGCAAAGCAAATTCGGAACGTCTGCTATCGACAGTGTCAATCCATCCAGATACTCTGTGTTGAAGCGTGACAAGTCCGTCTGCCCCTGTCGTGCATCGCCCAGTGCCAGTCCGTCGTAGGCTACGACTGTATGTGCGGCGCCCAGACCTCGTGCGCTGACGGTCTTCAGTCCGCCTGCGCCGCCGTAGTCTCGCAGTTGCAGTCCGGATAGTCGTTGCAACGCACCGCCGATATCGCTCACGCCCATCTGCTGCATTTGTGCCGAGGTCAATTGTTGTGTCGGCACGGCCTGCTGCATATCTCCTTTGGCAGCATATCCTGTCACGACAGCCGTACCCAGTGTGTCCACCTTCGCCGGAGAATTATTCTGTCCCCAAAGGCTCTGATATGGACACAAAGCAAGTAGGCTCGCAAGGCTTATGCTGACGAGAGTAGACAATGGTTTTCGCGTGAAGATACACTTGTAGTTCATCGAAATAAACGGCTTGCAAGCGGATATGCTGATATCCGTCGGTCAATCCTTGATTCCCATAAAACAAGGATACTGGTACGCGTTACGTACCCTTGCAAAAACTATAATAGGTGAACCCCGATCGCTTTTCCTCGAAGCGATGTGTTGAGGCATACTCCTGCGGCAGGTCTTCTGGCTTGTCCTTTTCCTCAAAAGCCTTCCCGTGTTGGTTTTTGGTCCAACATAGTGGCATGTCTGCGGCGCAGTGTGTCTCGGCGGTGAAGTCTACATGAAAAAGAGTGAGACCTCGATGCTTCAACTCGGCGCACGGATTTGAGGAGGTAAATAAAGGTATACAGCAGCGGGACTGCACGGGATTCACACCCGTTTCCCTTTTCACGCCCAATGGGGCGACCGCATTTGCGGGCAAAGGTAAAAATAATAAGTAGTTGGGAAAAGAAAAATTGAAAAAAATAGAAGTTAAACGCGGTGAATGTAGGAAAAATTAACATTTTGTTTCGCTCTTCCCTTATCTTTCTGTATCTTTGGCGCCTGTATTATAAGATGAAGAGGGAAAAGTCGACTTTTCTCCAGACTACATTTGCAGTAAATACTATTAATATATGATCTTATGAAAAAGACAATTGTAGACCTTTTCGAAGCGTCTGTGAAGCAGTACCCCAACAATACTTTTTTGTTGGAAAAGACTAAAAAGGAATTCGAGCCTACGACCTACACCCAAGTCAAGGAACAGGTGTATCGTATCGGTGCCGGATTGCAAGCGCTCGGCGTGAAGAAGGGAGATACTATGGCGTTGTTGAGCGAAGGTCGCAACCTTTGGGTAATTGGTGAATTGGCGATGTTCTACGCCGGTGCTATCAACGTGCCCCTCAGTATCAAATTGGAAGAAAGCAACGACTTGATGTTCCGCCTAGTTCACGGCGATGTGAAATATGTCATGGTGAGCGGACAACAGTTGAAGAAAATTCGTCAGATCAAGTCACAATTGCCAGCAGTACAAAAGGTGATTGTTTTTGATGAAATGGAAACCTACGAAGACGGCGAGATCGCTTTGTCAGAACTCATCGCGATGGGTGATAAGTTCTTGGCTGAACATACAGAAGAGGAGTTCTTGGCAGTAGCCCACTCTATTGAAAACGACGACTACGCTACGATCACCTATACCAGTGGTACTACGGCCGATCCCAAAGGTGTCGTGCTGACACACCGTAACTATACCGCAAACGTGGAGCAGGCGCGTACGTTGGTCAATATTGATGAGACGTGGCGCACGTTGATCATTTTGCCCTTGGACCACTGTTTTGCTCACGTCGTGGGATTCTATATCATGATGGCGGCGGGTGCTACTGCGGCTACCGTACAAGTGGGACGCACGCCGTTGGAAACTTTGAAGAACATCCCATTGAATATTCGCGAGGTCAGACCTCATTTCATCCTGAGCGTACCTGCTTTGGCTAAGACGTTCAAGAAGAATATCGAGAATGGTATCCGTGCAAAGGGTGCTACGACTGTGAAGCTCTTCAACTTTGGTATGAAGTTGACACAGTTGTATTATGGCGACTCCAACTTGGACTTCAAGGGTTGGCGCTACATCTTGAAGCCACTTGTCGCTTTGTTCGACAAGATTCTGTTCAGCAAAGTGCGTCAGAACTTTGGCGGCGAAATGCGTTTCTTTATTGGTGGTGGTGCTCTGTTGGACAAAGATTTGCAGAAGTTCTATGTCGGCATCGGCATGCCTATGTATCAAGGCTACGGTCTGAGCGAGGCTACACCTGTGATCTCAAGTAATGGTCCCGACCTGTATCGTTTTGGTTCGAGCGGTAAGTTGGTGAAGCCTATCGAAGTGAAGATTTGCGATAGCGAAGGCAAGGATTTGCCCGTAGGTGAAATGGGCGAAATCGTAGTCAAGGGCGAAAACGTCATGGCTGGCTACTGGAAGAATCCCGAGTCTACCGCCGAGACCGTACGCGACGGCTACCTCTACACAGGCGACTTGGGCTATATGTCGGCCGAAGGTTTGCTCTACGTCAAGGGTAGATTCAAGAGCCTTCTCATATCAAGCGACGGCGAAAAGTACAGCCCAGAAGGCATCGAAGAAACTTTGGTGGAAAAGTCTAAGTATATCGACCAAGTGATGCTCTACAACAATCAATCTCCCTCGACCATCGCATTGATTGTGCCCAACAAGGAAAATCTGCGTCGCAAGTTGCAGCACCAGGGTCTGACTCTCGACACAGAGGAGGGCAAGAAGGCGGCACTGGAAAAGCTGGAAAAGGAAATCGCTAAGTTCAAGCGCGGCGGAGAGTTTGAAGGCATGTTCCCCGAACGTTGGTTGCCTAGCGCATTCGCCGTATTGCCCGAACCCTTCACCGAGCAAAATCAAATGATCAACTCGACCATGAAAATGGTACGCGGCAAGATTGAAAAGGCCTACGCAGATCGTATCGAATACGTTTATACTGCCGAAGGTAAGCAAACCTTGAACGCGAAGAACTTGGCTTCGCTCTAAGTGAAGTCAACAGACAACGGACTACAGTCAACAGACAGCGGTCTATAGTCTACAGACAACGGACTACAGTCTACGGACGGCAGAGCAGGGTTCATCAACAATGGTCTGCTGTTTGGATTCAAAATATTTAATAGACTCGCGCGAGATTTGTATGTGATCTTGCGGCGTCTCAACCTATCCTACTCATATATGATCAACGTAGAAAATTTCAAATCTGCCATACTCTCGGGTGTAGCCGTTGGTATCGCTGGCTTTGGCTTCCTGGCCTTGCGCGACATCGTGGGCAGCGTGCTCTTTGCCTTTGCCTTGCTCACCGTCGTAGGGTATAAATTGAAACTCTATACTGGCACCGCAGGATTTATCAAGAAGAACGAATTGCCCTATTTGGCATTCGTGCTCTCGGGCAACTTGGTCGGTTGTTTTCTAATGGCCATGTTGACACACTGTTCTGCGATGGACCTGCAAGGTTCTGCGCAAGAGATATTGGCAGGGCGCTTGGCGCTCGGTCCCCTCCGCGGCGGCCTGCTGGCCATAGGTTGCGGATTCATTATGACTACTGCCGTCACCTTTGCCCGCAAGGGGAATATGCTGCCCCTGCTCATCGGTGTGCCCTTGTTTATTCAGTGCGGATTTCCCCACTGTGCCGCCGATGCCTTCTTTTATATGAGTGCGCCGTTCGACTACCTCGGCCAGCATTGGTCCGAAATTCTGCCATTCTACCTAAGCATCGTTGTCGGCAACTTTGTCGGTTGCAATCTGTACCGCTGGGTGATGGGGGCAAATCCTGAATAAGGGGCACGCTGGATAAATGCTCATGATATAAGGGTCGGGCTGAGTGTGTCTCGGGTCGATCGAATGAAATACAAAAAGTAGGTTCTCGTGCACAGAACCTACTTTTTTTGGTGATAGAGTAGGGGAGGGTCTGACGTAAGCAATCTAGGGGTGTCGTGCCCTAGTTTGTCAAAATTTTTCGCATTTTTCGAGAGCGAGAATCGCTTAAAATTAATCAAACGTACATTTGGTCGCAAATACGCCATTCTCGCGAGGTCAAAAATCAAGGTTTTTGGGGTGAAAAGTGAAAAACATTAGACTTTTTTTCGTTTGTTTGCTGAAAAGTGGGGTTCGACCGATGAATTTTGGCGTTAGAGAAAATGAAAAAAGTCTAGGCTTTGTCGAAAAAAGGTTAGACCTTTTTCAAAAAACATTAGACTTTTTTTCAACAACCCCTAACCTTTTTCCCATAAAGCAAGTTGTCGGGCTTAGCATCCGTTCTATTTCATCAACTGCATTTGTCAAAATTTTTCGCATTTTTTCCTTGCTCCAAAATACACAAAGAAGCGCCCCGATGTCGAGGCGCTTCAGTATGCATATATCTATCTGCTTGCGGGGACGAATAGACCCGTCAAGACAGGTAGGAATATCTTAGAAGAAATACTTAAACGAAACTGTTGGCGAGCTCAATATACCAAAGTTTACGAGGTTGATTTCTGACCATCTGCTATAGTCCAGGTTTATAAGGCCTACACCAAAGGCAAACTTAGAAGTGGGGCGATATTCCAACGAAGCCAATTTGAGAGACATAGTGAATAGTCCTTCTGATTCGCCTTCAGATGCCATGAAGCCACCGCCGATAGCCAATTCGGGCACGTAGTACAAATTCTTCACGATAGGCACATAGTAAGCAATGTTGGGCATGAAGGTCATTTGGTGTGTTTCAGTGCTGTAATCGTATGCGATGCCCAATCCAATCTTTAACTTGTCTGCAACAAAATAACCCACCTCAGGCGCAATGCCAAAATGTGTGGAAGTTTCGGAACCAAACACAGGCATATCTAGAGCAGTGAGGCCAAATTTAAGGTTACCGCCAACGTAGAAATCACCCTTGCTTTGTGCATTCACAGAAAGACTACATGCCAAGAATAAGCAGAGGTATAGGCTAAAAAATTTCTTCATAATAGTAATAGTTTTTAAGTTTAACATGTGAGATTTACTGCTATGTTTGTTTTGTTTCTTATGCAAAGTTAATTTTTAAACTCTAATTACAGATATTTTTCACCTAATTTAACCATCACCTCGTCTGCCAACCTACGTACAGTCGTCGGTTTATCATTAGGGCAGATTACGAGAACATCTTCGTTCTCAGCAATCAAATAACCATCCAGACCATTTACGATGACCGCCTTCTCGTCAGATACAGAAACGACATTGTTGCTGCTGCCCGACATGAAGACCTTGCCTTTGCCCATGATGACATTGCCGTCAACATCCTTTTTCATCACTTTGTACAGCTCCGGCCAACATCCCACGTCTGCCCAACCAAAATCACATTGGTAGACGTACACGTTGCGGCATGTGTCCAGTATCATCAAGTCTATCGAACTGCTCAGGCTTTCGGGATAGTAGTCGCGCACTAATGCCAAATCCTCGTCCTTGGCCACAGTGCCCGCCGCCGCTTCTATACGTTCGGCTACAAGTGGGGCCACCTCGCGCATCAGGTGTATCATCGATTGCGCATTCCACAAGAACAACCCCGTGTTCCACAAAAATTCGCCGCTTTCAACGAACAAATTGGCATATTCCTGGGCAGGCTTCTCCTGGAAACTCTTCACGCGATACAACTTGCCGCTTTTGACTTCCTCGCCCATTTGTATGTAACCGTACGCCGTATTTGGCATCGACGCAGGTATACCCATTGCCAGGAAAACGTCGTTGCCCGACACAAAGTCCAGAGCATGGCTCACCTGCTGTTCGAAACGCTGCGTATCCACGATATGCTGGTCGGCAGGCGACACGACCACGTTGGCATCAGGATTCATGCACGAAATGTGATACGAAGCCCACGCCACAGCCGGCGCCGTAGACATTTGTACAGGTTCGATCAGGATATTCTCTGTCGAGAGTTCAGGCAACTGTTCCAGCACCAAATCCTGATAATCCTTGAAGGTCGAAACAAAAATATTCTCGCGTGGAATAAATTGTGCAAAGCGATCGTACGTTTGCTGAAGCAACGTGCGACCGGTGCCAAAGAAATCTATGAATTGTTTAGGCAAATATTTTCTGCTGCAAGGCCATAGGCGTCTGCCTTCACCCCCAGCCAAGATAATACAATAGTTGTTTTTCATACCCTTTAGTAGATTTAGATTAAAACTTTCTGCTAAGGTATATAAATATTCTGATATTACAATTTTTTCAGTGCAAAAGAAACCTAAACAAGCCTTTTGAAAATTAAAATAAGACTTTTTTATCTTTTTTCTTGGTCGTTTCAAAAAAACATCCTACCTTTGCACCGCAAAACGCAAGAAAACATTTCTTGCATGGAGCCCAGATGGCGGAATCGGTAGACGCGCTGGTCTCAAACACCAGTAGGGAAACCTGTGCCGGTTCGACCCCGGCTCTGGGTACTGAAACGGAGAAAGTTGAAAAACTCTCTCCGTTTTCTTTTTTACCCACCCGTAACTCATTGGTTTGCTGATATATTAAATCAAGCACCTTGTTATATTCATTGGTTCGATATTTATTTCCGTCAAACTCTATTTTTTGAGGAAACATCGAACCAAGCAACTTTATTTTAAGCGAAACGGGAGCATCTAGAATAAACCTATCTATATTACTTATCAAGGAGATAGCATACCCCAACTTTGGTTCGACCTTGACATTGTTAGGGGTTTCCACAAGAGCGATACGCTCTTTTAGACTTTCTGCCTCATTGGAATACCTCTCCATCAGTCTATTATAAGACACCTTGTCGAGTTCTCCATCAATATATTTGTCTTGAACACTATCCATACGCTTGATAACAGTGCTCAATTCGCTTTTAAGGCGTTCTGTACGCCTTGTCTGCTCCACTCTATCCTCTTTCCTTATATCGTTCAAAATCTCCTTATAGAGGTCAAGAACAGTGTCATAAGGTTTCAAAACAGACAAGTAATGAACAAAAGTATCGTTTACCCTTTCTGCTCTTACCCTTATGTGTTTACTATCATTACAACAAAAATAATAGGTGTACTTACCACCATTCCCCTTGCTTGTAGCACCCGTGAGGCAATGCCCACAGATGGGGCAAATGAGGAACTTACGCAAGAACAGCATAGGGTCTTGAGGTTTGGATAATTTAGGCGCTTTACGCCTCTTACCATCAAGAACATCTTGCACCTTATTATATATAGTTTCATCAATTAGAGGTTCGTGTACGCCATCAACCAACCTCTCGGGTTCATCTTTATATGCTGGAACTCTTATCTTACCTATGTAGAAAGGATTTCTCAACATCGCAAAATACAAACTTTCGGAAAACCTTTTTGCATATTTCCTACGGATGTAGTTAGGCGTTTCGATACCTTTTGCAACCTCTGTAAACAGTTTCCTTATGAGCGGAGCAACTGTTTCATCAATCCCAATATGAGTATCGTGCTTGCTTGTACGGATATTCTTA
>JAGKTZ010000096.1 GCA_021153165.1 Prevotellaceae bacterium
TAAGATGAAAAGATTTTTAATTTATCTTCCTTTGTTGGCCCTGGTGCTGACAAGTTGTGTGACAAAGAAAGACTATGAAAGCTTGCAGTCAAAGTATCAAGCATTGGGACAAAAGTACAGCAAACTGAATGCTGACTATACTGATGCTAAGGTAAAGATTGCTGAATATACCAGTGATTCGAAGAGTCTTGCAGCACGTTTAGCAGAGGAACAACAACGCAACAAGGACTTGAAGGAGCAGTATGCAAAGCTTATGGCGTCTTACGACCAAAGCGTGCAACAAGGTAGTGTGAATATTTCGAAATTGGTAGACGAAATCAATGCGTCAAACAAATTTATCAAGCAATTGGTGGAAGCTAAGGACAAGAGCGACTCTCTGAACCAAGCATTGACCAATAAGTTGACACGCTCGCTGACTAAGGATGAAATGGAAGAAGTAGATGTACAAGTACTCAAGGGTGTGGTATATATCTCGTTGGCTGACAACATGCTTTACAAGAGCGGTAGCTATGAAATCGGCGAACGTGCACACGAGACTTTAGGCAAGATTGCAAAGATTATCCAAGACTACGAAGACTATGAAGTTTTGGTGGAAGGTAATACAGACAATGTGCCCATCTCTAAGACTAATATCCGCAACAATTGGGACCTCTCTGCACTGCGTGCATCTTCAGTTGTTCAAGCTTTGCAAAACACTTATGGCATAGATCCTAAGCGCCTGACTGCTGCAGGTCGTGGCGAATACAATCCTGTAGCTTCTAATAACACAGCTAAGGGCAAACAACGCAATCGCCGCACTCAAATCATCATCACACCTAAGTTGGATCAATTCATGGAACTGATCGATCAGGCGCCTGAAACAGAAGAAACCAAATAATAGTTATTTTTACAGTTAGACAATAGGGAAGTGGATCGTTGGGTCAAACCATCGGTCCACTTTTTGGTTGTTGTGACGGACTATGCCGTAGTCTAAGCGCACATCCCCCACCCTGCCCGATTTTGCCATAGAAAGGGCAATCGAAAAAAAGCCTTACATATTTTGAAAAAGGTCTTGGTTTTTTTGAAAAAGGTTAGACTTTTTTTCAACGAGACGGCGCAACGTTTTTTGCCCCATTTTTAGTTTACAAAAAAACACCTGCACAGGAGTCGTAAGGCTCAACTATGCAGGTGATATGTATAGGCAAGGTGCTCTGCGGTGAGAGCAACTCAACCGGGAAATTAGCGGAAAGATTCAGTCAAAAGCTTAATCTCGACTGTGGGAGAGATGCGTTCGTACAGGATATTGTAGACGGCGTCGAGGATGGGCATATTGACGTGCAGACCGCGGTTGATGTCCTTCATACACTTGGTACCAAAATAACCCTCGGCGATCATTTCCATTTCAATCTGTGCGGACTTGACAGAGTATCCTCGGCCGATCATGGTACCAAAGACGCGGTTGCGGGAGAAGTTGGAGTAGCCAGTGACGAGCAAGTCTCCCAGATAAACGCTGTCGTACACATTGCGCTCGATAGGATAGACTGCGCGCAGGAAGCGGTTCATCTCTTGCACAGCATTGGCCATAAGTACACTTTGGAAGTTGTCTCCATATTTCAAACCATTGCAGATACCCGCGGCGATAGAGTAAACATTCTTCAACACCGAGGCGTATTCGATACCGATGACGTCCTGGCTTGTCTTGGTCTTGACGTACGAACTTTCGATGCACTCTGCCAGGCGCTGTGCCTTGGCTTCGTCAGTACATCCCACTGTCAGGTAGGTCAAGCGCCCCATAGCGACCTCTTCGGCATGACTGGGCCCGCCCAATACGCCGAGATTGTCCTCGGGTACGTTGTAGACCTGGCGGAAGAATTCGGTGCAGACTAAATTCTCGTCGGGTACTATCCCCTTGATGGCTGTGACAATAAATTTGTCGTGCAACTTGACCTTCAACTTCTTGAGGTGATTCTTCAAGTAGGGGGATGGGGTGACGAATATCAAAGTGTTGCACGTGCGCACCACTTCGTTGATGTCCGACGAGAAGGTGATGCGTGAGGTATCAAAGTGTACGCTGGTCAAATAGGATGGGTTGTGCCCCAATCGCTTGAATTCCTCGATCGAGTCGTCTCGGCGCATGTACCATGTGATATGGTCTACGTTTTCAAGGACAATCTTTGCGATGGCTGTTGCCCAACTTCCACCTCCCATAATAGCTATGGAAGTTTCTTCGTCAAGCCCCTTTGACGGAGGTACCGACTCAGATTTTTTATTGGAAAACAATGATAAACTCATCTTAAATGAAATACGCCCAATCCCTGCTCCTGGTGGGGCAAGGGTTGGGCATGATTTGAGATTATTCTACTTCAAGCTTTTCGACCCAAACAGTGATGTCTGCTACAGAAGGCTTTTCGATTTCGAGCTTAAACTTCTTGATCACTTCGCCAATCTGTTGTTGTACTTTCTGAGGGTTGGCGCCCTTGAGGTCATTGACAAGGTTGTAACCCACTTTGTGCAAAATAGGTACAAGTTCTTCTGCAACACCGATCGCAGCAAAGGCTTCTGCACCGTCCTTAGGAATCTTCTTTTCTGGACGCATCTGTGGGAAGAAGAGTACTTCCTGAATTTGTGTCTGACCTGTCATCAACATGACGAGGCGGTCGATACCGATGCCGATACCACTGGTAGGAGGCATACCATATTGCAGTGCACGAAGGAAGTCCTTGTCGATGAACATTGCTTCATCATCACCCTTTTCAGAGAGGCGGAGCTGATCCTGGAAGCGTTCTTCTTGGTCAATGGGGTCGTTGAGCTCAGAATAAGCATTAGCCAATTCCTTACCATTTACCATCAATTCGAAACGCTCTGTAAGGCCTGGGTTAGAGCGGTGCTTCTTGGTGAGCGGAGACATTTCGACGGGGTAATCTGTGATGAAGGTAGGTTGAATATATGTACCTTCGCAGAATTCACCAAAGATTTCATCAATCAATTTGCCCTTGCCCATTGTTTCGTCAATTTCCATATTGAGCGCAAGGCAGATTTGGCGGATTTCTTCTTCCGACTTGCCATTGAGGTCGTAACCTGTCTTTTCCTTGATGGCTTCGAGTATAGGCAATCTGCGGTAGGGTGCTTTGAAGCTGATAGTCTTGCCGTCTACCACAGTTTCGGTAGAACCATTTACGGCTACGCAGATCTTTTCCAACAACTGCTCGGTGAAAGACATCATCCAATTGTAGTCCTTGTATTGAACGTACAATTCCATACAAGTAAACTCAGGGTTGTGGCTACGGTCCATACCTTCGTTGCGGAAGTTCTTACCAATTTCATATACACCTTCAAATCCACCAACGATAAGGCGCTTCAGGTAAAGTTCGGTAGCGATGCGCAAATAAAGGTCTACGTTGAGCGAATTGTGGTGTGTGATAAATGGACGTGCACTTGCTCCGCCAGGGATGCTCTGAAGGATAGGTGTTTCCACCTCTGTATAACCTGCGTCATCCAATACTTGGCGCATAGTTTTGACGATAGTTGAGCGCTTCAAGAAAGTCTCCTTTACACCAGGATTGACGATCAGGTCCACATAGCGCTGACGATAACGCAATTCGGCGTCGTCAAAGCTATCGTAGGTTACACCATCTTTTTCCTTAACGACGGGCAGAGGTTTGATACTCTTTGCCAATACGAAGAGTTCGCGAGCGTGGATAGAGATTTCGCCAGTTTGTGTGCGGAATACAAAACCCTTTACGCCGATAAAGTCGCCCAAATCCAACAATTTCTTGAATACGACATTGTAGAGATCTTTGTTTTCTTCTGGGCAAATATCATCGCGGGTAATATATACTTGGATTTTACCCTTAGAGTCGAGCAATTCGGCAAAGCTTGCTTTACCCATGATACGACGTCCCATGATACGGCCAGCAACGCAGACTTCGCGTGGCTCATCATCGTCGTTAAAACTTTCCTTTATTTCTGTAGTGTAGGCATTTACAGGGAATTCTGCTGCGGGATAAGGATCAATACCCATGCGGCGTAATTCTTCTAATGAATTGCGGCGGCAAATTTCCTGTTCGCTAAGTTCAAGTATGTTCATTGTAGTAAATATTTATATCGGGCAAAGTTAATAAAAATCCTATGATTGGGCGAAAGAAAATATAAAAAAAGAAAGTCTCTTCGTTCTCACTCAGAATGTATGCGCCGCTTTGTTGCCTTGCAATTCTGACTGAAGACGGAGAGACTTATGTTTTAGAGCAATCTCTTTGATCAGTTTTGTTGAGCTGCTGGTGCAGGTGCAGCTTCTTGTGCATTATTTGCAGCAGGAGCTGTCTGTGCAGCAGGAGCCTTTACACCATCAGTAATACTGCCATTTGATTCCTTTGAACCACCAAGGCAAAATGCTGATGCAACACTGAAAATCACGAGGAGTGAAGCCAAAGTCCAAGTTGCTTTTTCAATAAAGTCTGTAGTTTTTCTTACACCCATGATTTGATTAGATGAAGAAAAGTTTGAAGCCAAACCACCACCTTTTGATTCTTGAATCAATACGATGAAGGCGAGGAGTACTGCTGTGATTACAGCAAGGATTACAAAAATTTCGTACATGGTTTTTATTTATT
>JAGKTZ010000044.1 GCA_021153165.1 Prevotellaceae bacterium
AAAAGTTTTATGGAATTGCTTTCAAAGAACGCTTCTTTTTAAAGTCGCTCACCAGGGCGTTTCCTGATTAGCGAGTGCAAAAGTACACACTTTTTTAATTCTAACCAAATCTTTTGATAAGAAAAATTAAAAGTGATGCACTACACAAAATGGCAATCTTGCACTAAATGTGCTATCTGCCAAACAATTAGGCGAAGCAAAAAAATTACGCCCTATTTGTCGCACGCCCCGTTTTGAGAGGCGCAGATTGCAAAAATCACACTTTATTATTAACTGGCAAAACAAAAATTAAAGAAAAATACATAAAAATGTTGAAAAACATAAAAACAGTGGGGTATTTGACAGCACAACAACCAGTATCTGAATCATGAAATGAGTATAAAAGCGTTTTGCTTATCAAAAAAAACACCCTCAAGAAACGACTCAAAAAACTGTGCTAAAAAACAAGCAAAAAATTATCTAAGGCTTTTTTCAAATTTCATTAGACCTTTTTTAAATTTCGCGCCGGGAAATTTAAAAAAGGTCTAGGTTTTTTCAAGAGGGGAAAAATACGGGATTTTTATAGTAAGGTGGTATATAAAAACAGGGAAGTAAAACCTCCCTGCAAGGCGACGTGCCGTGGCACACGCTAACACATTTTCACATGTGCTGACGCAAAAGTACAAACAAAATCCAACCCACCAAACATCAACACCACAAAAAGATACTAAAATGAGATTTTTAGAGTAAATTCATCCTACTTTTTGTCCATCCTACCACAAATTAGAAAAATGGTGGAAAAATAAAAAAAGTCATCCGAAGATGACTTCTGAGGTGTTACGATAAGGTTTCACCTCCCGCGATTCTCAGCGTGTAGTCCAAAAGGACACCGCAAAAATACAAATAAAATACAACCCACCAATCACTAACACTACATAATAACACTAAAATGAGATTTTTTAACAATTAACAACCCAAATGGCACAACAAAGCCCCAGTATCACCAACATCGTACACCGAATCGCTACAAGGCTCGAACGAGATGTCAACGACCGACTGCCACGACGGGTGGGGGTCATTGCAGTCAAGCACTTCAACCAAAAACTTCTGAGACAGTGGATTCTGCAACAATGGACTAAGACCTTGGCCCGAGACCAGACGACAGCGAGAGGGAAAGGGGGCAGACCGACGACGCAAACCGCTCATCAGCGCAGCACCGCACTTACAGTACACCACTAACATCAATAACGAAGGCCCCCTATCATCAAAAAAGGTGGTGCGCATGTAATTCTTTCACATACGCACCACACATTATATATATAAGATACAAATCTATCTAGAAAGTATACCTAAAAAACAAAACGCAAGAGGTCGTTGAATATCGCATAACCCATGAGTGCAAAGAGTAGGATCATACCGATGCTTTGCGCTATGCCAAGGAATTTGTCAGATGGCTTACGACGCGTAATCACTTCGTAGAGCAAGAAGAGCACATGTCCACCATCGAGAGCGGGAATGGGCAGGATATTCATAAAGGCGAGCATCAACGAGATGAAGGCTGTGAGCGACCAGAATCTGTGCCAGTCCCAAGCGTCGGGGAACATGCTACCGATGGCGCCAAAGCTACCAACGCTCTTAGCCCCTTCGGCTGTAAAGAGGTATTTCAAGTCTGCTACGTAACCGCTCAGCACTTCCCAACCATGAGCTACACCAGCAGGGAAAGATTCCAGGAAGCCATACGTCTGAGTGGTGACAGGATAATCTGCCATTGGGTTGTGCATAAAGATGCCCATACGGAAATCCTTGTCCAAATCAAATGTAAGTGTGTCGGGGGTAGTGGCACCAGCATGGAGCACTACTGCTGTGACACGACGCAAGGCGGCACTGTCGACTGGAGCAACGGTAGTTGCTGCTGTGCCTGAGCATGATGAAAGCAAGCCCTGTTTGGCAGGTTGTTGAGCAAGGAGAACGTCTCGTATCTGTCCCATCTTTTGGTTGAACTCATTCCATGTAGAAAGTGAATCACCATTGAAAGCCAAAAGTTTATCGCCCGCCTTGATGCCTACTACTTCAGCAGGTCCTCCGCTTTGCACGCTATCAATCACTGCTGGTGCCAGAATATCCATAAAACGAGGTTGAGACTGCAACATCTCAATCAAGTTGAGATCGCCTGGGAGTGAAAGTGCTACTTCCGTGCCCTCGCGCAACACAGTGACAGTCTTTGCTTCGGAGATATCGCGGAAGATGTTGGCATCGTAGAGTGTGAACGCCTTATCATCAGCTTTAATAGGAATATCACCATCGCGAAAACCGAGTTGCTGGGCCGTTTCGTTGAATTTGAAGCCATGAGTCATCTTGTCGATTGGAACGTACTCGCGGCCCCAAGTGAAAAGGATCATAGCGTAGATGAAGAGAGCCAAAAGGAAGTTGACCAACACACCACCGACCATAATGAGAAGACGTTGCCAAGCTGGTTTGTACATAAACATATTCTCGCGTGGCGTATCGTCTTTTTCCAATTCTTCGGCAGAGGTGCTCTCGTCTATCATCCCAGCGATGTTGACGTAACCGCCAAGGGGCAACCAGCCAATGTGATAGTCAGTACCACGCCAGGTAAAGAGGCGAAGCGTACCACTAAACTTCTTGAATCCGAGATTTATTGATGGGTCGAAAAAGAGGCAGAATTTCTTAACTCTGACCTTGAAAAGTTTTGCAAACAAGAAGTGTCCCCCCTCGTGCAAAAGAATGAGGATGGCAAAACACAGGATGAGTTGCAATGCTTTGATGAAAAATGTTTCCATTGATTGATTTGTTTAGTTTTTCGTTGCTATATATTTGTTTTTAGAGCTTACTTGTTAACTTGTTCACTCGTCCACTTTTTTACCTGTTCACTAATTCAGTTGCAATACGTCGTGCTTCGCGGTCTGAATCAAAGTAGATTTCGAGTTCGGCTGAGTTAGAGAATGTAGCACGTTGCATGGTTTCGCTGATAATCTCTGCAATTCGTGGGAAAGCAATTTCTCCACGACGGAAAGCCAGATTGACCACCTCATTAGCAGCATTCATGATGCATGGCATATTGCCCCCTTGCGCTATAGCCTTATAAGAAAAATCCAAACAAGGGAAGCGGTGCATATCTGCTGGATAGAAATGTAGGGACTGGAGTTTGAAGAGATCCAAGCGGTTGTCCTGCATCGCAAGACGTTGTGGAAAACTGAATGCATACTGGATAGGGAGTTTCATATCAGGCACACCGAGTTGTGCTTTGACAGCTCCATCCTCAAACTGCACTGCCGAGTGAACGATGCTCTCGGGATGTACTACGACCTCTACCTGTTCGGGTTTCACACCAAAGAGGTGGCATGCCTCGATCATTTCAAATCCTTTATTCATCATTGTGGCAGAGTCGATCGTAATCTTATCGCCCATCGACCAGTTGGGGTGCTTCAAGGCATCAGCAGGCGTAACAGCCGAAAGTTGTTCGGGCGTAAAATTGCGAAATGGTCCACCTGAGGCTGTGAGCAGGATTTTTTCGATCGTGTTGACATCGTCTCCCACCAACGACTGGAAGATTGCCGAATGTTCACTATCTACTGGCAATATGGGCACTTTGTGCTTCATAGCCTCTGCCATGATATATTCTCCAGCGACCACTAGCGTTTCCTTGTTTGCCAAAGCGATAGGTTTCCTGGCACGCAAAGCACTGACCGTAGGGCGTAAGCCGGCAAAGCCAACCATTGCTGTAAGGACCATATCTACCTCAGCACATTGGCAGACATCACACAACGCCTGCTCGCCAGTGTACACCTTGATCGGCAGATCGGTCAAAGCATCCGACACATATTGATATTTATCCTCGGCGGCGATAACTACTGCATCAGGCATAAATTCGCGTGCTTGCTTGATCAGAAGATCTGCATTGCTACCCGCCGTCAAGATATAAGCTTCAAATTTATCAGCATGGGTACGAATCACATCCAATGCCTGAGTACCTATCGAACCAGTCGAACCAAGTATCGCTATTTTTTTCTTCATTTTCTTCAATCATTTATTTCCAAAATCCCTGGAGGCAAATCGAGAACAATAAAACGCTCTGTCACCGAAAACTCGACCAGGAAATCATCGTGATAAGGCACCAGAAAAACCTCATCATTAGCATTACGAATCGTAAGCAAGATGTTCATATTGCGATCATCCACCTCCTCGACAATGCCTAAAACTTTTTCTTCAGCATCGTAGACGGTAAAGCCAGTCAGTGCTTTCCACGAGCGAAGTTCTGTATCCTCGTCGTCAGCAGGCAAGGCATTTTTGGGGTAAAACACCTTGGCACCCATAATGCGTTTTGCCTCATGCTCCGACTCTATATTTTCGAAATGAAAGATGGCCGTTTGGTCGTTTTTAAATCTATATTCTGTCCAGAAGAAAGGCACCAATATACCATCCATATCAAGGACTAAATATTCGGCATCACCGCGATCGAAAGCATCGTCTGTAAAAAGGATTTCCACATCGCCGCAAATACCACGCCATTTGCTCACTTTGCCGATATAAAAAACTTCTTCGTCTCGTATCATCCGCGTCTTCTGATTTTTGCACCAAGTGCACCAAGTCTTTGTTCTATATCTTCATAACCGCGGTCTATTTGTTCCACGTTTTCGATTTGGCTTGTTCCCTCTGCGCTCATTGCCGCAATAAGCAAAGCAATACCCGCACGAATATCAGGACTCACCATACGTTTGCCACGTAGCCTCAAGTTATTATCATGTCCCACGATTACGGCACGGTGTGGGTCACAAAGAATGATCTGTGCACCCATTTCTATCAAATTGTCGACAAAGTATAAACGACTTTCAAACATCTTTTGATGCACTAAAAGTGTTCCCTTTGCTTGTGTCGCAATGACGATAAAGACACTAAGCAAGTCGGGGGTAAGCCCAGGCCATGGCGCATCAGCCAAGACCATAAACGAACCATCCAGGAAACTTTCGATTTCGTAATGTTCGTGACGTGGTATATACAAATCGTCACCTCTACGTTCCATTTTAATTCCCAAGCGAGAGAATGCTTCGGGTATGATGCCTAAATTTTCAAAAGAGACGTCCTTGATAGTTAACCCATCTCCGCACATAGCGCCCATACCAATGAAACTACCCACTTCTATCATATCAGGCAAAATCTTGTGCTCAGCACCATGCAGTGCTTTCACACCTTCGATAGTCAGAAGGTTAGACCCTACCCCACTGATTTTAGCACCCATAGCCACAAGCAGCTTACAAAGTTGCTGGATATAAGGTTCACACGCAGCATTGTATATCGTTGTAGTGCCTTCTGCCAATACAGCTGCCATCACAATATTGCCTGTACCTGTCACCGAGGCTTCATCCAGAAGCATATAGGCACCTTTCAATCCTTCAGCCTTAATAGCAAATACCCCCTCTTCGCTATCATAAGAGAACTCTGCTCCGAGTTTCTTGAAGCCAAAGAAGTGTGTATCCAACCTTCTGCGACCTATTTTGTCACCGCCAGGTTTTGAAAGCACCGCATAACCATATCTTGCCAAAAGCGGCCCAAGCAACAGCACACTACCTCTGAGGCGAGAACAGCTATCCAGGAATGCCTGACTTTTCAAGTAATCTAAATTCACGTCTGCTGCACAAAAAGTAAAATCCCCCTTAGCATTTTCCACCACACTCACATTCATATCCCTCAGCAATTGAATCAGATTGTTTACATCCAATATATTGGGGATATTCTTGATACGTACACTATGCTTGGTCAGGAGTGTTGCACAGATTACTTGCAAAGCTTCATTTTTGGCACCTTGCGGAATAATGTTTCCTTTCAAACGATGTCCACCCTCTATGATAAATGTTGACATATCTTATTTTGTATATTTTTTAATTTATTTTTTGAAATGAAATTAATAGCACATGCGATCACTAACGACGCTTCGCCTTCAACCTTTTCTCCAAAAGCGGCAATACCTCATCCACCCTGATCACCCCTTGTGTATACATTTCTACATCTCTTGCTATTTTTTCATTTAGATTACCTTGTTCTCCTTTCCATTCGACCAGATTCTTTTTCATCCGTTGCAAAACTTTTATCAAGCCTCTTTCTCTATCCACAGCATTATCTAATTTTGCAATTTCCACAAGCATGTTTTCTATCAGACTACCATAGTGTAGATACTTAATGTTATTTCCAGGATATTCTAATTTTGACATAGGTTCTTCCTCCATCCGTCTGATGGGAAGTGGCCAGTCTATATCCAACTCATAGTTTGCTAAATAAGCCAAATGATCCCACAACACCTGCTCGTGTCCTTCCATCCCCTTCCATTCAGGGGTCAACCGTTCCATCACCTTGACGACTTTGCAGGCCTGCTTTGTTCTATCCTCACGGTCTGCAAATGTTTTCAACTGCTCTATCATTTGCACCACACACCTTCCGTATTCAGGCAGTTTCAGTGTCGGCATTTCAGTATTATAAGGTATATGTTGTATATTTTCTTTAGTCATGTGATTTGTTTGTATCAATCTAAATATAAGACGATATAATAAGACACAAAGTTACCAACCTATATATGTATCAAAAAATCAACCCAGCAAAGATTTTGATTTTCCTGGTACAAAATCCTTCAGATAAAAAGGTGTATAATAAGCCATATCTTCTAAACATCCTTTTGCCAAAGCTATTTCTGCCAAAGGTACCATATGCTTTGCTTGTGCCTTGATATTATCGACAAAGTGTGCATTGGGGTGTTTCAAAATCGCCTTGCATTTTTCAGCACCATTACCAAAGAAATACACCGGCCCCCGTTCCAGCCACTCCTCAAAACTATTTTCATCTACCACCTTGGCATGCACTTCTTCCCGGGAACACAACGCCCGATCGTATATGGCAGTATACACTTCCATGCGTCTGGCATCTATCATGGGGCACAGCAATGCATCTTCAGGCAAATCATGATACAGTAAGACAGGAGTGCAGAGCAACTTCAGCGTCGGTACCGACACCATTGGAATATCTCGTCCATAGCACACCCCTTTAGCCATCGAGGCACCAATACGTAATCCCGTATACGAACCTGGACCGCTACTGAGCGCAACAGCATCCACGGGGATAGCATGACTATCTGCAAACGACAATACACTATCCACGAACCCTGCCAACACTTGTGCATGCGACTGTCCTTTGGTATCAATTTCTTGACACAGACATTTGCCGTCTTCGCTCAATGCAACTGAGCAAATATCCGTCGAAGTTTCAATATGGAGTATGGTTGACATTCTTTTTGTCTTTACGTATATACATATTCTGTGCAAAGTTAGCATTTGAATGCCACATTTCCAAATTTTTACGATGCTGACACGTTTTTTTTATTACTTTTGTAGCATGAAATATCACAAACGTTTTTCAAAAAGCGAAGTCCGGGGAATATTATTACTACTTGCAATCTTAATAATTTTCTGCGCTATTCGTTTTTTCAAACCATTCACAAACGAGGAAAAGTCCACTTTTACTCCCTCCGAATCTGAAGCCAAAGCACTCAGGGAATTTGCCTCTCGTACTCGACAGCAAGGCGATTCACAACTGGGCCATTCCAACGATTGGCAGACTGATTCAACAATGAATCAACCACACTCAGCCATACCATTTGACCCCAACACGGCATCAGAGGCAGAGATGACTCAAGCTGGTCTAAAACCCTGGCAAGCTCGCAATGTTGTCAAATATCGCGAAAAGGGTGGAGTGTGGCGCAGCAAAACACATTTCAAAAAACTTTATGGACTTACAGCCGAGGAGTACGAACAAATCGCTCCCCTACTCCTTCTTCCAGACAATCACGACACATCTTACCCCAAGACGAGAGAATACACAACAGAAAGCAGGGGTTCTACCGAAAACACAGCTACCAGAACGATATATCCTAGACAAGAAAAATTATCTCCTGGCACGACTGTCGACATCAACACAGCAGATACCACATTGCTGAAGCATATTCCTGGTATAGGTTCATATTATGCACAGAAGATATGCAAATACAGGGAGCGACTGGGCGGTTTTGTCTCAGCGCAACAAATGGACGAAATCGAGGGTTTGCCATCAGATATCAAAGATTGGATCACAGTTTCTCCACATTTCTCTCCCGAGCGGGTCTTAATCAATCGTGCTACGTTCAAGACATTAATACATCACCCCTATTTAAACTACGAACAAACAAAAGCCATTGTCAATTACCGCAACAAATATGGCACCATTCGCTCCTTTCAGGAATTGTCACTCGATACGAATTTCACCGAGCGAGATTTTAGGAGATTGCAGCCCTATATAGACTTTTCAAAATAAGACTTCAAGGATTCTGCGACGAGCATAAACCAATAGACCACTCCTGCTTCAAGCATACAAGTATGGCATTATCACAGAGAAACGCCCATGTACTTGATATATTTTTAGCATTGTCCGCACTATAAGCGACATGGAATTTCTGTCAGGAAACAAGCCAAAGCTTTTTTAAAATTTCGCGACGTCTCGTTTAAAAAAGGTTAGACTTTTTTCAAACTAAGTCTAACCTTTTTTCTCTTATTTTCATTTCAAATCAATCCACACTTATTTCAAACGTCATGGGGCGTCATTTTTTCCCATATCTTTCTGTATATAGGGCTATTTGCCAACACCTGTCGTCCCCCTACCAGAACGAACTGCTCACGGGCACGGGTAATGGCTACGTTGAGTTTACGATCGATCACGACGCCCTCGACGCTAACGGGCTGTGAGAGCAACCCTACCGCATGTGGACTATGAATGGTGGTGCCAAAAATAATGAGATCTCGCTGGCTACCTTGGTAACACTCGACGGTATCTATGGTGATAGCATCGGCACAAGGCACCTCAGCATTACGTAGAGCATTGCGTACCATGGCTATTTGTGCACGAAAGGGGACTATGATACCTATTCGTTTTGACATTTCCTGCATACGGTCTACTCCCGCCTGCATCAATTGCCAATAGGCTTGCACAACCCTTGCGATTACTTCTGCTTCGGCAGGATTGGCCTTTTCTGTCAATGGTATTTCTTCGGGTACGACGTCTATAGCCAACAGGCGGTGTGTGGCAAGAGCGCACTGCATATCGTCGGTGGGAGCAACGGGAAAGGCGAGCGCACCCTGTTGGTGCACCAAGGGTACGGGACTGAGGCGTCCACCATAATAATCGGCATTGACAAGATCGCAAATGTCGGGGTGCATGCGTCCCTGCACATCCAAATAGCCCAGACAATTCGAACAATCATGGGTGAGAATATAGCGATGAAGGCGTTCGAACAAAGAACAATCAAGGCGCAATAGATCTATGTCGAGCAGGTCGGGCGAGGCGGGCTGTGCACACCGCGACGGCTGCTGAACGACGGCTGGCAATTGTTTGTGATCGCCAATAAGGATAAACTTGGGTATGGCGGATTGTGGACCGAGACCATCTGACAATACTGGATGAGCCACGGCAGATAGCAGACCAAGCAGTTGGGATTCGAGCACCTGAGATGCCTCGTCAATGATTGCACACGAGAAACGACGCAGAGCAAATAGGTCCATTCGCCCCGACATCGTCGTGACTGTGCTGACAAAGATAGGGGTGCGAGCAAGAGCCTGACACAATGATGCACGATTGAGGCATCGGTTCGTCATGGCATCAAGGGTGCGCTGCGCCCAGGGTGCATCGATGTCCATAGGAGTGCCGATACGTAGATAGTCTGCCGCGGGATGCTGCTCCGCCAACAACGATTCGAGCATATTGCATATCTCGTCAACTGCACGATGTGTATAGGCAATGAGCAATAGCGCACTACTATTTTGTCCATCCTCGTAACCCAACAGAAATTCGTGAACCATAGCACGCAGGGCTACATTAGTCTTGCCCGTCCCTGGAGGCCCTACTAACAAGAAATAATCCCTGGCACGTTTGGCACGTAACACAATATCTGCCACACGTGGAGCATAGTGTCCCAGTAAAGTCTGCGTATCATCAGATTCGGGTGAACGCTGACCTAACAATAATGTCTGACGATGCGCGGGAGCACTGAGCAGAGCATAGACGCCACGCATGGCATGCCGCATGGGAACATCCGTGCTGTCGCGTTCGATCGCATAAGTGGATGTGCGAGAGAATAGCGCCACATGTCGCTGGGGAAATGACAAATCCAGGGTGAGATACCTGGCAGACATATCACGAATATAGCCCCGGAGCAGCAATGACGTCGAAACATTGTCATCTTCACTTGTCTGCTGATAGCATTGCACCATCTCGCCTATATTGAAATTTGGTATATAACCTTCTCCCAAATCTGGCATACGAAAGACTATACGAGTGATGGTGTGCGAATCCCTGTACACTTTGCTTGCACCCTCGCCTTTAGGGATATCAGGACTATACGGACGCAACTCTTCATCTATCTGTGGAATATCGGTAGAGTGAGTTTCTTCTTCCCCAAACAATTCATGAATATACAACTGTGGAATAATATCACCTGAAGCCACCTTGGAAGCAGCATCCATACGCCAAACTCGCGAAAAGCCACGTGTAGAGCCAATGCGATTGTTGTCGGTCTTGGAGAGAAAATGTTCGCGATAAAGAAAAGCCATCTGCTCGCAAAAATAACTGCGCAATACCCCTTTTGCTTCCTGCATTGGCCTCAACAAATCTTGCAATTGGGGTGCCAGATATTGTTCAAAGAAACGGCCCGAGAGACGAGCCGTGTTGAGCGACTGAACAGAGAGTGTAGAAAGGCAATCGTGCCATGCATCCGAGGAGCGCAATTGCATCTCGAGCGCAACGATACGATTGCGCAACATCAGCACACGTGCCACAGCCTCCATCGCACTGCGTTGATTCCACAAGTAGGGATAGAGAGAGTAGAGCAGATAGGTTTCGATTTCATTGCGGGGAATATTACGATTGAAGTGCAGGATTTCCTTGTAGAGCGACATCTGCAACACGTGTTCGTCTTTAGGACGGAGGGGAGCATTGCCAAATCCTTCAGCCTTTCCGCTTTTCAACTCCAGGATACGACAAAAGTCGTCCGTCATTACGTCAAATCGCCCACGCAGGCCTAATATAGGACAAATGAATGTTGGTTCGAGGATCAGATGTTCGGGCAATAGTCCAACCTCTGGACGCACGAACTGCTGGCTTACCATCGTACGGATGCGCTCAAAATGTCCACGTGCTTTACCGAAATAGTTGCGATCTATCGACACATCTGGGTGGCAATAGGAAAGTGGCGTACTCTGAAAAGCCTTGCGCATAGATTGCATATAGAGAGCATCGGGCGTCAAAAGTTCGCCTTGCTTGTCGTCTGCATCAACTACACCCGCTTGATGAACACAGCGGTCCATGAAGATATTGGCAGCATTACCCATCAGAATAGGTTCTGTATTGACTGATGGTTGCAACTGTGACAATATATAATTATAGGGAGAATCGCCATAAGGACGCAAACAAGCCGTCAGTGCACTGACGTCGATCAAGTAGTCTGGCTCAAGTATTATCACCCATGGGCGCACCACTTCGCCCTCTACCCACCCCTCGACCAAGTGCAGGGTATTACCTTCGTGCAATAAGGGATAGAGAGAATCAAATTTCTCGTCATTGATAATCCAGTGACCACCTTCACCCCTCACCACGACGCCATGATCTTTCACTTCCTCTACCACCACACACAGACATTTGAAATCATACTTGTGCCCTCGCTCTACTATTGGAGTAAAAGCCGTGCCTACCTCTATATCCCACGATTGGAAATCACGGGGAAGTGGTACAGCAAAGAACTCTCGCACCCAATGGGCAAAGTGCAACACATCCTGATGATAGCGCTGCTGGTCTGTCTCTTCCTTGTTAGTCAGGACACGATGCAAGCGGCGACGCAAACTATCACCTAATCGAGGATCAACACCACGATTTTTACATACTGAGAAGAGACGCGAGAAGAGATTGGTAAAGCCAATCGACAACCCCTCAGACTGCTCAGCACAAATGCGTTGAAGCAGGTCGTAGAGTTGGACGTATCTGTCGGACATACGTTCATCTCGGAAATAGAGTTGACGTAAAGCGTCATAGATGTCTTGTGGTGTCATCATTCGGCTTGCATTTTGAAAAATTCAGGATCGTCAGGTGTATATATCTTTTGTTTACTCCGCTTTTGTTTGGTTTCTGCACGATGGGGTATACTACTATCTCCTCCTCGTCCACTCAAATCAGAGGGAGACAAACTTTCTATCTGACCACCATAAGAACGGAATCGATCACATACAGCATTGACATAATTATACGTTTCCGAACCTATCATATAGCCATATTTCACCACAGGATCACGATAGTATGCCGGTTCAGACAAATGCAATATATAAGGAGCCACGTCACTCCAACTCTGTGCATTCTTTCCAGCCTTCTTAGCCAGCGCCATTGCATCTCTCACGTGCCCTATCCCACCATTATAGGAAGCAAGCATAAACTTTACCCTTTCGTCTGGCATTTTTATATCAGAAAGCGATCTGAGCAAGCCACTAATCACACGCGCCGAAGCAGCAACATTTTCAGCGGGATCAAATATATTCTCCTCTGACAGTCCCATTGAAGCTGCAGTCGCAGGCATCAATTGCATCAACCCCTTAGCCCCGGCCCAAGACTGAGCCGAGGGGTCAAAACATGATTCTTGATAACACATCGCAGCCAATAGTCGCCAGTCACATCCTGCCGTAGAGGCATTTTTCTTAAACAAGTCATCATAACGAGAGATTGTGCCTGTCGACCTCGACAAGAAGGGCTCATAAACCTTGCGCGTCACAAGTGTGCGATTGGCCACCTCCGCCTTGACAGCAGCAGCCACTTCTGCCTTCACTTTCTCACCATACCATTTGTTCAACACCTCTGCCACATCTTTTGCCTCGCCACTCACAGCCCAACTGCGTTGCCCTGTCGAGTCCTTGACACCGGCTGCTACCAGGCCCTCCTTTTTCAACATTTCTGCGGGGAGCAACACGCCTGCCACATCCACTTCGCCCGACTTCAACTTCTCGATTAATTCAAGTGTGTCGCGCACCAACTCCACACGCACACGCAATCCATCCGCACCTGCGAAATGAGCCGCATATCCATATTGCAATCCCATCTCGCGACCATGAAATTCATAGTAAGTATCCGGGCCACTCATCGTCGCCCAAATCAATTCACCTGAACTTTTTATTTTATCCCACGGTCCTCCACCTTTCTTATCGTCTGGAGTCACAAAAGCGGCATTCTCTTCAATTGGCTTTGACTTATTGTGACATCCCGTTATCAAACAAAAAAAGCTTATACATAAAAGTAAACTCTTACTAAAATATTGTATTTTTGCCATCACATCTATTTTATAAATCGATTTACACCCATACGAAGGAATGGACCTGCCATCAGCTCATCCATAGAAGAGGGCACAATAAGATTCCACTCAGGCCCTCACTTTATTGGTTTACAAAGTTACACAAATCTTCTTATATAAATATTATGATCAAGCACATTGTATTATTTCAACTCCGCCAGGACATCAGCGCCGAAACCCGTAGCGCAGTCATGCACACCTTCAAGCAAGCCATCGAAGCCCTCCCCCACTCTATCCCCTGCATCCGTCAGATTCATGTAGGTTTCAACGTTAATCCTGCCGAGAAGTGGGATGTCTGCCTCGAAAGCACGTTCGACTCAATGGAGGACCTTGATACCTATGCACAGCACCCCGATCACAAGGCAGCAGCCAAGAACTTTGTTCCCCACGTAGCAGGCCGCGCTTGCACGGATTTTGAGGTGTAAGTTTTAAATAAAAAAGTTTTTACAAAAAGACCTGTTTCTATCATAGAAGCAGGTCTTTTTATAAAAACTAGTTTACATATTTGTTAAATGACAAAGCAGATTAGATATATCACAATAATGATTTATAAGAATACTTTACCCTTAGACACTTTTATCTTGCTAAAAAATTATTATACAATATTTTTAGATATAATATTCCTACAACATATCACTACATATTTTTCTTAATATTTCTATCTATATTCCCCTGTCATACCTATAATCGCAAAACTCTCAGTCCAAAAACTTGGTACTGTTTTCTGAATTTCGCTCACTATTCTATACTCTGGGGAAAGATTTGACCACCTCCAGTTTTCAATTTCTGCTCCTACTAAATATTTTGCAAAAAGTTCAAAGTCTATTGTATAACTATTTTTAAATTCAGAATCTGTAGAATAAGTTATGCTATACTTGTTACTATATGGACTTGTGGCTTCTGTATATGTTTTTACCTCACCTTGCTTGACTGGGTTATCTGATGTTAAACTAAATCCCCAATACTCAATATCAGAGACTGTTTTAAATAAAGCTTTTTTATCGGACAAACGAATGTATTTATAATCAGTAAGGTTTGATTTGGATTTTGGGGCTATTGTTAAAATTCTATCAACATTATAATTTTCTGTATATGAAGAATTAGAAGAACTGCCGACTCCTATTCCTAAATTTCCTATACCAATAGCACCTCCCACATTAGAACTATTTCCTTTTGTTACAACATAATTTTTATTATCAAAATATGATTTAGAAGTAAAATCATTAAATCTTCTAAAAGTACTAGCTCTATCTACATAAACTGGAGTATCTGTTTTATTATGCAAAGTTATAGAATATCCAATTTTTACTTTCCAACCACCATCATAGTACTCAACAGCTTCTGGTACTATAAGGACTAAGATTTCTTTTGTTGAAATTACAGAGGCCTCTGTAAAACACATTATAGGGAAAAATGATTTCGATTTTTTATTTGTCTTCTTTACATTGAGGGTTGGTAAGATTGAATATTTTGATTTATATTCTTCATTATCTTCTACTGGCTCTGCTTTGATTGTTTTATTTGAATGGGATTTGTCTACATTTGATGATTTCACGTCTTTTGTATCATTAAATGTTTCACTATCGCCATTTTCATAATTAATTGCTAATACTTTATCAATACTAAGTGAATATATTGGTCCATCGAGATTAGAATGTTTTTTGTATTTTATTTCCGAAGAATTAATTTCCAAAACTTTGCTTAGTATAGTTGAATTATCACTTAATACAATAACATCTTGTGCAAAAGAAAATTTCGCCAAGAAAATAAATAATAATATAGTTAAATTTTTCATTTTCTTATAATAGTTACCCGTTGGCGGAATTAATTTAAGTTGATAAATATGAGTAAAAAGTTGCACATATCGCTGATTTTTAGTAACTTAGTGGTGTTCAAAACATTAAGTCC
>JAGKTZ010000045.1 GCA_021153165.1 Prevotellaceae bacterium
TTTATATATCACTTGATAAACTATAAATTGATTTCCACTTCTACGGGACAGTGATCACTGCCCAATACTTCATTATGAATACGTGCTGAGACTAAATTATCCTTGAGGCTTTCAGACGTTAGAAAATAGTCAATGCGCCAGCCGATATTCTTTTCTCTCGCCTTGAAACGGTAAGACCACCAGGAATAGGCACCTTCAAGTTCGGGATAGAAGTGACGGAAAGTATCGACAAAACCTGCTTCTAACAACATTTGAAATTTGCCACGCTCTTCGTCGGTAAATCCTGGATTGCGACGGTTTGTTTTAGGGTTCTTCAGGTCTATCTCTTTATGCGCCACGTTTAGGTCACCACACACTACGACAGGCTTCTTTTCCTCCAGCCCTTTCAGATAATTACGGAAATCATCTTCCCACTGCATGCGATACTCCAGACGGCGCAATTCGTCTTGCGCATTGGGCACGTAGACACAGACAAAATAGAATTTGTCAAACTCTGCCGTCACAACACGTCCTTCGTGGTCGTGCATGTCTATTCCGATACCATAGGTCACTGCTACTGGTTGTAGGCGGGTATAGATGGCCGTACCGGAGTACCCTTTCTTGTCGGCATAGTTCCAGAAACTTTCATAACCTTCAAACTGCAAGTCCAATTGCCCTGCTTGCATTTTTGTTTCTTGTAGAGCTACTATGTCAGCATCTACTTCTCTGAAGAAATCGCCAAAGCCTTTTTGCACACAAGCCCGCAGGCCGTTGACGTTCCATGATATAAATTTCATATAATATTTTTTACAATGTGTTTGTAGGTAGTTTGCCTAAACATACCTATTATGCAAAATTAATCATTGTAATGGGGATTTCAAAATGAAAATCCAACATTTTTATTATTCGGTTTACATTATCCATGTGTATGATTTACAAATGATGCTTTTATGTATAAAAATATGATCTGCGTTTATTTTTTTGCTAACTTTGCCTGGCAAAAGATTATAGCCGATTGCAAAAACAGATGTAATTTAAGATTGAAATGAAAAGATACTTCCTATTTCTACATATATTATTGATATCCTTTCTGTCTGGAATGATGGTTTGGGCACAACCTAAAGCTTCCTTTCTCAATCCGGACCACGAAATGGGTACTTTGCTTTGGCAATCACCCAGCCACACCATGTTTGAAGTAAACAACAAAGGGAAATCTCCCCTATATATATTAAAAGTAGATCCAGGATGTGGTTGTACTAATGCAACGTGGACTACCGAAGCGATTGCTCCAGGCGCAAGCGGATTTATATCCGTGATCTACGACGCAGCCCTATTAGGACAGTTCCATAGGTATCTGGAAGTTTATACTAACGAAGGAGGCGAACCTCATTTACTTACTATTAGTGGCAAAGTAGCTATGAGCCGTAAGCACGACCCAGGAGATTACCCCTATCATGTAGGCGAATATTATCTGAATACAGACAATTTAGAGTACGATGATGTAGCATGGGGCAAAGAGGCTCTGCAGACATTGATGGTATACAATGCGTCCGACAAACCCTACACGCCCTATTTGATGCACCTACCCCGCTATCTCACCGTCACCTATTCACCAGAAGTAATTCACCCAGGAGATGTTGGCAAAATCAATGTATGGTTTAATGCCCAAAAGGCAGGACGCATAGGATTGACCCAAACATATATTTATCTGAGTCGATTCCCAGGAGATAAGATAAGCAAAGAAAATGAAATATTTGTTTCAGGACTCGTTCTGCCTCAAGTTTCCACATCGACTGGCCAAGCGGGGGATGTGCCCCAAGCTCATATTGCATCCACTCAACTTGACCTTGGTAGAATGGCTGGAATGAAAAGTTTGAAAGGCAAATTAAAATTAGAAAACAAAGGTAAGGCTCCACTTCAAATACGTGCACTACAAGTATATAATTCTGGCATGCGTGTAAAGATTGGTAGTCGCACAATAGCCCCTGGAAAAAGCAAAAATATAGAAGTCACAGTAATGGCTGAGACAGGACGCACATTCAAGGGACGCCGCAGCGTATTGCTGCTTACCAACGACCCCGTGCAACCCAAAATCGTGATTGACGTGTTGGTAAAAAAGTAAAAGTAAAATTTCTTTCAAAGAAAAAATATCCATAACTTTGCCCCGCTTAAGCAATGCTTGGGCAAACGATGGCGGAAAGTAGCGCAGTTGGTAGCGCACTACGTTCGGGACGTAGGGGTCGGGCGTTCGAGTCGCCTCTTTCCGACAAAAAACGACGCGATTAAGTAAAATTGATTACTTGTCGCGTCGTTTTTGTATTCGGAAAATAAAAACGGGCCACTAACGGTTTCTTTGTCAAAAGTAACACATTATATAGTATTGCAAAAAGACTAAAAACTACTCATCATCTTCATCATCGTAGTCATATACTAAGTGATGACGATTCCCTGTTCGGAGATACCTTTTGTATTGTCTTTCCGTCCAATAAGGTCTTTTCATTTTCTTCTTACGTTCCTGCTCCCTCGCACTCGCCTTCCACCCCTCAATATTCGCATCGCGGAAGTCCTTGCTCGTAATCATACCATAAGCCCAAAAGGCAACGAGGACAACGAGGATCACGACAAGGATCCACATGATAAGCTTCAGGATTAGGTGTAGCATGATGTCTATATTAGTGATTGAAATGCTATTGTATATGAAGCAAGTGCTATGCCATTCACGCTAATTAGGGTTGTAATCAGCAAAATTATCCACACCAAGAGCAAATAAGTCTTTTATTCTATCGTAAAAATACGCATTAAAATTGAAATAAGCATGGTGATAAACGAAAAAAAGAGACTTGCTGAGAACAGGCTTTGGGGAACTTTTAAAAAACCCTTGGATAATTTAAAAAAAGCCTTGGATAATTTAAAAAAACCGTTCCGAAATTTTTACTAGGTCTTGGTTTATTTATAAAGGATAAAAGTACGAAGCGACAAAGGGGCTTTTAGCAATTCTAATTCCCTCTCTAAGAAATCCTTTGACTCTTCTCTGTACAAAATAAGGACGAATAAACGAATATCTTCCCGCACCTCCTTTATCCCCCTTGTGGTGGTCGAAATTGTTGCTTTCATAGGTTATGCTATTTGCTTCAAATCACAAAAAAGACCTGCATTTACTTGGGTGGAAATGCAGGTCGGGTGTTCTAATAATGTTCTTTGACCCAAGATTTAGTGAGATGTAAGCAATTCACGCATAAATGGTACGCATTGACTCCTCTATGCTACCAGTAGCAGGACTATATCTGCCACGGTAAACATTGCACCAATCACGCAGACAGCAATGCCTGGCCAAGAGAAGTAGCGATTGTAGAGATCCAACCCCAGAAAGAAAGCGCCGATGGGGATGAGCCACAGCAATTGGGTCAGGATGTAGAGCAAGAAGGATACTATCGTGTACTCGCTGGTGCCAAAGGGATGGAGTCCGCCGAACAGGAAAAACGGGCAGAGCAGGATGGGGATAAGGTTGGTACCAGCCAAAGCCAACAACCATTTTGGGAAATTACTCATATTATAATAGGTTTTAGTCTTACATTCTGTTTGTACGGCGAAGTTAGGAAAAAAGTTAGAAAAGAAGGCGATCTCTTACTATAAAAAACAATAGCAAAAAAGTGAAAACCATGTTTTTGATAAGCGAACGACTTTCTTTAGGCACACTTTGAACGAAATTTCGTCCATGGCTTGGTACGATTAATCCAAGACTTGATACGCACAACACCAAAGGTTGGTACTAAAATACTATTGAGTGGGGATTTTTATAGGCAGACATTCAATATTAAGCCCCAATCAGTCTAATGAACCGATTGGGGCTTGTGTTAGAACGTTAGCGTCAGGTGTGTCATGAAATTCGTACCCGCCTGTGCAGCATAGCCAGTATAGTTGACACGATTGTCGGGAGTGTTGAGATATTCGGACGATGCCCAACCATTGGATTCGTACTTAGCGTTGAACAGATTGTAGACTGAGGCACCCACACGTATGCTTCGTGCATAGCGACGTGGAGTAAATGTGTAACTGAGGTGGAGATTGGTCACACAGTAGTCGTCCAGCAGATGTTCCGCAACGTCTGCATTGCTCATATACTGCTCGCCTACATATTGCGTCTGGAGGTCTGCTCGCAGTCCTCGCCATGTATAACTCAAGTTGCTATTTGCTATAACTTCGGGCGAGAAAGCGATATGCGTATCGCCGTGGTCGATGACAGCGGCAGGCAGTTCGTTCCAATCGTCGTCGTAACCGTAAATCGTTTCCTTGAAGTCGCGAATGCGATTGCGTGAAAGTGTAACATTTCCCTTCCATTCTACACCACAAGGCAGCGAGAATCCGCCCTGCAATTCCACACCTGCACGATAACTCCTTGCGACGTTTGCCGAGACTGGTTCACCGATTTCATTCAGTTCACCAGTCAGCACCAACTGATTGCGATAGTTCATCCAATAGAGGTTGGCGCCCACGTGCCAGCACTTGTCTGCATAAGTCGCTCCCAGTTCGTAGTCAATGAGTCGTTCGGGGCGTGGCAGTTCGGTGAAGTAGCCATCCGTATAATTATTGCGCGTGGGTTCCTTGTGCGCCATAGACACAGAGGCAAAGAGGCGCAGGTGTTGATTGGCTTGCCAATTGATCCCTGCCTTGGGATTGAAGAAATGGAAACGTTCATTCAGGTCAAGCCCTTGCATGCCAGTACCTGCATACGAATTGTATTTATCGTTAGTTCCCTCAATGCGGTAACGGATATAGCGATATTGTGCATCTGCATAGGCTGTGATGCCTTTACCCAACAGATATTCTGCTCTAAGGTAGACATTGGCATCTGTCTTGTTTGCCTCATTGCGATAATAGTCGGTGTTGGGGTCAAGTGCTCCAATGTAATTCTTCACCCAAAGCACTCTGCCGAAGTGATCGCCGATGTAGTGATTAGCAGCTCCGCCCAGCGTAGCACGAAGTCTATTGTCGTGATAATTGACCGAGGCTACGGCGCCCGCAAAGTGATTGTCCATCGCCTTCTTGCGCACCAAGTCGCTACGCTTCACCATTTCGCCATTCACCTCGTAGGGCAGCATACCATATTCTATCAGTTTGCGGTCAGTCTTGTACTCCTGATAATAACCATCTCCCTTGGTGTAGTGAGCACCCAAGTGTGCGCTCCAATTGTTGGTGAAGCGGTGGTCCAGTAGCAACTGCAGATTGGTCTGCACATAGTTGTCCGTCTGATCTTCGTAAAAATGCTGCATGCCTGCCGAGTCGGTGTACATATAGCCGCACGAGTTGTAGCGTCTGCCATACTGTTCCATTTCTTCGCGCGAAGCATAGTTCCACGCATGATAGGTCTGCTCTTTTCCTCCGAAGGCAATGAGGCGTGCCGAAGTAACTGCGCCGACCCATGCCGCCTGAGCGTAGAAAGATTGCAAGTGTGCCGAAGCACGATCAATATAGCCGTCAGTGCCAATATTGGATAGTCTCAGATCAAAGGTCCAATGGTCTTTCAGAAGGCCTGTACCCAGACGCAAGGTCTCCTTGTGAGTGAGAAACGAACCAAAGGAAGCGCTCACTTCGGCATAAGGTTTGTGCGAGAAATCAGCGGTCTGCAGATTCATGCTGGCACCAAAAGCACCTGCACCGTTGGTCGATGTACCCACACCGCGTTGCAGTTGGATATCCTTGACGCTGGATGCGAAGTCGGGCATATTCACCCAAAAGACACTATGGCTCTCGGCATCGTTGACGGGGATACCGTTGGCGGTGACGTTGATTCGTGTAGCGTCGACCCCGCGGATGCGCACCGAGGTGTAGCCGATACCGGCTCCTGCGTCGCTTGTGCTCACCACCGAGGGCGTATTGCTGATCAGATACGGGATGTCTTGCCCATGATTGTTGCGACTGATTTCGTCGCGCGACAGGTTGGTGAAAGCGATTGGTGTCTGCTGCGTAGCACGCGTAGCAATGACGCTGGCTTCGCCCAATACGTGATGGATAGAGTCTCCCTCGGTCTGTGCGACACAAGGCATCAGGCCCACGACAAGGGCTGTTGTTGAAATAAATCTTTTCATTATCGTAATGATTAAGTTAATAATGAAAAGGGGGATCTAGATGGTGTGTGAAAATCAGCAGCGAGCAGCCGGCATGCTACTACAAATCTGCACAATACCTTCTACCATTTCCTACGCCGGCATTATCCGGTTCAGGTACTTGGGTATGATCTCAGCCCAACAAACCGTTGAGCACCCCTTAGTAAAAGTCGTGGGCAAAGGTAGAGGAATATTTTGAAAAATCCAAATATTTTTTGAAAAAGTCCAAAGACGCAAATATTCGGAAGTGTGAGATGTTTGCTCTTGCCCTAGTTTTTTGACCTATACGCCTAGTTTTTTGGGGTGGAACAGGATAATCAAAGGGCTCAGAATATTCAGCAAAGTTATTACGAATTAAAAATCCAAATAGTTTCCCTAAAATAAAGGGACAACCTCTGCCCTACGACAGACATTGTCCCTGTGATATTGTTCCCGCACCACCAGTGTGGCGCGATGTGCTATCTAGAAACCATAGGGATTCATTCCCTTGAATCGCGCATTCATTTCGTTTTCGAGATTCGAGAATTCACCTTCGATTACGCTGGCAGCATCGGGTTGCAATTCCAGGCTCTTCTTCAGGTCCTCGGCCGCCCCCTTTTCGTTGTGCAATTTGTACTTCACCGCGCCGCGCTCACGATAGGCTTCGGCAAAGTCGGGTTGCAGTTCGATCGTTTCGTTCCACATGCCCAGAGCATCACTCCAGCGCTCCGTAGCGGCCAAGATTGTGCCCAAAAGCAGACTTGCTTCGCGGTGGAAGGGGTTGAGTTCGAGCAAACGGCGCACTGCTGCTTCGGCGCCGTCATTATCTCCTGTCTGCAGCAGCCCCTGTGCGTGCAAGTGGTGCACTTCTTCGTTTTCGGGTGCCAGTTCGAGCAGATGTGCCGTATCCTCTATCGCCTGAGCGCCTTGTCCCATAGACACCAGCACACGAGCACGTAGCAAGTAGGCGGGCAGGAATTCGGCATCTTCGGCCAGGATTTGCGTCAGTGTGGCTACGGCAAAGATGGCATTGCCTGTATGATAATCGGCCTCGGCTACGAGATAGCGCACCGAGATTTCCTGTGCATCTTCGGCCTTCACTCGGCTGAGCGTCTGGCGCATTTCTGCGTACATCTGCAGTTCTCCCTCCGCACGAGCCAGGAGTAGCATGACGTTGGTATTTTCTGGCTCGGCATCGGCCAGTACGGCGAGCACCTCGCGTGCTTGTTCATAACTGCCCTGACGGAAGAGCGCCTCGGCCAGGAGTGCTTGGACCGACAAGTCATCTTGTATCTCGAGCGCTGCTTCGAAACATTTCACGGCAAAGGGTATTTCGCCCATAGACATGGCACGCACACCATCATCGCGCAGGGTATTGAAATTGCGTGTTTGGCTGGCTTCACTTTGCTCGGGAGTAGTCGAAGTTTCTTTGCCTGAAGCACCAAATAGTTTGCTTAAGAAAGACATACCAAATAGGGTTAAGGGGATTAAAGTTGACGTTGAACGAATAGGGTTTAACTATGCTGTCACAATGATCAATGATTAGCCATAGATCACCTTACCCTCTTCATCTTCGTAGGGGGCCAGATCCTTGGCATATTGATTCATGGCACGGAGGCTCATACCCATTGACGAGAAGCCGCCGTCGTGATAGAGATTCTGCATAGTCACCTTGCGTGTGAAGTCTGAGAAGAGCATCACGCAGTAGTCTGCACACTCGTCGGCCGAAGCATTGCCGAGCGGAGACATCTTGCCGGCGAAGTCCATCAGGTTCTCCATCTCCTTGATACCCTTGCCCGCAGTCGTGGGTGTGGGCGATTGCGAGATAGTATTGACGCGCACGCCCTTTTCGCGGCCATAGATGTAGCCAAAACCACGTGCGATGCTTTCCAGCATACTCTTGGCATCTGCCATATCATTGTAGCCGAAGAAGGTGCGCTGTGCTGCGACATAGGTCAGTGCTACCACACTGCCGCCCTCAGCGATGGCGTCTTGTTTCTTAGCCACTTGCAACATTTTGTGGAACGAAATGGCCGAGATATCCAGGGTCTTTTGCAGGTAACCGTAGTCCAGGTTGTCGTACGTACGACCCTTGCGCACGTTGGGGCTCATACCGATCGAGTGCAATACGAAATCTACGGGACCGCCAAAGTGCTGTATGCTTTCGGCAAATACACGTTCCAAGTCCTCTACGCTTGTAGCATCGGCGGGGATGATTGGGGCATTGAGGCGTTCGGACAGTTCGTTCAGTTCGCCCATACGCAGCGCCATAGGTGTGTTGCTCAGTGTGATCTGTGCACCCTCGGCTACACAGCGTTCTGCGACTTTCCAAGCGATAGACTCTGAGTTGAGCGCACCGAATATAATACCACGTTTTCCTTTCAATAAATTGTGTGTCATCTTTTTAAAAATTAAGTTTGGTAACAATAACTCCTCATTCTTTCATTGATTTAGAAATGAGGATTACCTTAAAAAATCAGCACAAAATTACAGATTCTGTGCAAAACACACAAGAAAAAAATGCTAAAAAGGTACATTCACATATTATTTATCTCATTTTCGCCCATATTGTTATAAAAATCTACTTTTATCCTATTTCATCTGCATAAATTTACGCATAAAAAACCAAAAACAAGTTTAAACGCTTTACACAAAACTCAATTTAGAGAATTATATTGAGACGATATTTAAAAAGATAGACAAATTTATAAGTCAACACCGCGCAGTTTTTCTATACTTTTCGTATATTTGCGCTTCAACGACGAACTTTTAATAACAAAAGATTAAAGTTGGAAAAATTAGAGAATAAAAGGAATATGAACAACACCTGTGATATCGTACTCGAACAGATGAAGTCACGCCGCAGCGTGAGAAAGTTTTTACCCCAAATGCCAGAACGATGGATGCTTGAAAAGGTCGTCGAGGCTGGGCTTTGGGCGCCATCTGGTCATAACAAACAGCCCTGGGCCTTCGTCGTGGTGACAGACGAAGAAACCAAGCGACAATTGGCCGAAGACAATAAGGCTTTTTGCGACTTCGAAACGGCCAACCCATTCTATGACGCACCAGCCTATATCATCGTGTTGGCACAAAAGTCGACACGCACTTACCTCTACGACGGGGCCTTGGCTATGGGGCAGATGATGATTGCCGCACATACCCTGGGCTTGGGCACATGCTGGATACACCGCGCACGCCAAACCTTCGAATTGACACGCTGGCAGAAGTGGTTGAAATCTCTCGGCTTCGAGGGCGAATACGAAGGCATCGGCCACTTGGCAATCGGTTACCCCGAAGGTGCTTTGCCTAATGCTCGACCCAGAAAAGAAGGGTTGGTAAAATTTGTGTAAGCCCCCGTGCTCAGCGCATCAAAGGTACGTGAGCTCAGAGTGATCCTTGTATCCTGAGGCAAAACCTTTTTGACAATAATCTCCGACCTCTTTTCTCTTCATCCACCCCCTTTACCCCACACACCTATGAAATATCTATTTGTATCCGACATACACGGTTCGCTGACTGCTCTGCAAAAAATCCTGCATATCTTTGACACCCAGCAGTGCGACATGCTCTGCCTGGGCGGAGACCTCCTGAACTACGGCCCAAGGAACGGTTTGCCGGAAGGACTTGATCCGATGGCAATCGCTGAGGAACTGAACAAAAGAGCAGACCGAATTATCGCCGTAAGAGGCAACTGCGATTCGGAAGTAGACCAAATGCTGCTGGAGTTTCCCATGCTGGGCGACTATGCCTTGATTGTGGACAACGGGGTAAGACTCCTTTTGACACACGGTCACTTGTGCGATGACGCTCCCTGGATGACGGGAGTCGATGTCGTAGTCAAAGGGCACACACACTTGTGCCATATCACGCGGAATATAGGTGTCAATCAGTTGGAGTGCAACCTCGGTTCGCCTACATTCCCGAAAGGAGGCAACAAACCCACTTATGCGATTTGGGAAAACGGATGTATGAAGTTGTTCACCCTGGATGGTGAATTATTGGCTGAACATACTTTGTCCGCCGCGCCATCTATTGATGTATAGAATATGAAAGCGAGCAACGAGGATATGCAATTTCGCACTACGGTAGAGTGGCATGACGACGAAGCAGGATGGATTCGTCCCGCTTCGCACTTATTATTGCTGGGGTCGTGCTTTGCTGACGCCGTGGGCGGATGGTTGCAACAGAAGATGCCTAGCCAACACATCTGCATCAACCCCTTTGGTACGCTTTACAATCCCCAGAGCATTGCCACGGCGCTACATTATCTGATCGACGACACCGAGGAAATACCACAGCACACCTATATCGAAGGGAGCGACGGCATGTGGCACAATTTACTCTTTGCCGGCATAGTGTCTGCTCCCACGCTAGCAGAATGTCAGGCCCGCGTTGCTCAAGCACTAACCAAAGGCAGGAAAGCCCTACGCTCGGCTGATCATATATTCATCACCTTGAGCACGGATCACGTCTATCGTTGGATAAAGCAGGGGGCGGAAGAAAAAATCGTTGTAGCCAATTGCCACAAAGAGCCAGCGAGATATTTTGCCGAGGAGGTGATGAGCATAGATGAAACCATCAGCGCACTGTCCGCCGAGCTGGAGAAAATACAACAGATTGGGGGTAAACAGAACGCCACCCCCACCCCACTCCACAAACGGATTGTGTTCACGCTAAGTCCCTTCAGATACCTGAAGCATGGGATGCACGAAAGCGCATTAAGCAAAGCGCGACTGATGATAAGCATCGATGAAATTTGCAAAAGGCATGCAGGCACAAAGTATTTTCCTGCTTACGAAATCATCAATGATGAATTACGCGACTACAGATTCTATGCCCCCGACATGATACATCCTTCGCCTGTTGCCGTGGAATTTATCGGACGACGTCTAATGCAGTGGACATTTACGCCCGAGATGAAGATTTTCTCCGAAGAGTATGAAGCGCTGACAAGAGACTTTTCTCATCGTCTCCTACATCCAGATTCGCCCGAGGCACAGAAATTTATCACAAGACGTGAGGAAAAGAAAAAAGCATTTTGTGCAAAATACAATCTGCCTGACCTTGTCCTAAATAATCAAGACAACAAAAAAAATCCTTACGACCTTTAACCCACTAAACCTTCCCACTACAAATATGCCTTACTCTATATTAAAAATAGCCACATTGGTGGGTGCAGCACGTTACGGCACGCACGAAGCAGATATTGACACGTTGCTCACAGACAGTCGTTCGTTGGCCTTTCCCGAGACCACCTTATTTTTTGCCCTGCGCACCGCTGTCGGCGATGGACATTTATATATTCCACAACTTTATAGTCGCGGCGTGAAGTGCTTTGTCGTGGACACCCTCCCTGATGATTGGGAGACGGCATTCCCCCAAGCTACTTTTCTGAAAGTGCCCCATCCGCTGAAAGCATTGCAAAGATTGGCAGAGCGCCATCGCGAAGAGATGAACTGCCACGTCGTGGGCGTGACGGGTTCTAATGGCAAGACCATCATCAAGGAATGGCTCTACCAACTCCTATCACGCGATCAACACGTAGCCCGTTCGCCACGCTCATACAACAGCCAGTTGGGCGTCCCCCTATCCGTGTGGTTGATGCGCCCTGAGCATACCGTGGCGATATTTGAGGCTGGCATCTCTCGCCCAGGCGAAATGGCATCGCTGCGAGACATCATCCAACCCACCCTAGGCATCATGGCCAATATTGGTACGGCTCATAGCGAGCACTTCTCTTCTCTGGAGGAGAAATGTTTGGAAAAATTACAATTGATGAAGGATTGCCACGCACTGGTCTACGAGGCCGACGACGCCCTGGTCAGCAATTGCATCAAGCAAAGTGCATTTCGCGGCACACATTTGACATGGTCGAAAACGGGCGCTGCGGCCACTGTGCACATCCAAGCTATCACCAGACAAGATGCGCAGACGCACTTTTCCTTCGTTTATCAGGGCGAAGTCTATCACACCCACATTCCATTTGCCGACGAAGCCTCGCTACAAAACAGTCTGCACTGCCTCACGGCCGCACTGCATTTGGGCGTCGAGCCCGCACATTTGGCTACACGCCTACCTCTGCTCGAACCCGTCGCTATGCGGATGGAAGTGAAGCAGGGTACGGGTGAAAATATACTGATCAACGATGCCTATAATTCCGACTTGACGTCACTCGACATCGCCCTGGATTTCATGAGCCGCCGCGCCGAGAGCAGCAGTGCCGATGGGGTGAAACGCCGCAAGGTGCTCGTGCTCTCAGACATTCAGCAAAGTGGCGTGAGTGAAGCCGAGTTGTGGCGACAAGTAGCCGACATGTGCTCGGCACGTGGCGTAGATCATCTCGTCGGCGTAGGTGTCTCTATAGCCCAGGTGCGCCAGCATTTTGCCATCCCCTGCGACCTGTTTGAAAGCACTGCCGAACTGCTGCAAAGCGGCTTGCTCGACACCATCGCCGACTCGGTCATTCTGATCAAGGGCGCTCGCCAATTCTCCTTCGAGGATATCGCAGCACACCTATCACTGCGTGTACACGAAACCACACTCGAGGTCAACCTCGCCGCCGTTTCCAAAAACCTCCATTTCTACCGTTCACACCTCGCTCCGCAGACCAAAGTCATCTGCATGGTCAAGGCAGCAGGCTACGGCACGGGTAGCGTCGAGATAGCCAAGACGCTGCAAGATCGCGGCGTGGACTATCTGGCCGTAGCGGTGGCTGATGAAGGTGTGGAGTTGCGCCGAGCGGGCATCACGGCCAACATCATGGTGATGAATCCAGAGAAAGCTACACTGCATACGTTGTTCCAATACAACCTGGAACCCGAAGTCTACAGTTTCTCCATGCTCGAGATGCTGATTCGTGCAGCAGGAGCCGAGGGGGTGACCGATTTTCCCATTCACTTAAAATTAGACACCGGTATGCATCGTCTCGGTTTCTCTCCCCGTCGAGATATGCCCCGTCTGATCGACCGACTGTTGCACCAGAATGCATTGACGCCACGTTCCGTCTTTTCACATTTCGTAGGTGCAGATAGCCCCGAGTTTGATGCATTTTCTGCACAACAATTCCAGCTCTTCTTTGAGGGAGCTCAAACGCTTCAGACAGCCTTTCCCCACCACATCCTGCGTCACATCTGCAACTCGGCTGGTATCGCGCGTTTCCACGAACGACACCTCGATATGGTGCGCCTGGGTATCGGTCTTTATGGCATTGACCCTATAGACAATCGTGTACTGCACAATGTTGCCACACTACGTACCACGATTCTGCAGATTCACGAAATCCCAGCAGGTGAAAGCATTGGTTATTCGCGGCGCACCTTCACCGATCGCCCCACACGCATCGCCGTGTTGCCGATAGGTTATGCCGACGGATTGGACCGCAGATTGGGCAACCGCGTCGGACACTGTCTGGTGGATGGTCGGCCAGCGCCCTATATGGGCAATATCTGTATGGATGTCTGTATGATCGATGTGACCGATATCCCCTGTAACGAGGGCGACAGCGTCGAAATCTTTGGCGACCACCTACCTATCTCCACCCTGAGCGACACCCTGGGCACCATCCCCTACGAGATACTGACCTCTGTAGGCGGCCGCATCAAACGTGTGTATATACAGGAATAACGGAGGCTATTACAATCAGCGCCAACAAGACAAATGAAAGGCAATATAGTGAGAACAACACCAATTGCCTTTCATTTTTTTATTTTCAAGAGAGAGGAGACAATCCTTGTCTATTATAACTACGTGAGTTCGGTATAAGTTCTATGTTATTTAATCCATGACGGCGATTCTCTCAAAGGATGATGATAAAAAAAAGTCTTACCTTTTTAAAATTTTGCGACGTCTCGTTGAAATTATCTAAGACTTTTTTTCAACAAAACGTCGCATTTTTTTAGTACCTCCTCGAAACATTTGCATATTTCGTATAGTCTACAGAAAAAATCCTACTAAAATAGCATCGCTCACAGGCCTATTGATTCAGATACGATTACTTGATTTTTGTACCACGAAGTCACAAATGAATTTTTGCCTTATGCATTTTCATAACTTCAGTTATACCGAACTCACGCTATAACTGAAGCGTTTGAAGGACTTGAGTAAGTTGCTCAAAAACATTATCACACGGATTATTGCGAATGATAATATCTGACAACCGCGCTTTTTCCTCCTCAGGCATTTGCAGGCTTATCCATTCATATACTTTTTCTTGTGTCACATTATCTCTATGCATCACTCTTTGTACACGTAGGGATTCGGACACTACGACGCAGATGGTGCGGTCGACTAACGATTCGAAGCCCGATTCAAAAAGCAGGGCGCACTCCATGAAGACGATATTGCTACATTGCTGCTCAACCCACTGAGCAAATGCCTGTGCCACTCGGGGGTGTACCAATCGGTCTACTTGCTTGGAATAGTCTGGGCCTTGACACAAAAAGGCAGCAAGCATGCCTTTGTTGAGCACACCGCCAGCAAAGAGATCCTGCCCAACGAGTGTTGACAACTGACGCTGTAACTCTGCATCGGTACGGATAATATGCTTGGCCCACTCGTCGCAATAAAAGACAGGGTAACCCAACTCTTCGACGAGACGGCAGACGTGACTCTTGCCACTGCCGATGCCACCTGTGATAGCTATGCGTAAGGGGATGTGCATGGGAAAGATAATAATTGGGGAAAATTGCGTCGGTGGACCAGTGATAGATAGGTGGTGAAACTGTCCTACTCGTTTACTTGTCAACTTGTTTACTCGTCAACTTGTCCAACTTGTAAAAAACAAGAAACCACCCTGCCGTATGATGCGCCAAAGTCGTTTCTTGCTTATTAGTTTATGATTGGCCTAAAGAATAGGCATTAGGCATCTAATTCTTATTTTTGTTCAGCAGCTGCTGCGCTGGGCATGATAGCGCTCTTCATAAATTTGATCTTTGTGCCTGTAGCTACTTCAACCATCACGGTGTTGTCTTCCTCGTTGATGTGCTTCACTGTGCCATGGATGCCACCGATAGTGACAATTTCCTGACCTACGGTGAGGCTATTGCGGAACTTTTGGATTTCCTTTTGCTTTTTGTTTTGAGGGCGAATCATGAAGAAGTATACGATGGCAAAAAGTACTACCATCATGATGATCATTTCTAAGCCACCACCTTGTGGTTGCGCTTGCAAGAATGCAATAGTTGCGTTGTTCATTTGATTTGTTGTTTATATTAATATATGTATAGTT
>JAGKTZ010000046.1 GCA_021153165.1 Prevotellaceae bacterium
AATCCGATCAAGATTTTAGGTCTCTGAAAAAAACTAAGACCTTTTTTAAAAAAGGTTAGGCTTTTTTTGAAAAAGGTTAGGCTTTTTTTGAAAAAGGTTAGGCTTTTTTTGAAAAAGGTTAGACTTTTTTTAAAAAAAACCTTGACTTTTTTTTCGCCTATTTTTCAAGCCTTTTTTCAAGCCTATCAAATGGCGATTTTTAGTTCACTAATCGAAGTCGAAATTAAGGTTTCTGTTTACAACACTTTCTTGTACAAATCGAGGATGATATCCTTGTTCACCTCGCGAGGATTGCCTGGTGTACAAACGTCGGCAGCTGCGGCTGTTGCCAAACGGTCGAGATCCTCGGCCTTGATACCAAGCTCAGACAAATGTTGTGGAATACCGACACGTACCGACAATGCTTGCACAGCGTCGACTGCAGCCTGCGCAGCCTCTTCGGTGGTCATTTCTGGGCGGTATACGTTCATCGCCTTAGCGATTTGCACATACTTGTCCAAAGCTGCAGGCATATTGTATGCCATCACGGTGGGCAGGAGCAACGCATTGGCTACGCCATGTGGGATATCAAAGATAGCGCCCAAGGGGTGAGCCATACCATGGACTACGCCCAGACCTACGTTGGAGAATGCCATACCAGCGATGTATTGTGCCACTGCCATACCATTACGCGCCTCAGCATTTTCAGGTTCGTTGACAGCTGTTTCAAGGTGGCGAGCGATCATTTCGATAGCTTTCAGTTCGAACATATCACTCATTTCCCAAGCGCCCTTAGTGATCAGCCCCTCGATGGCATGAGTCAGTGCGTCGAGACCAGTCGCAGCAGTCAGACTCTTGGGCAATGTGTACATCAGCTCAGCATCTACGATAGCCATCACTGGGATATCGTTGGGGTCGACACATACCATTTTCTTTTGGTTTTCTTCGTCTGTGATGACATAGTTGATAGTCACTTCGGCAGCAGTACCTGCAGTCGTAGGCAGTGCGATGATAGGCACAGACTTTTGCTTAGTATCTGCTACACCTTCCAACGAAACGACGTCGGCAAATTCGGGATTGTTGGTGATAATACCTACAGCCTTGGCAGTGTCCATAGACGAGCCACCACCAATAGCCAGGATAAAGTCTGCGCCGGATGCTGCAAAGGCTGCTACACCTGCCTTCACATTAGCTACTGTGGGATTGGGCTTGATATCACTAAATACTTCGTAGGGGATACCTGCTGCGTCGAGCACCTTGAGTACTTTTTCTGCTACGCCGAACTTGATCAAATCCTTGTCTGTTGCGACAAAGGCTTTCTTGTAGCCAAGGCGAGAAATTTCCTTTGGCAAAACTTCGCGAGCACCGGGGCCGAAGTAAGAGACTTCGTTGAGGATGAATCTTTGTACCATTTTATTTTTGATGTAATGGGGTAGTAAGTTAATTTGAATAAAAACAAAATTGCTCAGTAAATGTTGAAGCCAAGCAACGGACAGGACATCCGCTGCTCGGCTTTATGAGAGGTGAGTCTATTATTTATACACAGGGCCGTAGGCTGCACAAGCGCGATAGTCGGCACCTTCCTTGTCCATACCGAAGGCGTTCCATGCAGCAGGACGGAAGATCTCGTCTTCGTTGACATTGTGCATACATACTGGGATGCGCAACATCGAAGCTAGGGTGATCAAGTCCTGACCGATATGGCCGTAGCTGATCGCACCATGGTTGGCGCCCCAGTTGTTCATCACTGAATAAACGTCCTTGAACGCAGGTTTGTCGCACAAACGTGGCACGAACCATGTAGTAGGCCAAGTGGGGTCTGTGCGCATATTCAATACGTCGTGGATTTCGGGATCTACGTCGGCAGTCCAACCCTCTGCGATCTGGAGTACAGGACCGAGGCCTTTCACCAAGTTCAGACGGCTCATGGTCACAGGCATACCGCCCTTGCTGAAGAAGTTTGAAGAGAAACCGCCGCCACGGAAATAGTCGCGGTCTGCTGGCATCCAATTGGTATTCTTCAGACAGCCCTTGACGTCTTCTTCTGTCATTTCCCAGCATGGTTTCATGCAAGGTTCGCCTGCTGCGTTGGTGCTAGCACCTGTAGCATCGAGCGTAGTCGCTCCGGAGTTGATCAAGTGAATCATACCGCCTGCAGCAAGTCCGGTCAATTCCTTACCAGTGACACGCTTCACAGCTTCAGGGCTCCAATATGTACGAACGTCCGAGAACATTTGTCCACAACCAGTCATCAGATTACCAAACAACATAGCCACAGCGTTGCAAGCATCATTCTCTGTAGCCAGTACGTATGCCTTGCGAATACCGTTCCAGTCGAATGTGCTACACATCAGTGCTTCTGTGAAGTCGCCATTAGGTTTCCAGTCTGTCCATTGGCGTTGTCCCTGGAAACCGCCAGCTATTGCATTGTGGCCGATAGCTTCTTCCTTGTAGCCCATCTCGAGCAATTTAGGATTGCCTTGCATCAAGTCGCGCACAATCAGGGTCATTTTCACCACAAACTCCCAGTCGGCATCCTTTTGTTCGCGTGTCTTTTGACGGTCCTCGCGGTTCTTGTCCCAACCTTCGTTGGTCTTACAATATTCCTTGGTCCATGCCATCGCCTTTTCGTATTCTTCGTGGTCATAGATACCTTCTTCCATACGGCGCAGGATCTCTGTTTCATCCACACTCTCATTGCGCATACCGAGGTAGCGTTGGAAGAAATCTTGGTCTACGATACTGCCTGCGATACCCATACATTGGCTACCGATAGACAGGTAACTTTGACCGCGCATATCTGCCACAGCAATGGCAGCACGTGCAAAGCGAAGCAACTTTTCAGCCACATCTGCGGGGATAGTATTGTCGTCCAGATCCTGTACGTCGTGACCATAGATGCCAAAGGCAGGAAGCCCCTTTTGCGCATGACCAGCCAACACAGCAGCCAGGTAAACTGCACCAGGGCGCTCTGTGCCGTTGAATCCCCACACAGCCTTAGGCCAGTGAGGGTGCATGTCCATCGTTTCCGAACCATAGCACCAGCACGAAGTCACGGTGATTGTTGCACCCACGCCTTCGCGTTCAAACTTTTCAGCACATGCTGCAGTCTCTGCCACACGACCGATGGTGCCATCGGCGATGACGCACTCCACAGGCGTACCATCTGCATGGCGCACGTTCTTGCTGACCAATTCTGCCACGGCCTTAGCCAGCGACATAGTCTTTTCTTCCAAACTTTCTCTCACTCCACCTTGACGTCCGTCGATGGTGGGACGAATTCCGATTTTAGGATATTTTCTCATGATAATACAGTTATTTTTAATGACTATAAAATTATCTGCAAAGTAAGGCATTTTCGCCGAAACGACGGGGGATTTTTATGTGTTGTAAAGCATATTTTCCGCACCCCTACGTTTCATTTTCATTTTCAAAACCCGCACATCTTTTTCCCAAAACAGATCGATTTAAAAATCATGCTTTGCTCAACAAAGGCATTACGTTCTTATGAAAAAGTCAGATTACTTTTCAACAAGGTCTCAGTAATCTCTCTCAAGATTTACCCTCCTCTCTGAGTAGCCAAACGTTTTATCACAGGAAGACTATTTATTTAGTGTTTTTTATAGGTCAAAATATCTGAATTTTAAGAAAAAAATATTTATTTTGCAGTTTTGTATTTCGCCGCCTACATCAGTGGCGATTATCTACCACACAAATATCGCAGATTACCCCAAATCAAAATAGCATGAACAAATATTTGAAATGGAGCCTCTTCGGGGCTATAGTATTAATCGTAGCAGGACTTGGTATTTACTCTTTTGTGCCCCGCGTCAACAAGGATATGAAGGAAGACCCTAAAGCTGCAGGCAAGGGGAAACAACCCAAAGGCGACTTGCTCGTCAGAGTCTATGTAGTGAAAGAAGTCTCGCTGACCGACGGCATGAATGTCAGCGGCAGTTTGCTCCCTGGCGAAGAAGTCAACTTAGCATTTGAGGCTTCGGGCAAGGTAACCGAGATATACTTCAAAGAAGGGGCACACGTGGAGAAAGGACAGATGTTGGCCAAAATCAACGATGAGCCACTGCAGGCAGATTTGCGCAAGAAACAGGCACAACTGAGCTTGTTGCAAGACCGGGTGAAGCGTGCCAAAGCCTTGCTGGAAAAGGAAGCTATCAGCCGCGAAGCACTGCAGGAAGCAGAAGCGAATCTCTCTGCTCTGCAAGCCGAGATCGATGGTGTGACAGCACAAATACGCCAAACCGAACTACGTGCTCCATTTTCGGGAATCTTGGGACTGCGACAGGTGAGTGTGGGCGCCTACGTGACGCCATCCACCAATATTGCCGTGCTGACCAAAACTTCTCCGTTGAGGGTTGAATTTAATGTACCCGAACGCTATGCCGGCGACCTGCCCGAAAGCACACCACTGACATTCACCGTCGAAGGTGATATGACACCACGCGAAGCCAAAGTCTACGCCGCAGCATCAAAAGTGGATGCAGAAACACGTACCTACACCATGCAAGCCCTATACGACAATAGCGACGGTGCACTGGTGCCCGGACGATATGTCAATGTAAACCTGACCACACGCCATTATGACAAAACAATAGCTGTGCCCAGCGAGGCCATCGTGTCAGAGATGGGAGTGGACAAAGTCTTCCTGTGCAAAGGAGGCAAAGCACATCCTGTAGAAATCACAAAAGGACTGCGTACCGAGGCCCAGGTACAAGTGTTGAAGGGACTGTCTGTAGGCGACTCGGTCATCGTGAGCGGCACGATGCAGTTGAGAGTGGGTACTAAGGTAAAAGTGAACAAGAAATAGACGTTGACGAATGAATATATCAGAACTTTCTATACGACGCCCGGTACTGGCCACAGTGATGACTCTGGTCATCCTGCTCTTTGGTATCATAGGCTATATGTCCTTGGGCGTACGCGAATACCCATCGGTGGACAATCCCATCATCTCGGTGTCGTGCTCGTATCCTGGCGCCAATGCCGACGTGATAGAAAATCAAATCACCGAACCACTGGAACAAAACATCAATGGTATCCCTGGGATCCGCTCGCTGACCAGCGTGAGCCAGCAGGGATCAAGCCGCATCACGGTGGAATTTGAATTGTCAGTAGACCTCGAAACTGCTGCCAACGATGTACGCGACAAGGTATCACGAGCACAACGCAACTTACCACGCGACTGTGACCCACCCACCGTATCAAAAGCCGATGCCGACGCCACACCAATCCTGATGGTGGCACTACAGAGCGATAAGCGCTCGCTACTGGAATTGAGCGAAATCGCCGACCTGACGGTAAAAGAGCAATTGCAGACGATATCGGATGTATCAAACGTATCCATTTGGGGTGAAAAACGCTATTGTATGCGTCTGTGGTTGGACCCCGTGAAAATGTCGGGATATGGCATCACACCAATGGATGTGAAAAGTGCGCTAGATCGTGAGAACGTAGAACTGCCATCGGGTTCAATAGAAGGAAATACGACGGAGCTGACCATCCGCACTATGGGCCAAATGCACACCACCGAGGAGTTCAACAACCTGGTAATAAAAGAACAGGACGGACGCATCGTGCGCTTCAGCGATGTGGGATGTGCAGAACTCTCGCCTAGGGATATTAAGAGCTATATGAAGATGAATGGTGTGCCAATGGTCGGAGTGGTAGTAGTACCTCAGCCAGGAGCTAACCATATCGATATCGCCGACGCTGTGCACGACCGCATGGAGATGATGAAAAAAGATTTGCCCGAAGATGTACACTTCAATTATGGATTTGACAACACGAAATTTATCCGTGCTTCTATCAACGAAGTGAAGACAACCGTCTATGAGGCTTTCTTCCTTGTGATCATCATCATCTTCCTATTCCTGCGCGACTGGCGTGTCACCTTGATTCCCTGTATCGTTATTCCTGTATCGCTGGTCGGAGCGTTCTTTATCATGTATCTGTGTGGATTCTCCATCAACGTTCTCTCGATGCTAGCCATCGTATTATCGGTGGGATTGGTGGTGGATGATGCTATCGTGATGACCGAGAATATCTACCTGCGCATCGAACGAGGGATGCGGCCTTTCAAAGCAGGAATCGAAGGGGCTAAAGAAATCTTTTTTGCCGTCATCTCAACCACAGTAACCTTGGTGGCTGTTTTCCTGCCCATCGTATTTATGGAAGGAACGACAGGGCGGTTGTTCCGCGAGTTTAGTTTTGTCGTAGCAGGCTCAGTGATCATCTCGTCTTTTGCCGCCTTGACTTTCACCCCAATGCTGGCAACAAAATTATTGGTCAGACGCAAGGAGAAAAACTGGTTGTATCGCAAGACCGAGCCCTTCTTTGAGGGATTGAACAATGTCTATGCAAAAATGCTGGACGTAGTATTGCGCTATCGCTGGATAGCCGTTGTGGTGATGATCGTATCACTAGGTGCAAGTGTTTGGATGTGGACCGATATCCCTTCGGAAATGGCACCACTCGAAGACCGTTCGAGCATCACCATCCGCACATCGGGCCCAGAGGGTGTGACCTACGAATACATGCGTGACTATACGGAAGATATCAACAGGCTGGCGGACTCGCTGGCCCCCGATGCGGAATTCATCACCGCACGCGTGTCAAATGGTTCGGGCAACGTACAAATCACGCTTAAGGATCTGGCTGAACGCGACTACTCGCAAATGGATGTAGCCGAACGCTTATCAAAAGCAGTCCGCGAAAAAACCGATGCTCGTGCCTTCGTACAGCAACAAAGCACCTTTGGCGGCCGCCGAGGTTCAATGCCTGTGCAATACGTATTGCAAGCGACCAATATCGAAAAGCTGCAAAAAGTATTGCCCGAATTTATGACCAAAGTTTACGAGAATCCCACATTCCAAATGGCTGATGTCGATTTGAAATTCTCAAAGCCAGAAGTACGTTTGTCTGTCAATCGCGAAAAAGCCAACATGATGGGGGTCAGCACCCGAGACATCGCACAGACCTTACAGTACGGCTTGAGCGGACAGCGTATGGGATATCTCTATATGAACGGAAAACAATATGAGATCGTTGGTGAAATCAATCGCCAGCAACGCAATGACCCCGCCAACCTCAAAGCCATATATATGCGTTCAAGTGATGGCAAAATGATTCAAATGGAAAATCTTGTTGAACTGACTGAAGGCATTGCTCCGCCCAAACTTTATCGTTACAATCGCTTCGTCTCAGCAACAATTTCCGCAGGCTTGGCTGAAGGCAAAACGATTGGCGAAGGCCTAGATGAAATGGACAAAATCGCCAAGTCTACGCTCGATGACACTTTCCGTACTGCGCTAGCAGGTGACTCGAAAGAATTCCGCGAAAGTTCTTCTAGTCTTTTCTTTGCATTTGCCTTGGCACTATTACTCATCTTCTTGATTTTGGCAGCACAGTTTGAAAGTTTCAAAGATCCCTTTGTCATTATGCTCACCGTCCCTTTAGCTATATGTGGCGCACTAATCTTCATGAAGGCGGGCGAACAAACGATGAATATATTCAGTCAAATCGGTATCATCATGCTCATTGGTTTGGTGGCAAAGAATGGTATCTTGATCGTAGAGTTTGCCAATCAAAGACAAAAGAATGGTGAAGACAAAATGACTGCTATTCGCGAAGCCTCAAAACAACGCTTACGTCCAATTTTGATGACCAGCGTATCCACTATATTAGGTCTGCTACCACTGATGTTTGCCACAGGTGAAGGTTGCAACGGACGTATTGCAATGGGTACTGCCGTCGTAGGCGGCATGTTGACCTCGACACTGCTTACCATGTTTATCGTACCATCCATCTACTCTTATTTGTCTACAAACCAAATCAAGAAACAAGCGAAATTGGCTAAAAAAGAATAAAGGCATGAGAATATTTTTCTGCAATATACTATTAGCGCTATTACCCTTGGCAATAAATGCCAAGACGCAGACATCCCACAACGACTCTATACCATCTGCCGCCCCCTGTACATTGTCCAGCCTCATTCATCTAGGACTGCAAAACAGCTACGGGTTACAAATCGTCAGGAACGAAGAGAAAATCGCAGAAAACAACGCCACCCGTGCCAATGCTGGATACCTGCCAACAGTCAGTCTGAATGCAGGCTACGACGCCAATCTCAACGGCGGAAACTCCAGGACACGCTCGCCACAGACGACGACACGAACCCGCGGAGTAGCTGACTTGGGATTTAATGCGGGCATATCAGCAGACTGGACGGTATTTGATGGTTTTAAAATTCAGGCTAACTATGCACGCCTGCAGGAATTACACAAACAAAGTGCTACCCAGACGCGCATAGCCCTTGAGGACTATGTAGCCAATCTCACTGCGGAATATTACAACTACGTACAGCAACACATACGCCTACGCAATCTCAACTCATCCTTAGCACTCTCTCGGGAGCGTTTACGCATAGTACTCGCACGCTACACCTTGGGCAGTGCATCTCGTTTGGATTTACAACAGGCACAAGTGGATTTCAATGCGGACAGCGCACAATGTCTGAAACAACAAGAAAAACTGAACACAGCCCTTATCCATCTCAACGAATTGCTTTGCATCAAAGATATCAACACTCCACTACATATCACTGACACCACAATTACTTTGTATGACGATTTAGTTTACGATTCATTGTGGCAGAGCACACTCAACACCAACGTCACTTTATTAAGGGCTGAGCACAACAAAAATCTCGCACAGATAGATTTAAAAAGCGTAGCTAGCCGAGACTACCCCTACGTCAAGCTCAATGCCAACTATGGCTATACACATAATAATATAACAAAGGGGTCAATTGCTTCACGTGATAATTGGGGAGGCAATATTGGTGTGACCGTAGGGTTCAAACTCTTTGACGGCAATCGCAAGCGAGAGCGTCGAAATGCACAGATCAATATCGAAAATGCAGAATTAGCTCAAGCAGAACTTCGTCAAGCACTCAATGCAGATTTAGCCGACTTGTGGCAAGCCTATCAAAATAACTTGAGACTTCTGGCCTTGGAGAAAGAGAACCTAAAGGCGGCACAAGAAAACCACTTTATAGCACACGAGCGTTTTATGCTGGGCGATTTGTCAGGTATTCAAATGCGCGAAGCTCAGCAAAGTCTACTCGATGCCGTAGAACGTATACGCGAAACTGAATATAGCACAAAACTTTGCGAAATATCCCTAATGCAAATCTCTGGCCAAGTGATGAACTATTCATTAGTATCACAAGATTAAGGGGATCAAATCTATTTTTGCAAAAAATATTCGTGGTTAATACACGTGATACATGAGATACGTGGAGAAAATTAATTTATCAACTGATTACACAGATTTTTGCATTAACATTCACTTAAACACCGACGAAAAGCAGTTGTTTTTTGCTTTTATACAAAAAAGGCAGTGAAAAATTTGGAGTATAACGTAAAAAGCACTACTTTTGCACTCGCAATTCGGGGTGTAGCTCAGCCCGGTTAGAGTACGCGTCTGGGGGGCGTGTGGTCGCTGGTTCGAATCCAGTCACCCCGACTGAATTGTTAAGGTAACTACTTTTGGTGGTTACCTTATTTTTTTCACATATTCTACTCGTTTATTCAGTTCCCTGCATAAATTCGTAAATTTGAGTTCATGACACATTTTGCCCATATATTAAAATATGCCACCTTGATCCCTGCCCTGATGCTTTTGATGCACATCGTATGGTGCGTATCCGTAGGTCAAGGAACTCAAGCAAAAGATACGGCGACTAACTTTCTTTTGTCCGAATGGCTGGTGGGGTGCACTATCGCCGTGGGTGTATGTGCTGCGGGCTACGCACTGACAAGACGGTGGCACCGCCGCTGGGCAACATGTGCCTTGCACGTGGCGCTGGGGTGCATCTTGATGGGAGCTGTGACGACCTATTATCACGGTAAAATGGGCACGTGCACGCTGTCTAGCGGAAAGGCTACATTTGGTTACGTCACGCCCGACGGGGTCGTAGCACATTTCCCCTTTCACCTGACCCTGGACAGTGCGCAGGTAGTCTATCATGCTGACAAGAGGACACCGAAAAATTATATCGCCCACATCACGACACAGGACAAGACGACGGGCGAGGTGCATCGGGGCAGCATCGAGATGAACCAGATCTATCGCAGCGGGGGCTATCGTCTGTGTCTGCAAACCCTGAATGCTACGACAAACACCTGCACCCTGAGCATCAACCACGACCCCTGGGGCATCGGACTGACTTATGCCGGATACGCGCTGCTTGCGCTCAGCATGATTTTCTTTTTCACAGAAAAAAATAGCCGTTGGCACAGCATTTACACCACCCACGGCAAGGCGTTTTGGCTAAGCCTGGCTGGCGTCGCCCTGCTGGCTATCCTTGTCACCTATATGATGTCTACGCCCGAGCCAGGAGAACAATTGCCGCCAGTCCTAGATTCGCCGCTGCTGGGTGTGCATATTTTCACGATCATCACTGCCTATTTGCTACTGCTCGGCATCACTTTGCTCAGCATCGCCACTCTATGTCTGCGAGGTCAGACCGAGCGAGACGAAATCCGCCGCACAGTGCTGCACACGTATTGCGAAATGTGCCTGACGCCTGCCGTTTTTCTGCTGGCAATAGGCATCTTCGTCGGCGCCATTTGGGCCAATGTGTCGTGGGGCAGGTATTGGGGATGGGATCCCAAGGAGACTTGGGCGCTCGCTACACTACTGATCTACGCTCTGCCCTTGCATCGCGCGTCCTTCCCGCTGTTCAGACGCGATGTGTATTTTCACACCTACTGCATCCTGGCCTTTGCCAGCGTACTGATGACCTATTTTGGCGTGAACCACTTGCTGGGCGGACTGCATAGTTACGGCGGCTGATTTTGCCACACCATATTATATATAGGTACGGACGAAAAAACTTTTTCCCACCAGTCGTGAGCAAAAGCCACAAAAAAGACTTAATTTTGCGAAACCATTCATCCGCTACCCCAGATCCATTTTCACAATATGCACAGATACGTCGACATCATCCTACCCCTGGCACTGCCAGGCACCTTCACCTACCGTCTGCCCGAATGGCTGATGGGTCAGATCGGCGTGGGTTGTCGCGTAGTGGTGCCTCTGGGCAAAAGCAAGTACTATACGGGCATCGTACACCGCCTGCACGACACACCCCCCGCCGAGGGCATCGTCGTAAAGGATGTGTGCGAGGTGGTAGACAGCACACCGATTTTGCTGCCCCAGGGATTGAAGTTGTGGGAGTGGATCTCGTCCTATTATCTCTGCCATCTGGGCGAAGTAATGAAGGCTGCGTTGCCCTCGGGATTGAAGTTGGAGAGCGAAACCCTTGTCTCGCTCAACCCCGACGCCGCAGCAGAAGCACCTGCCGAGGAGGTGGCGGAAAAGATCGTCCAGCAGTTGAAAGACGGCAAGGCCCAGCGCATAGATGCCCTGGCCAAAGCCATCGGATATGCTCGCATCGACACACAGGTGCGCCGTTTGGTGGAACAAGGTCTGTTGGTCGTTGAAGAGAAGATGGCGCGCTCATTCCGCCCCCGCACCGAGACCAAAGTACGTTTGGGCAAGAAGTGGGCCAGTCAGACCGACGCCAATGAAATATGGGATGCACTACGCCGCACACCCAAGCAGGAGAAATTGTTGCAGGCTTTCTTCTACCTGACCGAATGTCCCTTGGAGTTGCAAGGCATCCGCGACGACGAATATGCTGTACTGAGCAAAAAGCGACTGGCACAGCATCCCGACTTTAGCGCCTCGGCATTCGATGGTCTGAGGCGCAAAGAAATTCTGGAGGTTTTCACTGCAGAAGTTTCCCGACTGAAGACACCAAAGGCTTTGCCGCAAGCACTGACGCACGCTCTGGATGAGCAACAAAGCGCAGCGCTCGAACAAATCGAAGCATCGTGGCAAAAGCACAACGTCTGCCTGCTGCACGGTGTGACTTCGAGCGGGAAAACCGAGGTGTACATCGAACTGATCCGTCGCGAAATTGCCGCAGGGCGTCAGGTGCTTTATCTCGTGCCCGAGATCGCGCTGACTACCCAACTGACCACACGTCTGGGCCGAGTCTTCGGCGACAAAATGGGTATTTATCATTCGAAATTCCCAGATGCCGAGCGCGTGGAACTTTGGCAAAGGCAATTGACATCTACTCCTTTTCCTCTGATACTAGGTGTACGTTCATCGGTCTTTTTACCTTTTCAAAACCTAGGCCTAATCATTGTGGACGAGGAGCACGAGACGAGTTACAAACAGCAGGATCCTGCACCTAGATATAATGCCCGCGATGCCGCCATCCTATTGGCGCGTTTTGTCGGCGCACGTACTTTGCTCGGCACGGCGACACCTGCTGTCGAGACCTATTATAATGCGCACGAGGGCGGCAAGTATGGTTACGTCAGTATGACCAAAAGACATGGCGACGTAGCCTTGCCCGAAATCATCGTCGAGGATGTGAAAGAGTTGAAGCGAAAGAAAATCATGAAATCGCCTTTCTCGCCACGCCTGGCCGAAGAAGTAAATCAAGCCCTGGACGATGGCGGACAAGCCATACTCTTCTACAACCGCCGCGGCTATTCGCCCGTCATGGAGTGTCGATCGTGCGGATGGACGCCTCATTGCAACAACTGCGACGTACCTTTGACCTTTCACCAGCGTATCGGAAAATTGACGTGCCACTACTGCGGCGCTACTTACGATATTCCCCGACAATGTCCGCAATGCGAAGAGACGGATCTGAAAGATATCGGTTACGGCACAGAAAAGATAGAATCAGCAGTGCAAGGTTGTTTTCCCAAGGCAAAAACGGCACGTATGGATTTGGATACGACGCGTTCGCGCGATGCCTATGAAAAAATTATCCACGACTTCCAATGCGGACAATCCAACCTGCTCGTGGGCACACAGATGGTGACCAAGGGGCTGGACTTCGACCGCGTGCGTGTGGTAGGTATTCTCAACGCTGATCAAGCCCTGAATATTCCTGATTTTCGCGCCCACGAGCGGGCCTACCAAATGCTATCGCAGGTAGCCGGTCGGGCTGGGCGTCGCGGCAAGCAGGGCAAGGTAATTCTGCAGACCAGACAGGCCAACCTGCCCCTGATCAAACAGATCGTACAGAGCGACTACGAAGCCATGTATCTCACGCAAGTGGCAGAGCGCAAGGCTTTCGGCTATCCACCCTTTACCCGCATCATCAATATCTACGTGAAGCATCGCGACGAGCGTTTTTGCGTGACGGCGGCATCTCATTTGGCAACTATGCTCCGTCCACATTTTGGCACAAACCTTTTGGGACCAGACCGCCCCAGTATTGGGCGAATACAATCCCAGCATATCCGCAAAATGATGCTTAAGGTCGTGCCTTCGCTCCCACCACAAGGCACGCGTCGCACACTGCTCGCAGCTGCGGAAGTACTGAAAAATCATCCTGCGCTTAAAGGTGTCACACTTTACTTTGATGTAGATCCTTTGGGGTAAGGATTAGATAGGTATTCAACAATAATCGTTAATACTTCTCTTGCTCTGCTAATAATAATTTGTACTTTTGTACATCACAAATCCAAACATACTGAATACATCCCTATATTATGATAAAACTCCAAGGCATAAAGAAATCATTTGGCGCACTGGAAGTGCTTGGCGGTATTGACTTGACGATAAACCGCGGCGAAGTGGTGAGCATTGTCGGCCCGAGCGGTGCAGGCAAGACCACCCTGTTGCAAATCATGGGTACCTTGTATCGCCCAGATGCTGGTTCGCTGGAAATATCTGGCACCGACGTACTCCGCCTCAAGCCCAATGCACTCTCAAAGTTCAGATGCGATCACCTTGGGTTTATCTTTCAGTTTCACCAACTACTGCCCGAATTTACGGCATTAGAGAATGTGATGATTCCAGGCTTTATCGCCAAAAATTCGTCAGGCAAAGTGAAACAGAGGGCTAAGGAATTGTTGCAATTCATGGGACTGTCGGACCGCGCAGAGCACAAACCGGCAGAACTTTCTGGCGGCGAGAAGCAACGCATCGCCGTGGCGCGTGCACTGATGAACGAACCCGACGTGATCCTGGCCGACGAACCTTCAGGCAGTTTGGATTCGCACAACAAACAGGAGTTGCACCAACTCTTCTTCGACTTGCGCGACAAGATGGGTCAGACCTTCGTCATCGTGACCCACGACGAGGAATTAGCACAAACTACCGACCGCACGATTCACATGGTCGACGGACTGATAGTGCCTGAGCAAAACAAAATCATCACTCCTGCAGAATTTGCACAAACAGAGGAGTGATAACTGAGAGAACGAGAAAAACGAACGCATCTATACACATTATATATTATATATAGGATATGATTAAATTGGGGGATTGGAACGAACTCGTGGTAAATCGTTTCACAGACCATGGCGCCTATTTGGAGGGCGGAGAAGTAGGAGAAATCCTCATGCCCAACGCCTACGTCGAACGAGGCGTGCGCATCGGCGATCGCGTGACGGTGTTTGTCTACCTGGACCAGGAGGAGAGACTCGTCGCTACGACCGAGACGCCACTGGCACGCGTGGGACAATTCGCTTGTCTGACCGTGTCGTGGGTTAATGAATTTGGCGCATTCCTGGACTGGGGATTGATGAAGGACTTGTTCGTGCCCTTCCGCGAACAGCGCCGCAAGATGGAAGTAGGTCGCTATTATATCGTATATATATACATCGACGAAGCCTCGCACCGCATAGTGGGCACAGCTAAGGTGGACCGCTATCTCATGCCCGCTCCCGCCGGAGCCTACCGCAAGGGCGAACAGGTAGCACTACTGGTACAGGGTCGCACAGACCTGGGCTACAAGGTCATCGTAGACCACAAATATTCTGGCCTCGTCTATCATGATCAAGCCTATGCCGAACTGCACACAGGCGACGAACTGACGGGCTTCGTGTCCCAAGTGCGCCGTGATGGCAAGGTGGATGTGTCGCCACAGGTGTTGGTGGGTATTAGTGCCTTCTCGACAATATGCATCTCGGTGGGTGTGATGTTTGCGCATAGAATGTTCAAGTATATCGACCGACTCAACCGACAACGTGCGCTGATGAATAGACGCCTGCTGACTGCGGTGTTGCGCACCGAGGAACGGTCTAAGTCTCTATTTGCCAAGGAACTGCACGATGGAATGGGGCCGCTGCTCTCATCAGCAAAGATGTCTCTGACGGCGCTCGGGGCGGCGCGTGATGATGCGCAGCGCGACCAGATTGTGACCAATACAACCCACGTTATCGAGGAGGCTA
>JAGKTZ010000005.1 GCA_021153165.1 Prevotellaceae bacterium
CCACCGCGTTGCAAGTGTCCGAGGATGGTTACACGCACGTCGTATTGTGGATATTCGTTCTTTACGCGTTCGGCATAATGCATGGCACCGCCTGTGAGTTCGCTTTCGGCCACGAGGACGATACTACTGCTCTTCGACTTCTTGAAGCCGTGTTCGATGAATTGTTCCAACTGGTCAACTTCGGTGCTGAATTCCGGGATGATGGCTGCTTCGGCACCGGCAGCGATGGCACCGTTCAAGGCCAAGAAGCCAGCGTCGCGTCCCATTACTTCTACAAAGAAGAGACGTTCGTGCGAAGTTGCTGTGTCGCGAATCTTGTCCACTGCATCAAGGATGGTATTCAAGGCAGTGTCATAACCGATGGTGGTATCTGTACCATACAAGTCGTTGTCGATAGTGCCTGGAAGACCGATGCAAGGGATGTCGAATTCCTGTGCCAAGATGCGGGCACCTGTCAACGAACCGTCACCACCGATTACCACCAAGGCGTCGATACCGAACTTCTTCATGTTTTCGTAAGCCAATGCACGGCCTTCGGCAGTTCTGAACTCCTTACAGCGTGCTGTCTTCAGGATGGTACCACCCATTTGGATGATGTTACTTACGTTTTGCGATTTGAACTCCTGGATTTCTCCGGTTACCAATCCTTTATATCCTCTATAGATACCAAAAACTTTCAGTCCATTGTAGATAGCCGAGCGGGTTACCGCACGAATGGCTGCATTCATACCGGGAGCGTCGCCTCCGGAAGTCAAGATACCGATACTGTTAATTCTTGCCATAAGTTTTATGTTTTTATGAGTTTTGATTTATTTTTCTTCCAATATAACCTTTCTACATTCCTCCATCAACCATTTAGGTGTAGAGGTGGCACCGCAAATACCCACGCTCTGAGCACCAGCAAACCACTCGGCGCGAATACCCGAAGGTTGGTCGACCATATAAGTTGAGGGGTTGATGCTGCGACAAGCTTCGCACAGCACACGACCATTACTACTCTTCAATCCACATACAAACAAGATGACATCGTGGCGACCGGCAAAGTCCTTGACATTAGGCAAGCGGTTGGCAACCTGACGACAAATTGTGTCGAAATATTGGAATTGTGCCGGCGCCTGAATGCGTGCGGTGATATAGTCAACGACGGCTTTGAAACCCTCGAGAGCCTTTGTCGTTTGCGAGAAGAGGCAGATATCGCGGGTAAAGTCCAGCACATCGGCTTCCTCGGGCGATTCTATCACAATAGCACTGCCATCCGTCTGTCCTACCAGTCCTAAGACCTCGGCGTGTCCACGTTTACCATAGATGACGATCTGCGGCGGATTGGGTACATCTGCCACACGCTTGATACGGCGCTGCAATTGCAACACCACGGGGCAGGTAGCATCCACCAAATGTATGCCGGCACTTTGCGCCTGGGCGTAGGTCGAAGGTGGTTCGCCATGGGCACGCAGTAGCACCTTGCTACCACGAGGCAAGACGGCATACTGCTGATGGTCTATCGTCTGCAATCCCATAGCACGCAAGCGATCGCACTCGCTACCATTGTGCACGATGTCGCCCAGGCAATACAGAGCGCCATCCTTTTCCAATTCCTCCTCGGCCTTGCTAATCGCTGTGGTCACACCGAAGCAATAACCAGAACCTTCATCTATTTCTATTTGCATATATTCTTGTTCGTTTTTCAGTAAGGAAACTTACAAAAAATCCCTGCCAGCGAGTCGCATTCCAATCTCACGGCAGGGATATATTTTATTGACATTCCACCACCCTCTTGAAGGTGTCAAGCAACCATTGCATTTGTTCCTCGCGGGTGAGTTCGCTATTATCCAGAAGCAAAGCATCCTCTGCCTGACGCAAGGGGGCAACTTCGCGATGTGAGTCGATGTAATCGCGCTCCTGCACATTGCGTAGGATATCATCAAAGTTGACATTGTCGCCCTTTGCGGTCAATTCCAAATAGCGACGTTGTGCGCGCACTTCAGCAGATGCTGTGACAAAAACCTTCAACTCGGCGTTAGGAAATACTACTGTACCGATGTCGCGACCGTCCATCACGATACCTTTCTCCAAGCCCATACGTTGCTGTGCCTGGGTAAGTGCTGCACGCACAAAGGGCAATGCTGCGATAGGGCTGACGCGTGAAGACACGGTGAGCGAACGGATTTCGCTTTCCACCACTTCGCCGTTCAAACAAACCAATGGCAACTTCGTTTCCTCGTCCAGTACAAACGAAACATTGACATCTGCCATCGCCTTCTCTAGCTCTTCGGCCTTGGGTTGACCCTCTGCGTCGAACATATCATTTCTGAGCGCAAACAAAGTCACGGCGCGATACATAGCACCGGTATCGACATAAATATAGCCTACCTTTTGTGCCAGTGCTTTGGCCATTGTACTCTTTCCACAAGAAGAGTGACCGTCGATTGCTACGATTATTTTCTTTTCCATTGTATATTCTATTTTTTGCTACACTTCCATTCTTTTTCCCAAAGATATTAGTTGAAAGAATAGCCGACATTAAACATTAGTGAAGAGGAAGAACGATGATACTTTGCCCACGAAGCACCAAACTTAAACTTCTTCAACGAAAGCCCAGCACCACAAGTGAATCCTGCCCAATGGCTCGAACCCGCCGCTTTGAGTTCGTAGGCGCGGCGCAGATTGTATCCTGCAGAGATATAGAGATAGTCCGTAGGCAGTACATCTACACCCACGACAAAGTGGTTCAAGATCATATTATACCACTTGATCTTTTCGCCCTCTATGTGATAAAAATCTTGATTCCTCCAGTGCGTGATATCAGTCATCGTCAAAGAAATCTGCACCGGCGCATGCTTCATCTTTTGCGTAAAGCCCAGTTGTAAATCAAAAGGCAAACGCTCTGGGCGGTCATCGAAAGTTTTAATGGGAGCACCGATATTTTTCATTGCAGCTGATACCGAGATACCTTTTTCCTCATCATAATAATTCAAGCCAAGGTCTACGGCCAAGGCAAAGGCGGAGAAATCCGCATATCTGGAATAGAGTCCCTTCAACGTAGCACCACCTGCCCACCTGTTGGTCAGGGCGTAACTATATCCCACGCCCACAACAATATCTTTAGGAGAGAAGTCGCCCAACTCCATACCATTTTGGTCCGTCTCGGTCATCTTGCCGTAGTTCATCATTTGTGCAAACACAGCACCGGTATGTCGCTCGCCAAATGCCTTGGTATATTCTGCACCTGCCCAGATGCCAGAGTCAAAATAAGTCATAAAATTCAGTCCAAGCGAATTGTCGCTCACACCTGAATATAGTGCAGGATTGACAGAGCCTATCCATGGCGCATCGTCGACCACGGAAATATTTTCGCCACCCAGGGCAGCCACACGCGAGGCCATTGGCAGACGCAATGACGTATGACTAAATGACCCTTCCTGTGCTTGGATAGGTAGCGCTATAATCAGCAAAAGCAAATATATCAATATTTTTTTCATCATGTATCCCAAAAATTGTGCTCAAAGTTACTATAAAATTTAGATTTTAGTGTACTTTTGTAGGAAAAACAGCAAGAAAGTATCTTCAACAAAACGTTGCCGCTCCCCTTGGGCTTGACAAAGTAAAACAAAACGAAGGTCTTTTCAAAGATTAAACAGGCATAACGAGTGGGTAAAGTCGATATTTATTCCAAGGAATGGTGCAATGAAGTCTTTCAAGACAGAAACAAAGACTATGGTGCATATCAACTTCGTGCTACGGCGGGAAGTCGGTATCGTCGTGCCCTCGTCATACTATTTTTCGGGTTATTCTTTTGCATAGGTCTACCCGTCGGCATACACTTATACGTCAAATACAAATTGTATAAGAGCGCAAAAGATTTCACCAAAGAGATTCCAGAACTTAGGAAATTAGAAATGAAAGCAAGACCTAATCACGAGGTCAAATTACTTTCAGCGGGCAGAAGCCGTCCTAAGATTTCTACAATAGAGAATGCAACGGAAGAAATAGGTGAAATCGTCGAGAACACTGAAAACGAGATTATCATCGGCATCAATGGCAAAGAAACATTTCAAGTCGAGGAATGGATAGATGAATGGGAGGACTTAGACACGGCACATAATATAGACAATATTGACCTGCCCGTAGAAGGACCACAATTAATACAAGTTGACAAAGTGGAAGAAATACCTATCTTTCCTGGTGGCAACAAAGCACTGATGACCTGGCTAGGCGAAAACATCCCCTACCCCAAAACTTGTATGGATAAGAAAGTGCGGGGGATGATGGAGGTATTATTTATTGTAGACACTCAAGGATATCCTGCCGAATTTCAAGTTACAAAATCACTACATCCCGACTTGGATAAGTTAGTCCTTGCAGCCATGAAACGTATGCCAAAATGGAAACCAGGCAAACACAATGGCGAACCATGTAAGGTTGCAGTCACATTGCCTTTGCATTTTGAGCCGAAATAATATCTTATCCTTAAGTTCCCAAGATTTTTTCAAGATAAATAAACACTTATAAAAAGCATCAAACTTATTATTTCATATTATGAAGACATCCGAGCAACTCTTATCTCTCGTCGAGCAAGCCCTCAACGGCATCGATTACCCAAACGTACCACAAGGGCTATACGAACCTATCAGTTACACACTACAAGGCGGCGGCAAGCGCATTCGTCCCGTCTTGACTCTAATGTGTTACAATGCTTTTTGCGAAGATGTAGAGAAAGTTCTCCCCGCTGCTTTGGGAATCGAAATCTATCACAACCATACGCTACTTCACGACGATTTGATGGATCACGCCGAAGTACGTCGTTCACGCCCTACGGTACATGTGAAATGGGATGCTAATACAGCCATTCTTTCCGGAGACACCATGCTCATCATGGCTTGCCGTTTTATGCAACAAACTGATGCCGTGCGCAAAGGAGAAATGATGGATTTATTTATCCGTACTATGGATGAAATTTGCCAAGGCCAACAGTACGACATGAACTTTGAGAATCGTAGCGATGTGACGGAAACAGAGTACATCGAAATGATTCGTTTGAAAACATCCGTACTCCTTGGATGTGCAGCCAAGATGGGTGCACTTTGTGCCAATGCTTCTGCGTCGGATGCTCAGGCTTTGTATGATTTTGCAATGAATGTAGGACTCGCCTTCCAATTGCGCGATGATTATCTCGACGTCTACGGCGATCCTGCAGTATTCGGCAAAGCTATTGGCGGCGATATTCGTTGCGGCAAGAAGACCTTCCTCTTGATTCGTGCTTTAAGCAAGATGGATGCAGAAGGCCAAGCAGAATTGTTGAAGACCTTGCACGACACAGACCTTGATCCAGAGGTAAAGGTCAGCACCGTTCGCGCCACATACGACCGATTGTCTATCCAGCAAGAATGCAGAGAGGCAATTGACGCTTTCTACAACAAAGCACGAGTACATCTGGAGCAGACCAGTCTCAATGCGGAAGCCAAGGACTACTTGTGGCAATTTGCACAAACTTTATTGAACAGACAAAAGTAAGTTTTCTTTCTTTTTATCCACATGTACGCATTCGTAGACACCCATACACATCTCTATACCGAGGAATTTGCAACCGATGCCGACGCCGTAGTACATCGTGCCGTTGAATCAGGCGCGACACATCTGTTATTGCCGTGCATAGACTTTGATTCCTTTCCCACACTGATGGATTTATGCCACCGTCATCCTGGTGTATGTCTTCCGATGATAGGGATGCATCCCACCGAGATGCCAGAACGTCCACACGAGGATTTGGACCGTATGGAACAGGTCTTAGAGCGAGAGCACGCGACCTTTGTAGCGATAGGCGAAATAGGCATAGATTTGTATTGGGATACGAGTCGTAAGGCAGAACAAATTGAGATATTCAAGCGCCAATTAGAATGGGCGGTACACTATCAAATGCCAATCAGCATACATGCCCGCAGTGCGCATCAAGAGGTTGTAGAAACGCTGCTCCCCTTTGCAGAAAAGATACCTTCCGGTGTTTTCCATTGCTTTGGTGGCAGTATTGAGGAAGCACGTGAACTGTTGGACAAATTCCCCCACTTCGCCTTGGGTATAGGCGGCGTATTGACCTACAAGAAGTCTACCCTGCCCGCCGTTCTGCGTAGCCAAGTCCCATTGGATCGTATTGTTGTCGAAACAGATGCTCCCTATCTCACGCCTCATCCTCACCGTGGCAAGCGCAACGAACCATCATATATTCCGCATATTGTGGAAAAGTTGGCCGAGGTTTATGAGCAGCCTATTGATGAAGTATACCAAACGCTTTTGGAGACCTCGCAAAGAATCTTTCCAAGGTTGAAATAAATAGTTCTTTTACTTTGAGCATAAAATATCTCTCCGTCGCCTTTATATATATAGGTCTACGGAGAGATATTACTTTTCTGGAATATTTTTCTTCTACTCTTTTTGTCGCGGGATTTATTCTGTGGGCCAGCCTTGTGCTTTGAGTTCAAATTCCTGACCATCTCGTGAGACAAGCATACGTCCCTGTTCTGCTGGAGTGATATGTCCGATGATGCGTACGTCGGAAATTTGCGACACCGCCTCGTGTGCTGTCAAGGGCACGGTGAAGAGTAGTTCGTAGTCGTCGCCTCCGTTGAGCGCACAGGTACTGACGTTCATATTGAATTCTTCTGCAGCCACGGCGGTCTGATAGTCGAGCGGCAAACGTTCTTCGTAGATTCGTGCACCCACACCTGATGCTTCGCAGATGTGCATCACTTCCGACGACAGTCCATCGCTGACGTCTATCATCGCAGTAGGACGGATGCCAGCGGCGCGAAGTGATTCGACGACGTCGCGGCGTGCTTCGGGTTTCAATAGTCGTTCGAGCAAGTATTCACGTCCGCTGAAATCTGGTTGGGCTGCTTCAGCTTCTGTCGAAGGTCGCGAGTTGAAGATGTGCTTTTCGCGCTCCATCAACTGCAATCCCATGTACGCTGCGCCGAGGTTTCCACTCACACAAAGCAAGTCTGTCGACTTTGCACCACTGCGATAGACCACTTCGCCTTCTGTCGCTTCTCCGACACAAGTGATACTGATCGCCAGGCCTGTGAGCGAAGTACTGATGTCACCTCCCACGATATCGACATCATGGTTTTTGCATGCGAGACGAATTCCCGAGTAGAGCGCCTCTACATCTTCTACAGCAAAGCGTCCACTTATTGCCAAATTCACCAATAGCTGCGTGGGTTTGCCGTTCATTGCATAAACATCCGAAAGGTTTGCCATCGCCGCCTTGTATCCGAGATGTTGCAAGGGTGTATATTGCAGATCAAAATGTATACCTTCCATCAACATATCCGAGGTCAGCAGAAGATTCTTTCCATCTACTGATTTCAGCACAGCGCAGTCATCGCCCACGCCTTTGATTGTGGTGGATTGTCCTTGTGGTAGTTCTTGGGTCAAGTGTTTGATTAGGCCGAATTCGCCCAACTTTGCTATTTCTGTCATATCTATTTGTTTTCTTTCTTAATATTGATTCAACACGGGGACACCTTCGCCCCATTTACGCACCAAAATTAGTAAAAAGCCGTGGATTTGCATGCAGAATAAATGATTTTTTATGCAAATGCACCTACTTCGCTACGATAAGCCAAGGGTTTTCTTCTGCACGGCGTAATGGATATAATATACCCTCAGGTCCTGGAAAATTTGGAGAAAAGATTTGCCATTCTTTGGTCGCACTGTTTCTGCACAAATCCAAAGCGACGTGGCCCATAGTGCGACGCAGATTCACCTCGACACAGGGATGTAGCTTTATCCCCTCTTCCGCTTGCACCAGCATCATATCTACGCCCAAGTGGCCTACATAGTCGGTGCCCAAGAGTTCTGACAAGCAGAGCGGCAGTACACGTATGACATCGTCGAGCAAAGGGCGAAGGTGTTCGGGGAAACATTGCATCAATCTGTCGGGATGGGCGATCAAATTGCCGGCGTATGCGCCACCAGAATGGGTGAGAAATAGAGAAATGCCTTGATACTGCACGCCCGAAGTATCGGCATAAAACTCCAGAGCAAAATCTGCGACACGATCATAGTAGGGTTCGATCTCGATACCTCCCTGACGGCGAATAATGCGCGAGACACGGCCACGTGGAGAGTGCGAAGCATTGGGCTCCAACAGAAAGATGCCACGTCCGCTGGTAGACCAAGGCGCCTTGGCAACTACCCGTCTGTGTGTTTCCACAAACTGCCACACACTTTCATCCGATTCGCACCACAGCGAAGTACCAATAGTCTGCGACAGGTCCTGGCGAATGCGTTGCAGGAGTTCTACGGACAAGCGGCGACTACTGAGTTGTCGAATCCTTGCCAATGATTCTGCCGAGGGCAGTAGGTGTGGCGAAATGCCTGCGCGCTGCAGACGGAATACCACCTGGGCGTCCCACCCCCACACTTCGACTTTGTCGGGATTGACCTTGTGCAGATCACACTCGTCCACCCATTCTGCGTCCGAGGTCAGAAAGGGTTCACCATCAGTACTGACACCCTTCGGCCGAACGATGACATCGCCCCGACTAGCCCAAAGCGAGGGCATAGCCCACAGGCGAGCCTCCAAAGTACGCGCCGCCTCGGACGAACAATAATAAGGTGTGCCGTCGGCCAAAGCGTCATCGTGCGAAGGATTGAAGAGGTGGAGCGTCATAGATAAAGGGAATGTGTCTGTGGGCTAGGGAGAATATAAACGAGGGGTTAGAGATAGGGATTGCCCACACGTTCGTCTGCAATATTGGTTTCAGGTCCGTGCCCGGGAAGTACGAGGGTTTCGTCGGGCAGGGCGAGGATCTTTTCCTGCAAAGCACGTACCAATGAGGCGCCGTCGCTGCCGGGCAAATCGCAACGACCAATGCTGTAGCGGAATAGACTGTCGCCGCTGAGCAGCAGATGTGAGTCGGCCAAATAGTAGCACACACCGCCGGGGGTGTGTCCTGGTGTATTAATTACCTTGACGCGTTGGTGGCCAAAGGTGATTGCTTCGCCTTCTGCAAGACCGCGTTCGACCTGGGGTAACTGCAGTGGCAAGGCGCGGTGCAGGAACATCTGCATCTGCATATCTGCACACTCATAGGTGGGGATGTCTGCACTTCCCAAGAGGGGGCGTAGACCGTAGGTGTCGCACAGAAATTGCGCACCAAAGATGTGGTCAAAATGTCCGTGGGTGTAGAGCGACAACACTGGTCGCAGTTCGTGCTGTGCGACGAACTGGCGAATCGCATCGTACTCGTGTGGGTAGAAAGCGCCGCAGTCTATGAATACGGCTTCACCACTTTCGTCCCACAACAGATAGGTGTTTTCCTGAATCATATTTACCTCGAAGCAGACGCATCGGAGTCCATGCTGAGCATGGGGTAAATTGATTTCTCTGGGGGTGCAGGGAGCGTTGAGCATATCTATTGTTTTTAGGAGCGGATTGGAATGAAAATTGTACAGTATAAAACAAGAGGAAGCGCTACATGGGAGCGCCTCTCTCTGCTATAACATCACGTAGGTGACTTGCTTGGTTTCGAAGAATTCGTCTTTGAAATAATCTGCCAGATTCCACGTCTCAGCCGCACGTTTGAATGGCGCCAACTCGTTGGTCAGGTCACCGCCCTTCAGGCAAATCAAACCATTGGGCAGGGAATTCTTGGATTCGCGTGCCACATTCTTGCGCACAAGCTTCACCAGTTCGCCCGTATCCATCACAGCGCGACTCACGACAAAGTCGAACTTGCGTTTTTCCTCCATCACGTTGCGATGCAGCGCTGTCACGTTGGTCAGGCCCAAGGCTTCGATCACCGCATTGGCCACCTTGATTTTCTTACCTATACTGTCGACCAACACGAACTCGCATTCGGGGAAAAGTATGGCAAGGGGAATGCCAGGAAAACCACCGCCTGTGCCTACGTCCAAAAGGCGTGTGCCAGGACGGAAGTTGACTACTTTTGCTATGCCCAAACTGTGCAGGACGTGGTGGGAATATAGGTTGTCTATGTCCTTGCGCGAGATGACGTTGATCTTGGCATTCCATTCGCGATAGAGGGCATCGAGTTGTTCGAACTGACTTTTTTGCAAATCGGTCAGTTCTGAGAAATGGTCAAATATGATTTGTGCTACTGAGGTATTCTCTGGCATAAGTTTTACTTATTATTAATTATACGAGAGCAAAGTTACAATTTTACGGGGAAAGAACTATACATCCGAGGGGAGATTTCGCAAGAATCTCCCCTTATTTTTTGTCTTTTTTGGAGAGAAGAAAATCATCAGCGTCTGCCCAAGCAGGAAATTTGCGACGGAAAGTAGCGATTTTTTCTACGTCAAATTCGACAGACAAGGCACCTTGTTGATCATCCATTTGCCCCACCGCTTTGCCCCGTTCATCAAAGGCCACACTGACGCCGCAGTAGGAAATATTGTCGCCGATGCCTGTGCGATTCACGCCGAATACATAGCACTGATTCTCTATGGCACGTGCGCAGAGCAGGGCTGTCCAAGCCGAGATGCGTGATGCGGGCCAATTGGCCAAATAAATGATAGCGTCGTAGTCGCCCCGACAGCGCGAGAATACAGGAAAACGCAAATCGTAGCAGGTCTGTAGCAAGAAGCGCACGCCACAAATTTCTACCACTACCCTTTCCGACCCCGAACTGTACACCTGGTCCTCGCCACCATAGGCAAAGAGGTGTCGCTTGTCGTACTGTGCGAGAATTTCGCCTTGGGGTGAGGTGACAAACAGGCGATTGAATATTTTGCCATCTTCCGCCCAGGGCAGTGTGCCAGCAATCGGTGACTGCAGGCGTCGTGATGTATCGCGCATCCAAGTCAAAGCCGCTTGTGCCTGAATCAAAGTGTCCGCAGAAGGAGACACGTCGAAACCAGTAGCCCACATCTCGGACAGCAGGTAAAGATCGGCAGGCTCAGCGCTACTGATCATTTGTTCAACACGCTGAATATTGGCATCAACATCTCGCCAAGCGACATCTAGTTGTAGGAGTTGTACTTTCATCAAAAATCATTTTTGCATTCTTCGTTGGGACAAAGATACGGATAAGCGAGCAAGAAATATGAAGTTTACTTCAATATTTTTTTCAGCGAGCGGAAGTATCTTGGAGATTTATCTCAAAGATACGGATAAGCGAGTAAGAAATATGAAGTTTGCTTCAATATTTTTTGCAACGAGCGGAAGTATCTTGGAGATTTATCTCAAAGATACGGATAAGCGAGTAAGAAATATGAAGTTTGCTTCAATATTTTTTGCAGCGAGCGAAAGTATCTTGGAGATTTATCTCAAAGATACGATTAAGCGAGCGAAATAATATCAAGTTTGCCCCAAATATTTTTCACAGCCAACTGCTTTTTCATTTCGATTTTATCTATAAAAAACTATAAAAAACTGCAGAAATTTTGACAAAATGCCCTACCCCATCTAGAACGAAGAAATAGGATAATCGTAAGGAAATTTTGCAAGATATTAGACCTCGTTGTAAAAAACCCTAACCTTTTTCAAAAAAAGCCTTGACTTTTTTCAACAAACCCAAGGGATTTTTACACAAAGCCTTGATTTATTTTTCTCACAAAAAGGAGAATTTTCACAAAATCCGCCCCTTTTTCACCCTAGATTTTCACAAAATCCCTGATTTCATACCCTTTTTCACCAAAATCTTGCCATTTTTGCCCTTCTGAGAATCGCGTAGCCGCGAACAACTGGCGGCACGGTGAAAAATACGCGATTCTCGAGGCATTAGTGAGGGGTGTGAAATCAATGCCTATACTCCGCTCTGAGCTGATAAAACAACGCGACGTTGAAAAGCACAAATCCTTTGAACAAACGAATCGAGGCGCCATACTCATGACAGTATAGCGCCCCGATATATGCTTTCGTATCAACTTATCAACGATCGGCGTACATTTCCTCGTAATATTTTTCGTATTCGCCGCTGGTGATATTGTCCATCCATTCCTGATTTTCCAAATACCACTTGACGGTCTTTTCGATACCTTCTTCGAATTGCAGGCAGGGTTCCCATCCGAGTTCTGCCTTCAACTTGCGGCTATCGATAGCGTAGCGCAAATCGTGGCCGGCGCGGTCAGTGACATAAGTGATGAGGTCCATATCTTCGCCTTCCTTTCTGCCCAAAAGACGGTCTACGGTGTTGATCACGACTTTAATGATGTCGATATTTTTCCATTCGTTGAAGCCGCCAATATTGTAGGTCTCGGCCACCTTGCCTTCGTGGAAGATCAGGTCGATAGCACGGGCATGATCTTCGACATAAAGCCAGTCGCGCACGTTCTCGCCCTTGCCATACACGGGCAAAGGTTTGCGGTGGCGAATATTGTTGATGAAGAGCGGAATCAGCTTTTCGGGGAACTGATAAGGTCCGTAGTTGTTGGAACAATTGGTGACCACAGTGGGCATGCCATAGGTGTCGTGGAACGCACGTACGAAGTGGTCGCTGCTCGCCTTGCTCGCGCTATAGGGAGAGTGAGGATTGTACTTTGTAGTTTCGACAAAAAAGTCGTCGCCGTAGACTTCGTGAGCGCTGAAATCGTTGGCCTTGCCCTCGGGATGTGTCAGTTCGAGCGCACCATAGACTTCGTCTGTAGAAATGTGATAGAAACGCTTGCCTTCGTAGTGTTCGGGCAGACTTTCCCAATACAATTTAGCCGCTTGCAACAGGGACAATGTGCCCATGACGTTGGTGCGTGCAAAGGTGAAGGGATCCTTGATGCTGCGGTCCACATGGCTTTCGGCCGCCAGGTGGATGATGCCGTCAATATGTTCGTCCTGCATCAATTGATAGAAGGCTTCGAAGTCGCAGATGTCCATCTTGACAAAGCGATAGTTGGGCGCCGACTCAATATCCTTGAGGTTGGCCAAATTTCCCGCATAGGTCAACTTGTCAAGGTTGATGATCTTATACTCGGGGTATTTGTTGACAAACAAACGTACGACGTGGCTGCCGATAAAACCTGCTCCGCCTGTAATTACAATAGACCTTTTGAATTCCATATTATTAGTTTTTCAGATTTTCTAAACATTTTTGAGATTGGCAATACACTTCTTCAACGATTCTGTCCAATAGGGTACGGACACGCCAAAGGTTTGCTTCACCTTGGTCTTGTCCAACACGCTATAGGCTGGACGCTTGACGCGCGAGGGAAACTCGTCGCTATGACATGGCTGAATGTCGCAGGTTGTATGTCCGGCATATTCGGCAATCATCTTGGTGAAGTCGTACCAAGAGCAGACGCCCTCGTTGGAATAGTGGTAGATGCCTGAGTTGCCCTCAAACTTGCGACCCTCGACAATTTCGAAAATGGCTTGCGCCAGGTCGAGTGCGTAGGTGGGAGTGCCGCATTGATCGAACACGACCTTGAGCTGTGGCTTTTCGGCGGTGAGCTGTAGCATCGTCTTGACGAAGTTTTTGCCAAATTCGCTATATAGCCACGCCGTGCGCAGGATGACGTGATGACAACCGCTGGCCTGGATGTATTGTTCGCCCCACAATTTGGTCTTGCCATAGACACCGGTGGGCGTACCCTTTTGGTCCTCGGCACAAGGTGTGTTGTAGGGATCGCCACCAAAGACATAGTCGGTCGATACGTGTATCAATGTGCCACCGACCTCGTACATCGCCTTGGCCAAATGGTCGACCGCTGTGGCATTGAGCAATTCGCAGAAGGCTTCGTCCTCTTCGGCTTTGTCCACATTGGTATAGGCTGCACAGTTGATGATGACCTGAATGTCATGCTCCTTGACCATCGCCATCACAGCCGAAGCATTGGTGATGTCCAATTCGGCTACGTCGGTAAAGATATAATTGTCGTGACTCTGAGCCGAGACAATGCGCATCTCATTGCCTAATTGCCCGTTGGCTCCAGTAACCAATATATTCATTTTGTATTGCTGTCTTGTTAGATTGTTTTCCTGTTTTTCAACGAGAAAGTACATAGCACGCACTTTCCCTATTGCAAAGGTAATTGTTTATTCCTTTCTGCACAATAAAAACGGCGCTTTTTCACCCATCCAAATCATTGAGTAGGCAACTCTAGGCAAAAAAATAGCACCTCGGAGAGTCCGAAGTGCTATTCTTGTATGATATTGTGTCACTCTCAACGAGAGTATATCACGTCATATCTTATTTTGTAGCCTTTGCAATTTCTTTCTTAGCCTTAGCTACAGCCTTGTCGTAAGCCTTTTGAGCCTTTGCCTTAGCAGCGCCTTCTGCTTTCTTCGCAGCGTCGTAGAGATCCCAGAGCTTATTCTTTTCTACAGCAGCCTTTTGAGCAGCAGTGTACTTAGCAGCAGCAGCTTCTACAGCAGCTTCCTTTTCTGGAGCAGCGTAAGCGTGCTTGTAACCCTTCACGTCGTTCCAGTGACCGCGAGTAAAGTCGGGGAATGTCACTGCAGCGCAGTTGTTATCCATTGAGATAGCGCCCAATTCTGCTACGCAGCACCATTCAGCCATGTCGTATACGTCCATATCGAGGGGAAGACCATTTTGGAGACAGTAAACGAGACGTGCATCCATCATGAAGTCCATACCACCGTGACCCATTTCACGACCGAGTTCACCGTACTTAGTCAAGATGGGGTGATAGTATTTCTTTTCGAGAGCAGCAGCTTGTTCTGCATTGATGAAGCCGTGTGCGTTGAGGTTGTCTACAGCAGGAGCATCAGTACCCTTGAGAGCGTCTGCAGAAAGAGCATACTTAGGTTCTGGATACTTAGTAGCGTAACCCTTAGTACCTGTCAACTTGAACAAACGGTTGTAAGGTTGTGGAGTCATTACGTTGTGTTGGATTTCAACTACCTTACCCTTAGCTGTACGCATCAAAGTAGTAGTGTGGTCACCATTACGGAATTCTTTGCATTCCTTACCAGTCTTCTTTTCTACCCATTCCTTACCTACGAAACTTTCTGTATCCATAGCGATAAGTGTAGTGAAGCGGTCACCACGGTGGATATCCAAACATTGAGCAACAGGACCAAGACCGTGAGTAGCGTAAACGTCACCGCGGTTTTCCATGTTGTACTTCATACGCCAACGGAGGTTGTTCTTGTCGTTGTCGTTAGGATCTTTCCAATAGTAATCCCAGAACCATTCGAGGCCGTGGATATAAGCACCTTCAGCGCGGATGATTTCACCGAAAACGCCATCTTGAGCCATAGCGAGTGCGTTGAGCTCGTAGTAGTCATAGCAGCAGTTTTCGAGGATGAAGCAGTGGAGGCGAGTCTTTTCAGAAAGGTTGATGAGCTCCCAGCATTGTTCGAGGTTCATTGCAGAAGGCACTTCGATAGCAGCGTGCTTGCCGTTTTCCATAGCAAACTTAGCTACGGGGAAGTGGTGATTCCAGTCAGTTGCAATGTAAACCAAGTCTACGTCTGAGCGCTTGCAGATTTCTTCATAGCCCTTTTCACCTGAATAGATTGCAGCAGGAGCAAGACCTTGCTTGCGGAGATACTGTTGGCATTCTTCAGCACGTGCCTCTTCGTAGTCGCAGAGTGCAACGATTTCAACACCTGGGATGTGTGCGAAACGATTCACAGCACCATCACCACGCATACCAAGACCTACGAAAGCTACACGTACAGTCTTGATAGGAGCAGCAGCAAGTCCGAGAACGTGTTGCTGACCTGCAGGACGCTGAGGAGTATCAATAACGATTGTACCCTTGTCCCAATGCCACTTAGTAGAAGGCGACAAAGATTGCGCTTGAGCAATGATGCCAGAGAAAGAGAGCACTACTGCCAAGCTCAAAAGAAAGAACTTTTTCATGTTCATAATTTTAACTGGTTTTAGGTTAATATTTGACATTAATTGATTTTCTCATGCAAAGGTACTCATAAATAAATCAAAATACAAATTAGTGCATGAAAAAAAATAGAGGTTGGACAACTTTGATCTTGCCAACCTCTAGATTTATCTCATTTTATTATTGCGCGACCTATAACTTGTCATCACAAATTTTATCGTTTCTTACAAACCATTTGATTTTAATGCACTGTCCAATTGAAGAGCGAACGCATTTTGGGGATCGATTTCTAAGAGTTTGTTTACGAACGAACGTGTCTTCTTATAGTCTTCTTTCTTCAACCAATAGAATGCCAAGTAACGATAAGCTTCTACTTGAGCCGTACTAATTCCTTCACGGCCTTCCATCATAGCCAAAGATTCTTCATAATACTCTCTTGGCTTTTCTTCTGCAGAATTAGGATCAGTAATATTGATACGTGCACGATAGAGTAATGCTTGGTAAGCAGTAGAATCCTTTGCAAGGACATCTGCCAATACCGCTTCACCCTCTTTCACATATTCAGCACGCTTTTCTGCTGTCAAGCCATCTTGTTGCGCTGCAAATACGTAAGTTTGACCTAAACGCAAAAGGTCAGACAATTTTGCATTTTCACCAGACAATTCAAGATATTTCTTTGTTGCTTCAATAGCTTGGTCATACTGCTTTGTTTGTCTGTAAAGACGAGATACATCATTGAGTACAGAGATTTTCTTTGGATCCTTTGCGTATGCCAAGTTGTAGTACTTGATAGCTTCGTCCACTTTCTTTACTTCTTTCATATATTCCGCAGCATAAGCGTAGTCCATATACAAGTAAACGCTATCGTGATATTCTTGATTTGTAATATAACCAAGCATTTCTTCCACCTTTGGCATTTCTTCTGCATAATTGATAGAATTGCGTGCATATTCATAGTTTGCAATAAACTTCATACGCTTCAACATACGTCCACCTGGTGCAAGACTTTCTACAACGTCTGCCACTTCCTTAATCTTGGCAAAATCTGCTTGTGAGAAGAGAGCCATCATATAGTTCTCGCATGCAACAATGCTTAAATTGTCAACATCTTTGGGGACGCGGCTATAGTACTCGCCATAATGAGCTGCAGCTTCTTTATTATTATTGAGCTTAAAATAGATGTCACCCAATTCTTTTTCTGCATCATAATTTTCTGGCTCAATTTGTTTAATCTTATTCAATGCTTCGATAGCCACATAGGGATTTACATTCTTATACACGTGAGCATTACGTCTTAAAGCAGGAACGTAATTAGGATCGATTGCAAGAACTTGATCAAAGCATTGTCCTGCTTGACCATATTGTTTTGCATACATGTGAACTTGACCACGGAACATCAACGCATCGATACCTGTAGGATCAAGAGTTTCCAACAATTTAGCGCATTGTGATGCTGCTGGATAGTTATCATTATTCAAGAAGTAATCACCTACGCTCAATGCCTGGCTCTTATCCTTCTTTATCTTCTTCAGAAGTTTCACAAATGCCTCATTGGCCTTGTCAGGATCAGTCAATTGTTCCTCTACTACTACTTTCGCCATTGCTTCATTTGCCGAACTCATCGCAGGAGCATTGTAATAGTTTTGAGCCTGCGTACTGAGACCACCGACAAACAAGGCTGTCACGAGAACTAAATTACGAATAATTGTCTTCTTCATTACTATAAATTTTTATTTGATTAAATTCTGAGTTAAACACACCTAGTATTTTATATACTTTAGGCTTCTTCCTTGCAAATTTACTAAATAATCCACACACGAATAGCTTTTTGACACTTTTTTATTAAGTTCGGTCTGTTTTTTTATTTCTATAACATTAACGTAAGGTTTTGAAGCTGGTTTTAGTACCCGTTTAAGACAAAATAAGGATATACTCCTGCGGAATATACCCTTATTCATTATTCTCAGTTTGAACTCACTGATTTTATTTGTACAGGACTGTATGGTAGTAACTGTGAGCCGTTACATATTATCGTTTGCCCTTTTTGTCCTTTTAAGAAGAAATAGAACAAGTTGACATTTGAACCACGGCGAGGATCAGTTGAAATGACATAAACTGCACGTGTCAGTGGATAGTCGCCTGTCAGAATCCTATATTGATAAGGTCTAAATCCTATTGGGTTTTCATCATTATCCCTTGTTACCTTGAGCACCTTTATTTCCAGATTCGTAAAATCCTCTAATACTCTTGCCTTGGGTTCTTTTAACCAATTTGTACCGACTACACCTATAACACCTGGATCACTTTTAACCAATTTGATTACCTCCTCATTACTACCTTGTGCAAACACATTACCCTGAATATTTTCTCCGTTTAATAAGGAATCTCTCATATAGCGCACAGTACTTGATCCAGATTTATCAAATACTAAACTTAGTTTTCCACTACGTGTAGCGTAGCGCAGTTGTTCCCATTTTGTAATCTTACCACTTACGATACCTTTGAGGTCGTCCATATTAATAATGGTATCACTTACGGCCTTATTTACGATCAAAGCAAATGCATCAGTAGCAATCCTTGCTTTCATTACTGGCAACCTATTGGCTTTAACTTTTTCGTTTTCATACTCTGTCAGAAGTCGTGTCACAACACAGCAACGTATGCTATCATCAACCAACATTTGGATTGCAGAATCTTCACTACAATATACAGCGTTATCACCAGCTTCGATATGCTGCAAACGAAACGCTTCCATTTCTTCGACCATTATCGGACGAAAAGTTTCATCTATTGCCACATGAACGTCATCTGAGTATCTCCAGCCTTGACCTACAATTTTTTTTTCGCATGAGACAAGAGCCAAGGTAATCAAAACTGTTAATAATAGGCCTATTTTCTTCATATCGTTGCAAAGTATTTATTTAATAAATATTTTTTTGAAAAAATATCGGAGGTCTCGACAATGCAAAACCTCCGATATATCTATTCCTACTTTCAATAAAGATTCTACATCAAAATAATGTATTCATTGAAAGTGTTGTCGTTACTGAATTTGGAAGCGGATAGGGAGTGTAAACCATACTGCTACAGGCTGACCTTGTTGTCTTGCAGGAGTAAATCTTTGCAAAGTTTTAACAACAGATACTGCTGCTTGGTCACATTCACGCGAGAGTCCCTTAGCTACGGTTACAGTACCTACAGAACCATCCTTTTCCACCTTGAAGCGGAGAGTTACTACACCTTGAAGTTCTTGTTCGATAGCGATCTCAGGATACTTCAAGTTTTTAGCGATGTGAGCCAAAATTGCAGCTTCACCACCTGGATAAGACGCAGGCACTTCTACTACAGCATTGTCCACTACTTCCTCTTCTTGCTTTGGAGTTTCTTTTGGAGCAACTTCTGTACCACCAGCCACTTGGTCCGCTTTCAAGTCGTCAATGTTGATACCGCCTTCGCCATCACCTTCATAGGTTGTAGCAGCAATAGAGATATTCTTCATATCTTGGATATCATCCTGTGTCTTCAATTCCTTTTCTTGAACGACCTTATCATCGTCTTCGATTTTAGGAACTGTAAACTGCACAGAAGCTTTTACCTTTACTTGTTGCTTTTGTGGCTGTACGTATTCAACCTTAACTTCCTCCTTCTTTTCTTCTTTCTTCTCTTCTTTCTTTTGCTCAAGTTCAGCGAACTCTGTCACTTGATCTTCAGCGTGATTGTTAGCTTTAATAGCTTGTTCAATTGCCACCTTGGTAAGCACGACTGCTACTATTGCTGCAAAAGCTAAAAAGAGAGTAATTAATGATTTGAGGTTACGAGCTCCGGCCTTAGAGCGCAAACGATAAGCTCCGTACTCTTTGTTACGTCCCTCGAATACCAATTCACACCATTGGCGTGATACTAAATCGACTTTAGACATATCTATTTACTTTACTTAACGTTATTATTAGGCTCCACCTTTAAGGGCATCAATCATGCCTTGGTCGAAATCCGTAAAGTTATCAATCACGTATTTACCGATGTTGCAAATTTGCATTTCATCGAGTACATCAATCAGGTTTTTATAAGAAGCATTGTCTGAAGCCTTAATGATAACGGTAGGTGTAGAAATTTTCTTTCCGTTCACTTCTTTTCTACCATTTCTGATATCAGACAATTTTTCATTATATTCTGCTTTAGTCTTTTCATTGACTTCTTTAGTAGAATATTCCTTTTTCAAAGCTTCCACGTGCTTCATTGCTTCAGCATTTTTAGCCAACAGGACCTTGCGGATACCATCATTACCGTATGCTGTAGGTGTCAATGTTGCTTCGTCGGGTTTTCCTTCGAAATAGTAAATTGCATTATTTTCGTCAATGATCACAGTAATAGCCTCACTTTCCTTAACTTGGCTTCTTTGATCGTCCTGCAAGTCTTCTTTGTCAGATGGCATGGCGATTTCCATGGTCTGTGGTTTAAGAAGAGTAGTACAGAGCATAAAGAATGTCACAAGCAACATGATCATATCGACCATAGGCGTGAAGTCTACGCGGGCATTCATCTTTTTTTGTTTGCTATTGCCCTGATCTCCTCCAGTTTCTAATTGTGCCATAACATTCTAAATTATTTATCTTCGCCAGCAAGCGACGTAATCAAATTGTATCGATTTTCGTCGATTGAACGCAGTGAGTTCATTACATCCTTTATTACCTTGTACGAAGTAGCCTTGTCTGCCTTGATAGCAATACGCATTTTTTCTCCTTCGCCTAAGGCCGCGCGGGCATTACCTACCCATACTTTCAATTCGTCATTTGCGCTGTCGCAAGGGATACCAGCTTTTTCACCCTTGTTGAGATATTCATTACGATTTTCCAACTTGAGCCATTGTTGAACTTGGTCAATTGACGTACCCAACATGGGGACATCTTTAAATTGTTCCAACTCAGCAGCTGTCAGCGTAAGCGAACCGGTTTCTTTCATCTTGTCGGCCAATTTCTCCATGTTTTGGGGTGAATCCATACCAAGGAAAACTTTACCGTCGGGATTTACAGTAATTGTGAGCAAGTTTTGTTCTGGGATTTTAATTTCCGAAACAGAACCAGGAGCGTTCACTTTTACAGGTTCGTCTTTAACGAATGTTGCAGTAAGCATAAAGAAGGTAAGCAGCAGGACCATGACGTCGCTCATCGGCGTCATGTCGATGAACATGTCTTGTTTTTTTACTTTAAAACGTCCCATTTCTTATTACCTAATTTATGGATTAGTGAGTAGCGTTGTAAGTTTGTACGATGCAGAAGCCTACTTCGTCGATGCAGAAAGTAAGGCGGTCGATCTTGTTAGTATAATAGTTGTAACCGATTACAGCGAACAATGAAGTTGCGATACCTGATGCAGTATTTACAAGTGCTTCAGAGATACCAGTAGCCAACTGAGTTGAGTCAGCACCACCGTCACCTGATGACATAGCTTGGAAAGACTTGATCATACCCATTACAGTACCGAGAAGACCTGTCAATGTACCGAGAGTTACGATAGAACCGATGATAGGAAGGTTTTCTTGCATCATAGGCATTTCGAGAGCTGTAGCTTCTTCCAATTCCTTTTGGAGTGCCAAAACTTGTTGTTCCTTAGAAAGAGTAGCATCAGCTTCAACCAACTTCCAACGCTTCAAAGTAGCGCTTACTACGTTAGCTACAGAACCTTGTTGCTTGTCGCAGATAGCTTGAGCCTTTTCGAGATCGTGAGCAGCCAAAGCAACCTTGATGTCAGCAACGAACTTAGCTACACTACCCTTACCATTAGCTGTGCGGATAGCGAAGAAACGTTCAATACAGAAAGTCAATACAGTGAAGCACAAAGACCAAATGATAGGTACGATGAAACCACCGAGGTAAACTGTACCGAGCAAGTTCACTGGATGTGGGTGAACGTCACCTGGAGTTTGGATCACGAAAGTAGCGCCACCGAGGTCAGCAAAGTTGCTAGCGTGACCAGCACCGAAATAGAACACACAGTGTGCAGCGATAGCACAGATAATAATCACCCAGATACCTTGTTTGATACCCTTAAAGCCGGAAGACTTTTTTGCTGCCTTAGGAGCAGCTGCTTTTGTTGTTCCCATTTTTAATTGAATTAATTAATAAATAAAATATTAGGTTATAGAGTTTTAATATTAAGTATCTGCACTCTATGCACCCCCAAAAGGTGTATAGACTACACAACTTGTCTGCAAAGATAAACATTCTCGTATTTTATAGCAAATTTATCGAAGATATTTTCGCACTTTATTTTGCAAATTTATTTTAAGAATGCTTTTTTATTCAAAACATCACACCTACTTAGCGACTCCATTTTTGTTTTCCTGCCAAAATAACACAGAAAACACTTTTTATCCACAATATTTTCACCCTATTCTATGCCAGTCAAAAAAAACTTAGACCTTTTTCAAAAAAATCGGCGCAGAATTTAAAAAAGGTTAGACTTTTTTTCAACAAGACGGCGCGAAATTTTCAAGGGGATAAAAATGGTCAAATTGAAGATTATTTGAACGATTAAAAAGGGACAAAGAATCCCCTCAAAGTTTTTGTTACTTCAAGGGGAAAGTTATCTCAATTGTAATAAATTTTACTTTGTCATTGCAACGATTTCTGTAGGAGGTAGCATCTCATTGCGCTTGGCTGTTTCCTCTACCACACGGCGCGCCAGATCTGCGAAGGCTTGTCCGATGATTGATTCTTCGTTGACAGCAGCTGGTTCGCCTTCATCACCGCTTTCGCAGATAGATTGTACGATAGGGATTTGTCCCAATAGGGGTACATTCATTTCTTCTGCCAAGCGTTTCACGCCTTCTTTACCAAAGATGTAGTATTTATTTTCGGGCAACTCCTGAGGTGTGAACCAAGCCATATTTTCCACCATACCAAGGATGGGCACGCCGACCTTTTCATTGCGATACATATCAATACCCTTCTTGGCATCTGCCAGGGCTACATTTTGCGGAGTCGAAACGATCACTGCACCTGTGATGGCGAGGTTTTGCAAGAGGGTGAGGTGTATATCGCTGGTGCCAGGAGGTGTGTCCAAAACCAAGTAATCCAGTTCGCCCCACAAGGCATCAGCGATGAGTTGTTTCAAAGCGTTTGACGCCATACCGCCGCGCCACAAAGTCGCTGTCTCAGGATTTACAAAGAAACCGATAGACAGAATCTTTACGCCGTACTTTTCCGCGGGGATAAGCAATTGTCTGCCTTCGTATTCCTGAGCAAAAATACGCTCTGCTTCGAGGTGGAACATCTTGGGTACAGAGGGACCAAAAATATCAGCATCAAGCAAGCCGACGCTGTATCCCTGGCTGGCCAAAGCTACGGCCAGGTTGGCTGCTACGGTACTCTTACCGACCCCGCCCTTGCCTGAACTCACGGCAATAACGTTCTTTACCTGCGGCAACATCTTGCCTGGTTCGGGGCGAGCAGCTTGCAGGCTCTTGATAGAAATTGCGACATTCACATCCTTTGAAACGTAAGTATGAATTGCCGCCTCGGCTGATTTTACCACCGACTTAGCAAAAGGATCTGTGGGTTTGTCAAAAATAATGGAGAAGGAGACGTTCATCCCATCAATACGGAGATCGTCTTCCAGCATTTCGGTTTCGACAATATTCTTTCCTGTACCAGGATAGCGTACTGTCGAGAGCGCATCTATGATTAGTTTTGGATAGAGTGTCATATATATTATATATTGTATAAGGTCTAAGTTTTTCTTGGTTTAGCGCGGCAAAATTACATACTTTTTTCCAAGCCCGAACGCTTTGAACGGTTATAACTGCGATAGTCATCCAGTTCGATTTCAATACAGGGCTCTTCCAGTTCGCCCTCTTGTGGCAGTCTGAAACTAATGAATTTTATATTCAACCCACGCGCCAACCATTGTTCCTCATAGTAAGTTTTTATGCCCAATATCTTCGCTGTGTGTTCATCAGACTTTGGCGCCAAATCGTTATACAAATCATCCGTTTGCACTGCTACAGGCAAATGATTCACAGACGCCACATAACCGGTGTAAGTATACAGGAAGTTGGAGTCTGTCTTGACGTGCACTTGCCCACCATCTATCAAGAATTTGCGATAGCGATTCAAGAAATAGGTTGAGGTCAGACGCTTGGTGGCTTTCTTCATTTGCGGATCACTAAAGGTCAACCAAATTTCGCTTACTTCACCTGGTGCAAAGAATCGCTCGATAAATTCAATATGTGTGCGAAGAAAAGCGACATTAGTCATCCCTGCTTTCAAGGATTCAGTTGCGCCGTGCCACATTCTGGCCCCTTTGATATCGATGCCAATGAAATTCTTTTCGGGGAAGAGTTTTGCCAGCCCAACAGTATATTCGCCGCGACCACATCCCAGTTCGAGCACGATAGGATTATCATTTTTGAAAAAATCCTGATGCCATCTGCCCTTCATGTCAAATGTAGCCTCTTCTAAAGCTGCGAAAGGCGCTTCAAAGACATGAGGATATTCCTTCATGTCTGCAAATTTAGACAATTTATTCTTGCTCATTTTTCTAATATTTCGTTTACCTCAGCATTTACTTTATACAATCTCTCTTTGCAGAATCCCAGCAACTCCTTAGCGCGTTGGATTCGCTCTGCCAATTGGTCGATATCCACCTGCCCTTGAGATAGTGTTTGCACGATATCTTCCAATTCCTTCACGGCACTTTGATAGGTCATTTCTGATGCTGCCATATTTGATAGCGTCTATTATTTATTATTGTGTATTTCCTTAATTTCACTTTCCACCTTGCCATTTTTCAACAAGGTCACCACACGATCACCTTTCATCAACTTTTCTGCATCAGTGATGGGATGTCCGTCCTTCAGGGTCAGACTGAATCCCAAATCCAGGATACGCTGCGGATCCGCCATGTGCACTACTTTTTCCAGAGCGTCGAGTTTTTGCGCCGAAGTGTGCAATACCTGCTGCGCTCCCTGCTCTATTTGCAAATTCCAAAAGCGTATGCGCTCATTCCACTGACCAAGATAGGCCAAAGCCGCGCCACCTATATTTTGTGTCAATAGTTGTAAACGCTGTTCGGCATTTTGCACTGCGTGCTGAGCGCATGTTCCAAGGTTCATCTCAGCACGTTTCAACAACTCCTCTTCACGCAGCAACAAAGTCTCGGCCCCACTCTTTATATATTGAGAAAAAGTCGTCAAAGTCTCTGCTTCACCCTGCAATATTTCGATCAGAAATGCTGCTACGGCGGTAGGCGTCTTCAGTCGCCGATGCGCCACCAAATCTATCACAGTCTCGTCGCGCTCATGACCGATCCCTGTGAGTACAGGCAGGGAGAATTGTGCCACATGGGCGGCTAATAGATAGGACTCAAAACCATTAAGATCGCTCACAGCACCTCCGCCACGAATGATTACGACCAAGTCCCACTCCGACTCTTGTTCTGCGATTTCTTCAAGGGCGGCTATCACACTTCCCTCTACCCTGTCGCCCTGCATTACCGCTGGAAACAATTGGGTATGGAAGGCGAATGGCGAGGTTTCAATTTGCTTCATAAAGTCGCCGTATCCTGCCGCCGAAGCGCTACTGACCACCGCCACACGCAGGGGCAATTGCGGAAAGTCCAGCTCTTGATTCAACGTCAGCACACCGTCTGCTTTTAGCTGCTCGAGGATTTGCTGACGTCTGCGTTGTTGTTCGCCCAGGGTAAAAGATGGGTCGATATCCTCGACAACAAGTTTCAAACCATAGACTTCGTGAAAGGACAAGCTCACTTGCATCAGCACCTTGATGCCCGAAGCAAAAGGCATGCCAGTGATACGTTCAAATTCGGGAACGACCTCATCGTACACGCCGTTCCAGATGACCGCGCTGGTCTTGGCCAACAAGCGATTGCCATTAGTTTCTTTTTCTATCAGTTCGATGTAACAATGACTACCCGGTCGGCGGCGCACCTCGCTCAACTCTGCCACCACCCAATACCTGTCGCAAAATTCACTTTGCAACACCGCCTGCACCAAAGCATTCATCTCGGAGAGACGAAGGTAAGGGATCGAGGTAGAGGGTGTGAGATTTTCAGTCACTATACAATATATATAATATAGGTGTGCTACCTATTATTATTTACCATCAAGGATTTTGTACGCCACATTCATATTGGGGATGCCATATCCAAAGACATTGTTGGGATGCTTAGCCATGTGTCCTGCTGCCTGTACTGCGCGAATGATTTCCACAGGCTTCTTGTTGGGGAAGGCTTGCCACAGACAAGTCACAGCTCCACACATGATTGGGCAGGAGAACGACGTACCGCTGGCATATACCAAACTGCCCGAATCATTAATCATTGGCACGTATTCACCAAATGCCATCACGTCGGGCTTGATACGTCCGTCAGCCGTATTGCCCAATGATGAGAAGACTGTGTTGACTTCTTTTTCGTTCACCGCACCTACGGTCAAGATATCCTTGGCATCAGCGGGGAAACCTATCTTCTTCCAAGCACCATCGCCTTCGTTGCCCGCACTATTCAGCACCAACAATCCACGACTCGCCGCCAAGGAAGCACTGCGACTATTGATCGCTGTCATACCATCTTGTTCTTCGTATTTGTGTGAAGTAGTTTTGTCATCAAATGCGTAATAACCGAGCGACGTGGTGATCAGGTCTACACCGATACTGTCGGCATATTCCACCGCTGCGCACCAGTTGTCCTCTTCCACCAATTGTTCGGTCAGTCCGTCCTCGCTTTGCAGGAGCAGATACGACGCTTCGGGTGCAGTGCCCACCATTTGGAATTCACGGTTCGTTGCCAAAGTCGAAAATACCATTGTACCGTGGCTTTCCAATTCGCGATAAATGCTAAATCCAGGGTGTGCAAAATTCTTTGTGCCTATAATTTTACAGTCCTTGAAAGCTTCGATCAGATCCACGTTTTGAAAACCGCCATCGATCACTGCCACTGTCATGCCCTGGCCACGGAATCCCATATCGTGCAAGGTCTGCAAATTCAACATTTGCACGGCTGTCAGCCCATTGCCATAATAATCATTTGTTTTGGGCAATTTGTCTCTCAGCAATGCTCTTCTGTCCATATCCATGTACGAGTCTGCTGTATCCCTGGGCATGACGCCTTGCAACACGGCGGTCAGCAACAATTTTTCGTCTTCAAATGAAATGCTGTCCACCTGTTCCCACACCTTCTTTACTTCTTTCACGAAGCTTAGGGCCAGGAGTGCTTCAGCATCAGCCGTGTCTTTCACTTCCACCACTACGGTATTGTTCCACTTGCTCATATTGTGAATTTTCACGCCAGTATTGCGGATCTCCTTCACGTATTGTGGAGTAATAGGCAAGTCGTATTGATCCACCTTGATGCCCAATCTTTTTCGGCGATCAAGGGCTTTTTGTGAAAGAAACTCCCCGGGGCGCTTCACCGAATAGGGATTGTTTTTCTTATCCTTCAGCGTGACACGATAGCGATAGAACTTCTCGGGGTAAAAGTACCTCTCCCCTATTTCTGCTGACGCCTCAGCACCACCTAATGTCTGATCGGCTTTCAAATCATCGATTTGGAAATCTTCGTCCTGTGGCGTTTGTGCCCAGCTCGTAGCGCCGAAACCTATCATCAAGACCAACAAGACCACATACTTTTTCATCATATTCCTTTATCTTATTTTTATTATGTTTTGTTTATTATTGTTTAGTCAAATCCTGCATCGCTGCCACCACGCCGCCGATGCCTTTCTGCGAAGCGATATAGGCACCTCCGACCAAGCGGTTTTTAATGTAGAACACGGCGCTCTGACCTGGCGTCACAGCACTTACTTTTTCTGCGGTCTCGACCAGCATTCTGCCGTCGTCCAGTCGGCGCACCTTGCAGGGCACTGGGTTGCTGTGATAGCGGATGCGTACGGTCAAGTCCTGGGCTGTGAAAAATTCCTGTTCGTCGACCACCTCGGGGGCTTCAGTCAGCAGGAAGGTTGTTTTCAGTTCTTCCTCGCTGCCCAGCACAATGGTATTCTTCTCGGGATTCAGACGCAACACATAGGCCGGTGCGCCCAGCGCAATGCCCAATCCCTTTCGCTGACCCACGGTGTAGAAGGGCACACCCAGATGCTCGCCCAATTTCCTGCCGCCTGCATCTACATAAGCGCCACCCTTGACTTGTTCGGCCAAATCGGGTAATTGCTGGCGCAGGAAATCGCGATAGTCGCGTTCTACAAAGCAGACCTCCATCGATTCGGATTGCTTGGCGCGCAGGGCAAATCCCTTTTCATCCAGGTATCGGCGCACCTCGGGCTTTTCCATTTTCCCCAGAGGGAACAGACAGCGCTTCAGGGTCTGCTGGGGCACGCGCCACAGGAAGTAGGATTGATCCTTGCGCACATCATCGCCCATCAGGAGGTAGGCAAAATCATCTTTCTCCTCCACCTGTACGTAATGCCCCGTAGCCATCCACTGACAACCCAGTCGGTCGGCCATTTCTGCAAGCAGGCGAAACTTAAATTTCCTGTTGCACAATACACAGGGGTTGGGCGTGCGTCCGCCGCGATACTCGTTCAGGAAATTTTGCACGATAGTTTGGCGAAACTCCTCTCGCACATCCACCACGTGGTGCTCGATACCCAAGCGACCTGCCAACTCCTGTGCGCTCAGTATGAAGTCGGGTTGTGCTTGGTCGGGAGAAGCGAATTGCTGTGGCAGGTCCCATACGCGCATAGTCATACCCACGACCTCGTATCCCTGGTCCTGCAACAACAAGCACACGGCGCTGCTATCCACACCGCCCGACATGGCCACCAATACCTTTTCGCGTTTCAACATGTAACGTGTTCGTTGGTTTTTAAAGTGTAATTGTCTCCGTCCATATTATGGGCAAACAGGACGTACAGTATGTCCATGACAGCGACGACTCCAATAGTCGTATTCTATACCATCATCACTCAACTCCATCACATAGCTATACAACGGAAGGGCTACATGAGAATCATATTGATCAAGCGTACTAGTCCAATAGACGCACATCATTCCAAAATCTTCTAGACGGCTTTCATTTTTAAAGCCTACCGCAGGCAAGAAGATACTTTTACCATTTATCTTACTCTTAATCTTATACCCGTACACCCCTTTTTGCTTAACTAAAGTCCATGTACATTTTTCAGACAATTCATAAACTTCCTCATCTGTGGGTATACGCCATTTGCCTCCCCAATTTACGTGAGCAGCATCGTCTGACAAAGCCAAACGGGATTTTTTATCAACTACACCATTCTCTTTTTGCTTATTATACTTAGTCAATGTATTTTCCCGTCCCTTGCACCATTTATATGTTGTCCAATCATATCTTGACTTAGGCTTAGTTTCACCCCAAGCATAATAATTACCACGACCTTCTGGGCTACTAGCTCCTATATTACATGTCGCCCATTTCACACTAAGGCCTAGATCTACATACGCATGCCCATTATGCTTCAACTGTGCAAAAGCGCAGATATGAAACATCAACAGCAAATTTAAGACTGCTATATGTTTTAAATTCATGCTACTCATTATTATTAATTTTTTAAGATTGTCTTTTCAAAACGAATATCCTAACTGCTCATTCGCTACGAAGGTACAAAGTTATCCAAAAATCTTCAATTGCGACCCATCACAATCCATATTTATAACTGTATGGGTGACGAAATCCTGATATCCCCTCTTGTGCTGTAAAAGGGAGAGAGAATTAAGTGCAGGGGGTCTCAAACCACCACAAAGGTAATATTGGGGATAAAAACAGGAGTATATACCCCACTTTTATGTAAAAAAATCATTGCTAATCTTCATTCTTTTTACAACAGGAAAAGGGGTGCTCAAAAAAAGGTTAGACCTTGTGAAAATTTCGCGCCGACTTTTTTAAAAAAGGTCAAGGTTTTTTCAAAAAAGGTCTTGGTTTTTTTGAAAGCCAATTTTGGTCGCGCAAAAAAAGGTTTTTTACCCTGGACCGCTTGCATCACTTTGGGCACACGAGGTGGGGCATAAAAAAAGAGACTGCACTTCTGTGGAAGTCAGTCTCTGTATGTATCAACCGATACCCAGGTCACAGGAGTGGACCACGGCTGATATTTTACCATTTGTTGTAATAAATATTTTCGGCATTGTACTTATCCTTGGGTTTTGCATCACCCTTTGGATAACCGAGAGGGATGATATTGAGCGGCATCAGATGTTCGGGCAGGTTCAATGCTTGGCGCACTTCTGCGATACGTTCTTCGCGTGGATGCACACTCACCCACACAGCACCCAGACCCATAGCCTCAGCCATGAGCAGGAGGTTTTCGGACGCCAATGAGCAGTCCAGCACCCAACTGTATGAAGGTTTGCCGTCGTCGCCCGTCACCGTCATATCACCACAGACTACAACCACCGCCTTAGCCTCGGCCAACATCTTCGCACGGGGCACCTTGGCTGCAAAATCTTTGATGGCGAGCGAATCGTCCAGAACCAGGAATTTCCAAGGGCGCATATCCTTGCCCGAAGGTGCTGCCATGGCGGCACGCAACAAGGTGTCGATTTGCTCGCGACTGATGGGCTGATCGGTATAACTGCGCACGCTCTTGCGAGACATGATATTCTGCCATACGACCGACTTGGCATCTGCAGTTTGCTCCACCTTGTCCGCATCAGCACTGACCACGTACACCAGGCGTGAGAGGCTCGCTACCAGCGCCAACGCCAGGATGACACTGACAAATTTATATTTACTTTCCATCTTGATCTTCTTTTATTTTTGTTTCACATTGCGACACTTTTCCCTTACTTCTGACCGAAGGATTCGCCATATCCATCAATTCACCCAATGGACAGAAACATCTGCACCAGGGGCGGTGCACAAAGAGCGAACTGAGCAATATCACACCTGAGATGATCAACACAGCAGGTGCTGCTGCCTGGGGCTGGAACAAGGAGAAGGGTTCATAACCTAAGACATCGCGCCCCACGCCCATCCACAACAGGACAAACAATGTACCGAAACACACGCGGCGTATCCACGTCATCCACTCGGCCCCACGTTTGGATATTTCAACCTTTGGCACGGGCAATTTTCCCAATAGTTCCTGCGCGCTACCATAGGGGCAAATCCAGTTGCAATAGTATTTGCGCTTACCGAGCAAAGGCATCAACAGCGATACACTTAGCACCAAAATGGCGGGATAAGCCATAGCGAGTACCCAGCCGTGCTCCATCCAGCCAAGGAGTTGGGACAAGGACAAATATGAACCAGTCCACACCCCTACTACGCCGACATTGAGCGCTAATACAATGATGCGCATCCAGGGCGCTTTGCGTTTCATCCACGCCACTACGCCACCGACCAACAGCGTCAATAGCAGGGCGGCGTGTTTCCAACCAAAGTGCCATTGCCCGATGGTGCCTTGTTCTGCTTGACTCCAATGTGTCTTCACGGCGTTGATGTTTTTGATCAGCGACTGGGATGTATAGGTCGCGCCAGTCATTCCATCAATTTTCTCAGCATCAAGTTCGGTCAAGGTCTTACCTTCGCACTGTGGCAAAATATGCAGCCAAGCCTCGTCAAAATAGTCTTTGGTCTCGGCGTGCTCTTGTGACACGACTTTCAATATTTTTCCTTCGGGCGAGAGCATCAGGCAGACAGGTGTCGCTCCGGCAAAGCCCTGCACATCGGTCGCTATTTTCTGGCTACTGATCCATCGTGCGCGCGCCGTGCCTCCTTCGTTTTCCACCACTTGCCAGGTCACGGAGTCTACTTGTTGCACCAAGCAATCGCCCCACCCCATCGCTTTCATTTCACTCTGGAGCAAGGTCACTGCTTCTGCCGACGTTTCATCAGCAGTTGGTGTCTCGGCCACCAGGGGACGTCCGCCCAACGCACCACTCCACACTGCTGCAGCAACGAGCATCAGTACGGGCAAGGCGATGGACAGGCACGCATCAAGCACCTGCATCAAGCGACCAAACCATTTTTGCTTGTACATATATATTTATATTGTATAGGTCTTTTATTTTTAAACTCAAAATCCTTCGCGCAGGAAATCGAAAGCCTCTGTGATATCCTCGCGGCTGATCTGGATATCCAAAGCCACCTGTCCGATGTCGCGCAGCAGGCAGAAGTTTACACGACTACCCACGTTTTTCTTGTCATGACTGATAAAATCGAGCAGGGTGTCATAGTCCTTGCATTCAAAACGGACATCGCCGTAGATTTCCTTGATGAAGCGCACCGTCTGTCGCATTCGTTCGAGAGGGAATCCCATCAGTTTTTCGCTCAGGTAGAGTTCGCCTGCCAATCCCCAGGCCACGGCATAACCATGCAAGACGGGCTGCCCCTTTTCCAGAGCCAAACTTTCAAAAGCATGCCCCAACGTATGTCCGAGGTTTAGACATTTGCGCAGTCCACGTTCTGTTGGGTCCTGTTCGACGACGTGTGCTTTCACCTCGATACTTTGTCGGATCATACGCGCCATCACCTTTTCGTCCACATCATTCGGATCGCACGATACATGTTCGGCCCACATCTCCACACTACCCAGGAGTGAGTGTTTCAGCATTTCTGCAAATCCTGAGCAGACGTTCTCGCGCGACAACGTGCCGAGCATCCCTGCGTCCACCATCACTGCACGTGCTGGGCAAAATGCGCCAACTTCATTCTTCAGTCCTGCGAAGTTTATGCCGGTCTTCCCGCCCACCGCAGCATCAACCATTGCCAGCAACGTAGTCGGCACATTGACGAAAGGAATGCCTCGTTTGAACGCTGCTGCAGCAAATCCACCAAGGTCTGTCACTACGCCTCCGCCCAAACAGATCAGGAGCGAATGACGTGTGGCGCCGTGGTGTGTCAGTTTCTCCCACACGCCAGACAGCGTAGTCAGGGTTTTATTCTCGTCGCCCTGTGGTATACAGATTTCCACGACATCCTCGCCACTTATGGGCAAGCGCGAACGACAATGCACACGCGTCATTTCGTCCGTCAGTACGAATATTTTGTCGGGCGTCTGACCTACTGCCTGCCACATCTTGGGCAGAGCGTCGCACCATTGGTCTACATAGATTACACTCATAGTGGGAAAGGGGAAAGGTTAGAGAGGAGAGTTGAAAGTTGAAAGTTGAGAGATAAAAGTTGAGAGAGGAGAGATAAGTGTTGAATGATTAAGCATTCATCTCTTGCTCAAAAGCCGCACGATATTTTGCAGGTATTTCTGCCGACAGTTGTGTGCTGAGCGAGAAGCACACCATCACAGTGTTGCACTTGCACACCACCATGCCGTTCTTCACATTCACGGCGCGTTGCTCCAGCGTGAAACTCTTATTGCCCACTCTCGACACGCGGGTTTCCACCACGATATTATCGCCATAGAAGATGGGCGCGATAAAATCTGCATTGATACTTGCCACCACGGGCACAATATCTTTTTCGAAATAGTCGGTAGTAAGCACATTGTTCAGGTATTCCTCCTTACCCAAATCGTAGTAGGAGAAATACGAATTATTATTCACATGACCATAGCGGTCCACATCGTTAAATCGGATTTGGATGGGCAACCTGCGCCATCCGTCCACCCTTTCTGCGGGCGGTATCATCAAAGTCTGTTTCATATTCACATGTTAGTATTGATTGGCAAAGATACAACAAAGGGATGAAACATTGTCAGAATACTGCCATATTTTAGCATCACTCACCGCCTCCTGACTCGGGTTGTCTGTTTTGAACCAACAAATCGCAAGGCACTTAGAGCATCTGCACATACTGCAGACTATTCTAAATGCCTTGCGATTTTATTTATTGCCAACGAGGAGTAAATAGTAATTTCTAAGGGCAGACTGGCCGCACGGGAAGTCCGTAACAACGGGAATCGTAGCCCCAATCCACGAAACTCGAAGCAAAGTCCACACACCCCGCGTCTTCCGAGCCGACTTCCGAGCCGTCCGCGCAGAGCGAACTCGACCAGTAATAGCCTTTCCAACTAGCTTCGTACAGACTGCTATAGTCTCGGTAACCTGCAGCTGGCAAGAATATACTATTACCATTTCTGCTCACCTTATAACCTTTCACACCATTCTGAGTGGTCCAGGTCCAAGAACACTTTTCTCTCAATTCAAAAAATTCTTCATCAGTGGGCATACGCCAAGAGCCACCCCAATTGGCACGGGCAGCATCATCAGACAGGTCTAATTGGGTCTTATTATCCACAGTGCCAAAATAGCTATCTGTACAATACTTTGTTATTGTATGGCGAGAACCTTGACACCATTTATAAGTACTCCAAATATAGGAAGATTTGGGCTTAGTCTCGCCCCAAGCGAAGTAATCGCCATAGTCCTCGAGAGAATCGGCACCAACATTACATGTCGCCCATTTGACACTGAGACCAAGGTCGACGTATTCGTGATCATTGAGATCATCCATTTCATCCAAATCAAAGAGGCTACATGCTGCAAATGTGAAAGCAACCATTGCGAGCAATAGCATACTCAGCGTGTGTAAGAGTTTATTGTTCATAATTTATACGTGTTTTAATTTATTTGCAAATGTACTTATTTATCCACGAGAAACAAATGATTCCTGAAGTTTTTTCACTTTTATCTAAAGACAGAAGACAAGGACATTTTCCTCTATATATAATAAGGTATCATATTCCGCACACAAGAAGCCCCGACCAATCAAAAATATGACTTTTTGCAACTTTTTCGCAGAAAATATTTGCAGATATAAATCTATTTACTACTTTTGTCAACAAATCATCAATCATCAACGCTATTACTATGACAGCGAAGCAGAAGTTTTACTTTTTTGGTTACTTTTACTTTACCGGACAGGTAGAGCGAGGTGATTTGTGATTAAAAGACACGACAAACAATCGAAAAGAATATGCACAACATCCCGCTCTGAATGACAGCAGCGGGATGTTTGCGATAATAGAGAGAGGAGAAAGGAGAGGAGGCGCTAAATGCTCATCGTGGGACATTCGTCGCAAAACGTTGAATGTTCATCGTTAAACACTAATCGTTAATCATTAAACATTAGTCATTCGTCGCCAAACGTCAAACCCTCTACGTTCACCCTTCAACCCTTAAACGTTCAAAACATGGCAAGGATAGCAATACAAGGCATCAAAGGTTCATTTCACGACATCGCAGCAGGCGAATACTTTGCAGAGGAGCAAGCAGACGTGATCTGCTGCGACACCTTCGAAGCATTGTTTCGCCAAATGAAGGCGGACGATGAAGTGGTGGGCGTGATGGCCATAGAAAATACGATAGCGGGCAGCCTCTTGCACAACTACGAACTCCTGCGCGAGAGCGGCATGACTATAGTCGGCGAACACAAACTGCACATTGAGCACTGTCTGGCCGCATTGCCCGACGATGGCGTGAGCGACATTCACGAAGTCAATTCGCACCCTGTCGCCCTGATGCAATGCCGTGGTTATCTGGAGCGCCACCCTGGGATGAAGGTGGTCGAGGCGTACGACACGGCAGGCGCTGCGGCGATGATTGCCGAACAGCAGTTGAGACACCACGCTGCCATCTGTCATAAGGCTGCTGCCGAAAGATATGGGCTGAAGGTGCTGCGCGAATCTATCGAGGACAATAAGCATAATTTCACGCGTTTCTTGATCCTGGCGGACAAATGGAAGGCCGACAAATACCGCGACGTGCAACAGACAAACAAGAGTAGTTTGGTCTTTGCCTTGAAGCACGAAGAGGGGTCGCTCTCCCAGGTGCTGAGCATATTCAGTTTCTATCGCATCAACCTGACCAAGATACAATCCCTACCCATCATTGGCCGCGAGTGGGAATACCTGTTCTACGTCGACGTGACCTACGATGACTATGCACGCTACCGCCTCTGCATCGACGCAGCCCGCCCGTTGACCGGCGAAATCGAAGTATTGGGCGAATATATCGGGAAGTAGAGAACAAAAGGCTACGAACAACGGACAATTGGCAAAAGTCTACAGACAAAAGGCAACGGTTTACTGACCATAGACTACAAACAACGGATGAAAGCCAAAGCCTTTCTGCAACAACCTCAACACTGATTAAAACGACTCATTCTATGATCACTCCAGCACAACGACTAGATACTGTACAAGAATACTATTTCTCGGTAAAGTTACGCGAAGTGGCGCAGCTGAATGCCGAAGGAAAAGATATCATAAGCCTGGCTATCGGCAGCCCGGACATGCCGCCTTCCAGAGAGACCATCGACACGCTTTGCCAAGAGGCTCAGCGCCCCGAAGCACACGGTTATCAACCGACACGAGGCATCGCCGAACTGCGACAAGGCATGGCACAATTTTACCAACGTTGGTTTGGCGTAGCGCTTTCTGCCGAGACGGAAATCCAACCGCTGATTGGGTCGAAGGAAGGCATCCTGCACATCACCCTGGCTTTTGCCAATCCTGGCGATATAGTTTTGGTGCCCAACCCTGGATATCCCACCTACACCTCGTTGTCGCGCCTCTTGGGATGCGAAGTGATGTACTATGACCTCGACGCCGAAAATGACTGGCAACCCGATTTCAAGCAACTGGAACAAATGCCCTTGGAACGCGTCAAAATCCTGTGGACTTGCTATCCTCACATGCCAACGGGTGCCGCCGCTCAGCGCACGACCTTCGAACGCTTGGTGGCTTTTGCCCAAAAGCACGACATCCTGGTGGTCAACGACAATCCCTATGGTTTGATCCTGAACAAAGAGCATCTGAGCCTGTTGCAAGTAGACGGTGCAAAAGATTGCTGCATCGAACTCAATTCGATGAGCAAGAGTCACAATATGCCGGGATGGCGTGTGGGTATGCTGGCGACCAATGCTGAATTTGTGAAATGGATACTCAAGGTGAAGAGCAACATCGACTCGGGCACCTTCCGCCCCTTGCAATTGGCAGCGGCCAAGGCTTATACCAACGACGATGCCTGGCACCGCGAAGCCAACATCCAAACCTACGCCGAGCGCCGTGCCATCGCCGAGGAAATCATGCAAGCCCTGGGGTGCACCTACGACACCAAGGCGGTGGGTATGTTCCTCTGGGGAAAAATCCCCGACACCTGTGCCAGTGGCGAAGCCTTGGCGGACGAAGTTCTCCACAAGGCGCGCACATTCATCACTCCCGGCTTCATCTTTGGCAGTGCCGGCGAGCGCTACATACGCCTCTCGCTGTGTCAGAAACCCGAGAAAATGCGTCAGGCACTAGAGCGTATCAAGGCTGCATTTTAGTTGGCGAGAAAATGGTAAGAAGCCACGACAAACAGACACTATATTATAATATAAACACGAAACACATCAGAATATTCAACCCATAAAATAGCAAAACTATGGAACTCAATATTTCTCCACTCAACCTTCCCGGCATTTCAGCCGAACGTCCTTTGGTCATTGCCGGTCCCTGTTCGGCCGAGACCGAGGAACAAGTGATGAGCACCGCCGCTGCACTGGCAGGCAAAGGCATCAAGATATTCCGTGCCGGCATCTGGAAGCCTCGCACCAAACCCGGCGGTTTCGAGGGTGTAGGCGCCGAGGGACTACCCTGGATGAAGCGCGTGAAGGATGAACTCGGCATGCTCGTTGCTACCGAAGTGGCTACACCACGCCACGTCGAGGCGGCACTCGAGGCTGGCATCGATATCCTGTGGGTAGGCGCACGCACCACTTGCAACCCCTTTGCGGTGCAGGAGTTGGCCGACGCGCTCCGCGGCATTGATGTGCCCGTTTTAGTAAAGAATCCTGTGAACCCCGACCTTGAACTGTGGGTGGGTGCTCTGGAGCGCTTGTCGGGCGCCGGCGTAGAGCGCATGGCAGTCATTCATCGCGGCTTTTCTTCCTACGAGAAGCGCATCTACCGCAACCCACCGATGTGGCACCTGCCTATCGAGTTGCACCGCCGCATACCAAATCTGCCCATCCTGTGCGACCCCAGCCACATCGGCGGAGCCAGCGAACTGGTCGCACCGCTCTGCCAGCAAGCCATGGACTTGGGTTTCGACGGTTTGATCATCGAAAGTCACTGCTCGCCCTCGTCTGCATGGAGCGATGCCCGTCAGCAGGTCACTCCCGACGTACTGGATTTCATCCTGGAGAAGTTGGTGATTCGCAGCCATGCCCAAACGACAGAAAGTCTGGACACCCTGCGCAAACAAATCGACGAGTTGGACAACGGCATCATCGAACTCTTGACAAAACGTATGCGCATCAGTCGCGAAATCGGTCAGTACAAGCGCGAACACGACATGACCATCGTACAGACCAAGCGCTACACCGAAATCCTGAGCAAGCGCGGTGCACAGGGTGTGCTGTGCGGTATGTCGAGCGACTTCATGAAGACTATCTTCGAGGCTATTCACGAAGAGAGTGTGCGCCAGCAGGTAGAGATATTCAATAAATAAGTAGTGCGCCTAGTGAGTGCCGATCTGGGCTTTTGCTCAGCGGCACGAGGACTTTTGGTTATAGAAAATTCCGACGTATGAAAATATTAATCCTTGGTGCGGGCAAGATGGGGTCTTTCTTTGTCGACCTGCTGAGTTTTGAGCACGAGACTGCGGTCTACGATGCCGACCCACACCGCCTCCGCTTCATGTACAATACTCAGCGCTTCACCACGCTGGACGAGATCGCCGAGTTTCGCCCCGAATTGGTCATCAACGCTGTCACTCTGAAACACACACTCGACGTCTTCCGCACCGTCACACCCCTATTGCCCAAAGATTGCATCATCAGCGACATTGCATCGGTCAAGACGGGCATGCAGGAATACTACGACCAGTGCGGATTTCGCTACGTGTCGACCCACCCGATGTTTGGTCCGACGTTTGCCAACCTAGGTTCGCTGCAGGGCGAGAATGCCATCATCATCTCCGAGGGCGACTATATGGGCCGCATCTTCTTCCGCGATTTGTACAGCAAGTTGGGGCTGAACATCTGCGAATACACCTTCCGCCAACACGACGAGACGGTGGCCTACTCGCTGAGCATCCCCTTCGTATCGACCTTTGTCTTTGCGGCAGTGATGAAGCATCAGGATGCACCGGGTACTACCTTCAAGCGCCACCATGCCATAGCGCGCGGCGTACTGTCCGAGGACGACTGTCTGCTACGCGAAATCTTGTTCAACCCCCTGACGGGCGGACAAGTCTCGCTGATACGCGACGAACTGCGCGAACTGCTCGACATCATCGACCAAAGGGACGAGCCACGCCTCGGCGCTTATCTGGAAAAGATACGGCACAACATCAAATAGGCCTCACGCCCACGACGGAATGACACAACACAAAAAATCCCTGTACCACGTGTAGCACATGCCACGGTACAGGGATTTTGTTTTTTCAGTCCGAGGACGGTCTCTGCGTCCTATTATTTCATCAGTGCAGTCTCGGCTGCGTTGACGATAGTTTCGTTGCCTGGGAAACCGCCACGACTCAGGCTGTTGTACTCCATACTACCGTCCTTGCCCACTACGGCATAGGCGGGAATACCAGGGATATTGAGCGTCTTGCAGATTTCGCCCCATTGTGCATTGGTCAATCTGTAGTGATCGCCATGAATATTTGGCATCATCTTGTCAAAATCCTTTTGTGGAGAAGTTTCGCCTGTGATGTAGACGAAGCACACCCCCTTGTCCATCAGTGCAGGTTTGACCTTGTCCACTTCGAGCATTGCTGCGCGGCAAGGAGGACACCATGTAGCCCAAAAGTCCAGCACAACGACCTTACCAGCATAGCTCTTCATAATTTGATCATACGCTTCCATACCGCCCAGAGCTTTGTCCACGGTCTTGAGCACAGCTTTGTGTTCGATATTGCCTGCGTCCTCAGCATTTTGTGCTTCGGTTGCCACTTCTGTTTTTACGTTACCAACCTGACCATCAGTCGCCTGATTAGCACTGGCTGGTTTGCCACAACTGATGCTAGCCATCATCAGTACGCCTGTCATTAATAAAAAAACACGTTTCATAGTCCTATTGTTTGATGTGAATTATTGATTATCTCGTTTGAGTTCGAGTTCAAAGATACTAACTTCATTTGACACTTGAGGCATTTAGACAAAATATAACATTTCATCATGGCCGAAATAGGTTTCACGCACCGATATATTTGTATTTTTTAAGAAGATTTAGGATTTGTAAGTATGGCGCAGTGCTTTCGGGCAAAAAGAGTAAGACTTTTTTCAAACAAAGTCTTGGGGAATTTCAAAAAACCTTGACTTTTTTCAACAAGGTCTGACCTTTTTTTCATCGAAAATTAGAGCAAAACAAAGGGGAATTGCCTGCGTTTAGACAACTCCCCTTCATCTTATCACAAAGATACAACATTTTTCGACGAAATGCAAATCCGCATTAACAACTGCTAACAATTTGTTTCACGGTCGAAGATGGCAAAAAATGAAGCCTTGACATGATATTAACAACAGAGATTGGCACCTTTACCAAGTTTTTTTGATAAATTTGCTCCCCAAGACATAAAACAAAACCAAAGACATGAAAGAATTTTTATACGCATCGCATTTGGACAACCTAAACACGGCGTTGCTCGAAGCTGCCGAAATCAAGCGCGACCGCTACGCCTACGAACATCTGGGTCACCACAAAACGGTGATGCTGGTCTTCTTCAACAACAGTCTGCGCACTCGCCTGAGCACACAAAAGGCTGCGCGCAATCTGGGCTTGGATGTAGTCGTGCTGGATGTGAATCAAGGCGCATGGAAGTTGGAGACCGAGCGCGGTGTGGTGATGAATGGTGACAAGAGCGAACACCTGCTTGAGGCGATCCCTGTGATGGCTTCATTTTGCGACCTGATCGGTGTGCGCACCTTTGCAGGATTGACCGACAGAGCGGCGGATTACGAGGAGCGCATCTTGAATCAATTCATCAAATATAGCGGCAAACCAGTCTTCTCGATGGAAAGTGCTACGGCACATCCCTTGCAGGGTTTTGCCGATCTGATCACCATCGAAGAGCATCGCACCGAGAAGCGCCCCAAGGTGGTCCTGACCTGGGCACCCCACCCCAAAGCGCTGCCACAAGCCGTGCCCAATAGCTTTGCCGAATGGATGCGAGCTGGCGACGTGGACCTGGTCGTGACACATCCCGAGGGCTACGAACTGGACCCTCTGTTTGTCGGTGATGCCAAGGTGGAATACGATCAAATGAAGGCCTTCGAAGGTGCAGACTTTGTGTATGCGAAAAACTGGAGTTGCCCGGGTGTAACACGCCCCGAGGATTATGGAAAAATCCTTTGCCAAGATCCATCGTGGACCGTCAGTGCACGACAAATGGCAGTGACCAACGATGCACACTTTATGCACTGTCTGCCTGTGCGCCGCAATGTGGTGGTGACAGATGATGTCATCGAATCGCCACGTTCGCTGGTCATCCCCGAAGCAGCCAATCGTGAGATTTCGGCGACGGTAGTCCTAAAGCACATGCTGCTGGGTATGAAATAAACATAGCCTGATTTTTCAACAATCAATCATACAGAAAATGCCTTGAACCATCATATCGTGTATGGTTCAAGGCATTTGCTTTTTCCTAATATTAATCTATAAGTAGCCTATTCTTCTGGCCTTCTGAAAAAACTAAAATTCACGCTGCCGTAGGCACGATGCCCCAGGAAGCAGGGGTGATCGGAGAAATCAAGGGTCTTGCCGTGCTCGAGTACTAAGAGTCCGCCCGGACGAAGCACTTCGCCACCGAGAATACGCTGGGGCAATTCGGGCAATTCGGGCAGTGCATAGGGAGGGTCGGCAAATACCAAATCAAACCCTTCGTTGGAGCGAGCCACGTACTTCAGTGCATCGCCGCAGAGGGGCTGTGCCGCTGGGTCGCCGAGTGTGCGCAAGGTTTGGGCGATGAATGAGAAGTGTGCCCTATCCTTTTCCACACTGACTACACGTGGACAACCGCGCGACAGGAACTCGAGCGTGATGCTACCGGTGCCGCAAAAGAGATCGAGCACTCGGGTCTCCTCGAAATCGACATAGGCACGCAGCACGTTGAACAAATTTTCCTTGGCAAAGTCCGTCGTAGGCCTTGCCTTGAAGTTTCTGGGCACATCAAAGTGTCGCCCTTTATATTTACCGGTAATTACTCGCATCTATTTGATCGGAATGAAGGGTAAAAGGTTTCGTGTGAAGTGAGATCAGTCTAAACAGAGAGGATGAAAGTGTGGGTCGAAGAAGGTCTACATTTCCAACAATAAAGTTTGCAAATCATAGGGCACATTGTCTTGCTGAGTGACAATATGTCTATTGAATTCGCCTGCAGGGTTGATGGCGAAGACTTCTGTCGAGAAGCGTCTCAACTCCTCTACAACCTCGTTGCGCCCCGATGTATCACCTGCGACATAAATCGGGGTATCGCTCAAATCTACACCCAGATTTCTAGCCACATTGAAGGTATAGTAGGCGATATCCGAATTGGTGTGCGCTGGATAACTATTGCTCAACAACAGGCGGTTCTCTTCGAACACAGCGACATCTAGTCCCAATTCGTTTTTGTATAGGAAAATGCGTTTTCCGCTTTGAGAAGCGCCCTTGACCGAGAAATGTCTGAGCACAGCAGTTTGGGCTGAGATGAAGCGCACGTCGCCAAATGACTCGCGCAACTTGTCGCAGATCATCTGATCCAATCCAAAAAGCAACACGGCGTTGGAGGCTTGAATAATGTCGTAGAAGACACAAACTTTCTTATCAGTTGGAAAACAGAAACCGTAGAGCTCTGCACAATCCTCCTCTTGAAATTCGGCCAAAGGTACCAACATCGTCGGGCCGCAAACGACGATGTTCATCGAGCCCTTGATATCTTGCAACAAGGGTTGGGTGTCCTGAGCCTCGCGCAGGTTGACTGTAAACGAGACTTGAGGACGCAACTTGTGCCGAGCGAAGTGGAAAATCGGTTCCTCGCGCAGTTCGTATTTGGCAATACAAAAATCGTGTTCAGATATTCTCAGGTAAAGTGACATCTTGTAGTATTATGCTTAAACGTTGTTTTCGATTTCTTCGTAATGACACCAGGACTTAGCGAAACTGATTTTGCGCCGCCATATATTCAAATCCGGCATCAGCCAATTTTTGTCGTAGCGCCGCCTCGTCTATTTGTAAATCTTCCACCAGGGCTGCGAGCGAGGGATATTCATCGCGCAGTTTCATATTCACGACGCTGAGCAACATGAAGGGGTCTTGTGGTAAATCCATCTACTGAAGTTTTTTGAAAAGGTAGAAAAGTGCTGGGGAATTTATATCCCCATGCGATTTGCAAGGCAAATTTAATGTAAAAGTTTGAAAAATGAGAAATTATGATAGCATTTTCCCCGCGCAACGCACTTTTTTTACTAACTTCGCCCCAAATCCTTTAATATAATAGAATCAGTATGAGAAAAACATTACTCCTACTCTGCACTCTGCCTTGCCTCACAATCACGGCACAGGAGAGCAATTCATACACATTAAACTTTGACAAAAATCAGTCTTACTCTCACTCGTCGCGCCGCCTGAACGGGGTGTCGCTCAGTGGCTCAGCAGATGGGACACAACAGATCGTCGTAAGCAATCCCAACAAGGTGTACAACGATATGACATCTCAGTGCTTCACTGCCAAGGCTGGCGAGACGCTGACAGCGTCGTTTAACTTCACAGGCAACTGGATGCATGGCTTCGTCTACCTCGATCGCAACGGCGACGGTGTCTTTTCTGCCGAACTGGGCGAAAATTGCGCTATTCCCGAGGGCAGCGATATCATGGCTTTCTCTTATGCCGAAAACCCCTTGAATTCAGGCAATGGCTACAATAGTCATGGCGAGCATGTGAGCAATTCCAACGTACTGAATCCACCCTCGTTCACCCTGCCTGCCGACTTGCCCGACGGTCTCTACCGCATGCGCTTCAAAGTCGACTGGGCTGGCATTGATCCCGGTGGACGTATGACTTCGAGCAACTCTATCCTGCAAAATGGTGGGGGTATCATCGACGTAATGATCAATGTGCACGGCGACACATGCCCCGTAGTTTCTACTTCTCAAGGTGGCGCGCTGACATTGTCTGATGGTAGTGCGCTCGATGGTGCGAAAGTACCTTTTGGCAAAGACCTCGTACTTCGTGTCAATGCTGGCGAGGGATTTGTGTTTGATGGTGTCAGCATCACCAATGGTTATCAGTTGGACGGTCCAGCAGTCTCAGCCGTAGGCAATCCGATGCACTTCACACGCACCCTGCCCGCTTACATCCTGGGCAAGGAGGAAATCACCCTGCCCGGGGAATATATCAACGGTGCATTGGACATCAAGGGCATCTTCGTTGAGGGAAATGCTACAGACAATGATGGCGTAGACTATCCGTTAGACTTTGCAGAAAATACTCAAGGCACATTTACTACTTTCCCCTTGACAAGTATGAAATATACCTCGGCTGGTAAGACCAAAACATTGAGTTTCCCTGCTACGACTACGACAGCATACCACAAAATGCTTCAACCAGAAATTCCTGCTAAGGTGGGTGGCGAAGTTGCCCTGGCACTCAATGGCACATTCGGCGCAAATGATGCTTATCTCTATGTGGATTTGAATCAAGACGGCGCTTTTGCTGCAACACTCCAGGCAGACGGACGTCCCAGTCTGTCGGGCGAACTCCTTGCATACACACATCTCAATGGCAAGAACAGCGCAGGACAAGCAGCCAGTGCAACTGATGCAGCAATTCACTATGATTTGCCTACATTCACCCTGCCCGAAGGATTACAACCTGGCGTGTATCGCGCACGTTTGAAGTTGGACAAAAATGACAAGTCTCCTGCAGCCACCAATGTTCTAGCGTGTGGCGGATGTGTAGTAGACTTTTTCATCAACGTGACGGGGGATACACATACCCTGAAACTCTACACCACAAATGGTAGTATTTCTGCTAGCAAGGGCAGCGCACTGCCACTACATTTGACTCCGTTCAAATCGCTAACTATTGCGCCACAACCTGCTGCCGAGGGGTATGCAGCAGAGCAGTTCGTGATCCGTCACGGACACAACCTCAATGGTCCACAATACATCCATGGCAATCGCCAATGGAGCGAATACGCAGTAGCTGCACGCACCTGCACCGTGCCCGCCGATTCAATCAATGGAGACGTACGTATCAGTGCAGAATATCTACCTACAGAGAACGCAGAGTACCAATTGGTGTGGAGCGATGAATTCAACGCAGCAGACGGCACTCAGCCTGACGCAGACAAGTGGATGCGCTGCCAACGACAAGGTGCTACGTGGAACCGCTGGCTCTCGGATCGCCCAGAAGTGATTTATTTGGAAGATGGAGACCTGGTGGCACGCGCTATCCCCAACCCCGACACAACCGAAGACCCCGTGCCTATGATTACAGGCGGTGTGAAGTCTATGGGCAAGTTTGGCTTCACCTACGGCAAGGTGGAATGCCGTGCACTGAGCAACCCATGGATAGGCAATTTCCCTGCTATATGGATGATGCCCGAAAACCAAAGTGCTGGTTGGCCCGACTGTGGTGAAATAGACATTTGGGAAGTGATCGATACCGACGAACGTTCTTATCACACTATCCACTCCAACTGGACTTATGACTTGGGCAATAAGAATAATCCTACATCCAGCTTCAACTTGGCAGTGCCCCTGGACCGCTATCACACCTACGGTTTGGAATGGGATGAGACCTCATTGACATGGTTCGTTGATGGCAAGCAAGTCGGCACTTACACCAAGTCTACACAGGCTAATGTCCTCAATCAGGGTCAATGGCCTTTCGACAAGCACTTCCACCTGATCCTCAATCAGAGTGTGGGCAATGGTGCGTGGGCAGCCAATGCTGACGTCAGCCATACCTACGAGACACGCTTCGACTGGGTACGTGTGTACCAAAAGAATGGCCAAGTCAACACCGACGGCGTGGTGGGTATAGATCGCCCCACATCGGCGCAAACTACCGTCGTCCCAGGTCGCGGTTGTGTGAAAGTGAGCACAATGGTTCCTACCACTGTCCAAGTATACGACATCTGCGGTCGCCTTGTACGCCAAGCGTGCGTTGATGGTCAGTCACAAATCACGCTCTCGCCCGGTATCTATCTCGTAGAGGGTGAAAGGGTTTTAGTGCGCTAAGCATATTCTCATACACACCTTACCAAGGGCAGTGTGGCATCTACATCTATCGCGATGCCACACTGCCTTTTTTCGCACAAAACAGGAGGTAAAAATAGTGTTCAAAATATGCGAAAAATTTTGACAAATACAATTGATGAAATAGAAGTTGAATAATACATTAGAGTAGGCTTTGTATAAAAAAGCTAAGACCTTGTTGAAAAAAAGTCTAAGAAAATTTCAACGAGACGTCGCGAAATTTTCACAAGGTCTAACCTTTTGGGACTTTTTGCTTTGCCCGATAACTAATCTTCAACCCTGTTTTCAGGAAGAAAAACATAAAAAATCCCGCTTTTTTGCTTCAAAACAACAAAAAGGCGGGATTTTAGACCTTTCGAGAGTGCGCTATTTGCGACCAATGCTTCAAGCGGTCTGAAATAAGCGAAAAATGACTTCAAAATTTGCGAAAAATTTTGACAAATTCGGGCATTTAAGTTACTTCCCCGGATACGCTTCCCATTATAGTTACCATTGGCGATGCTCGAAACTGACGTGTATATAGGAATGCTCTCCGATTTTAAACTCCGCAGATGCTCCGATGCGCGTGGAATAGTCTTCGAAGTAATAGGGATACATAGTGTAAGGCGAAGGTCCGAAAGCAAGCGTCGAAGGACGAAGGGGATAGAGCGAAGCGCAGGGCTGATGTGGCCGCACAGGGCGACGGGGGCCAAAGTTCTTGACCACATAACCCGTGACGTACACATTGTCGTTGGGACGATAGGTGACTGCAGCACTCACGCCCACGCTATTGTGGTGATAATTGCCCCAGTCCATATTTTGTGCCTGCACGCCTACCGCCACATTAACTTTCTTGCTGACAGGTGTAGCATAGGCTAAAGCAATACCTTGTCCAAAACCCACACCACTGGGAGCACCCTTGCCAAAAGCCGAAGTTACATTCATGGACAACTGGGCATTGAAACCCTGATGCAGACGCCATGAGAAAGGACTAAAGCCGCAGGGCGAGGGATGGAAGGCAAAGGGCGATGGATGAAATGACACAGGGTAATGGCAAATATCATAGGGAGCGGGAGAGACGGGCAAATCAATCAGCATCTCGGTCTCGGCTACATGTGCCACATCGTCCTGTGTCGCCCCAAGGGTATCGACGCACTCGCTCACGCCTTGCGCCCCAACTGGCAGGCAGACAAAGGCAAGGGGAAGAAGGAGCAGACGTATGAATGGAGCTATTTTCATGGTCGTAGTCAGTGATACAATTAATAGTTAATATGGCGCAGATGTTTTCCCACCGAGTGGGTTGTCCAAAAGACCTGCGACAAAATTACACTTTTTCTGGCGACCGGCGAAAGCCTATTATATTAAAAAAAGCAAATATCCTTTGTGTTTTCCCGTGAAATGACTATCTTCGCCCAAACACAGAGCGCTTTTGCCTATTAATTTATTACTCGTCTACTTGACTACTTGTCAACTCGTCTACTCCCCACATGACACCCTGGCAGGACATATTCATCGGCATACTGTCGGTAGGTTATTTCCTACTGATTGCCACTACGATTATTGTCGTGGTGCTGGAGAATCGTCAGCCTGCCAAGACGGTGGCTTGGGTGCTGCTCTTGGTAGGTGTGCCCGTGGTGGGATGGATTCTCTTTTATTTCTTTGGGCAAAACATTCGAAAGGAAAGGTATATCGGTAAACGCGCCTATGACCTATTGACGCAAAAAGTACCCAGGACAAAGGCATACGAGAGTTGTGACAAGGGCGAACAGAAGTATGGGCGACTGATCAACTTCAACCGCAGCAGAGCGCGTGCCCAACTGACGAGTGACAACAAAGTGGCCCAAATGTGGAATGGCACAGCGATGCTCGCTGCCCTTCTGAAAGATATCGAAGCGGCAAAGCATCACATACACTTGCAGACCTATATCATCGAGGAGGACGAAGTGGGCAGTGCCGTGGTCAAGGCTTTGGTCGAAAAAGTCAAACAAGGTATCAAGGTGCGCTTGCTCTATGACGACGTAGGCTGTTGGCGTATGCGCAAGGAGTTTCTGGAACCACTGCGTAGGGCAGGTGGCGAGACACAGGCGTTCATGCCGGTACACTTTCGCCGACTGACACACCGCGCCAACTATCGCAATCACCGCAAAATCGTGGTGGTCGACGGCAAAGTGGGCTATATGGGCGGCATGAACCTGGCAGAGAGATACCTGAGCAAGAAGGGCGGCGAATGGCGCGACGCCCATTTGCGCATAGAGGGTGGTGCCGTGACCGAACTGCAACGCATCTTTGTCTCGGATTGGTATTTCACGACACAGGAATTACCCTACGACGCACAATACTTTCCTGCGCATTTTTCAACCCAGACCTCCGACACACAAGGCGTGCAGATGCAGGTGGTATTGGCTAACCCCGTGGCACGCTACCCACACATCATGTATGCGCTGACTTGGGTGATACAAAATACCAAACGTTACCTATATCTGCAGACGCCCTATTTCATGCCTTCGGAAGTGGTGATGCAGGCGTTGCGTACTGCTGCACTATCGGGAGTAGACATCCGCATCATGATCCCCGAGAAACCCGACTCTAAAATACTGCGCTGGGGCAACGACAGCTATATCGAAGATGCGCTCAGAGCAGGCATTCGCATTTATATGTACAAAAATGGATTCTTGCATAGCAAGTGTGCCGTAGCAGACGACGATTGGTGCACCGTAGGCAGTTCGAATATGGACCAACGTAGTTTCGACAACAATTTTGAAGTGAATGCTTTCATCTACGACGAAGCCGTGGCAAAAGAAGTCAAGACACAATTCTTCGTAGATGCTGAACATTGTCGAGAACTAAACATAGAAGAATGGCGCGAACGTCCCCTTTACAAAAAATGTCTGGAATCCGCCACACGCATCATTTCGCCAATTTTATAATATCTATTATCAATCCTATCTCCCCCTACTATATATAATATATATGTATCTGTTTTCACACTTATCAAGGGTCAGACGCTACGCCACCACGTTGGCGTTGATTTTCGTCTCACTTCATCTGCTCGCCATGCCGATAGATTCCATCACGGCCAGACGTCGGGCACTGGCGCAGTGGGAAAAGATGCAACAGGCGGGAGGACACATGCAGCGCAGTAATAGTCGTGACGAGGGGCTCAGACTGGCGACGCACGATGGTTCATCCTATCTCTTCAAGCATACTGATGGCGCTTTCATCCTAACGGCAGCAAACGACGCACAGCCCGATATACTGGGCTATGGTTATTGTCGTAACGAGGAAATACCGGCTGCGCTAAAAATATTCAGACAGACGCTGAAATATGTCAAGCAACAAGGCAACAAGGCTACATCTGCATCCTACACCCCAACGGGGCCTTTGCTCACAACAGTACGCCATCAGAAGGCGCCGTATAACAATTATTGTCCACACTATACTTATGACGATGGCACAACGAGTAGTGAGCGCTGCGTGGTAGGTTGTGTAGCCACGGCGTTGGAAGAGGTGCTTACTTATTATCGCCGCGAATACGTACTGGCGGATACTTTGCACGGCTGGAGCACTGCGCACTACACCATTCTATCTATGCTGCCTGGCGAGAGGGTGAACAGTCGACTCATCCTTGACAATTATGACACAGGGGAGGCTACGCCAGAAGAAATCGACGCCGTGGCGAAATTGTCCCTGATGTGCGGCATAGCAGCCAGGATGAACTGGGGACCTAATGAAAGCGGCGCTCGCGTGAGTCGTTTGGTCGAACCGCTCAGACGTGCTTTTGCCCTGCCCTATGTGCACTATGCGGACAGCTACAAGTATTCTCCTGAAGATTGGACGGCGATGATTCGTGCCGAAATTTATGCTGGCAGGCCTATACTCTATGCTGGTTACACGGGCAGCATGTCTGGTCACGCCTTTGTCCTGGATGGTATCGACGAAAGCGGATTTTATCACGTCAACTGGGGATATGGTGGCAACTATGACGGCTACTTTCGATTGGATTTGCTTAATTTTGCTGAATCACAATACGACCTCGGTCAATCTGGAATAGACGAAGGTTTCTTTTGCAACCAGGAAGCATTATTTATCTGCCCTGATGTAGTGGACAATGCCTTGCCTGATACGTTGGCAAGAACGGGGCGCGAGATCCAGGTCTTGGAAGTCACTCCCCTATTCCCACCCGAGACAAAAAAGATGACACCTATCCAGTGCATCATCAAAAATACGAGCAACTATCCTTTGACTACGCCTTTCGAATATTTCACCCACGCTGTCACAGATACGGTGCGCTTCGAAGGGGCCGACTTTGTGGCGCTCAGTGGTGCAACGTTGTTACCACAAGCAGTGGATACGTGCATCATCCATGCTACTTTCAGCGAGACGGGCGAACGGCTATTTTGCATTTCACCTGATGATGTAGAAATACTATGGGAACAACCGCTCACGGTACAAGACGGCGTTGCTGCACAGATAGAGTTTGATCGTCCGCAGATAGACTTCCCGGCAGCGGGAACTACTCGCGTAGACATTACCTACCGCAATCTTTCCACAGAAGCACGCGCTGGGCAACGACTGATAGCCGAAGTCGTCGAAGGTATCTATAATGGCACACAGGAGGGTACACGCCACACGCAAAAAATATACACCCAGCCCAGCGCAGAAGAGACGGCAACGTTTCTATTCAACGGTTTGACCACCGGACAAACCTACACTTTGCTCTTGCGTAGTCCCTGGAAGATACAACATTCCATCAAGTTCATACAAGGTGTGGATGCAGCCATCTCTTCCCCTACTCTTGTGCCCAATGACTCAAATACAGTGTGGTATTCCCCAGATGGCAAACGATTACCTCGGCGCCCTGAACACGGCATAGCTGTGAGCAAAGACAGAAAGGTTTGGTTCAAAAAATAAAGGGTTAGAATTCTACCACCTATCGCATTTATAATAATAAAAACTTAAAACCTATATAATATGAATATCAAAAGTTACATTCAGGAGAATGAATCTCGTTTCTTAGACGAGCTATTCAGTTTGATGCGCATCCCTAGTATTAGCGCATTGCCCGAACACAAAGAAGACATGCATCGTTGTGCAAAGCGCTGGTGCGAATTACTGATGGAAGCAGGTGTGGATTCGTGCGAAGTAATTCCCACCGAGGGACACCCCATCGTTTATGCAGAGAAAAAGGTCCCCGGAGCGAATCGCACCATCCTAGTGTACAGCCACTACGACGTAATGCCAGCAGAACCACTGGAGCTGTGGAACACCTCACCCTTTGAGCCCGTCGTAAAAGATGAACGTATCTGGGGCCGTGGTGCTGATGACGACAAAGGACAAGCCATGATCCAGGTCAAAGCCTTTGAATATTTGGTACGCCATGATTTGTTGAAGTGCAATGTCAAGTTCGTGTTTGAAGGAGAAGAGGAAATAGGTTCGCCCAACCTTGGCGCCTTTCTCGCAGCTCATAAAGAACGTCTAGCATGCGACGCTATTTTTGTATCAGACACAAGTATGCTTTCAGCAGAACTCCCCTCTCTCACCACAGGTCTACGCGGTTTGGCCTATTGGGAAGTAGAGGTGACAGGTCCTAACCGAGACTTACACTCTGGTCACTTTGGCGGTGCAGTAGCCAACCCCATCAACGTACTTTGTCAAATGATGGCGCGCATCACCGACGAGAATGGCCGCATCACTATGCCAGGCTTTTATGACGACGTTGAAGAATTGTCAGCAGAAGAGCGCGAAATGCTTCAATCAATACCTTTCGACGAAGCAAAATACATGGAGGCTATAAATGTGAAAGCATTGAGCGGAGAAAGTGGATATTCAACACTCGAGCGCAACGCATGCCGTCCATCATTCGACATCTGCGGTATATGGGGTGGATATACAGGACAAGGTTCTAAGACCGTGTTGCCATCCGTCGCTTATGCGAAGATTTCTTGTCGCCTCGTTCCACATCAACAGCACGAGAAAATTTCACAAATGATGACAGACTACCTACAAAGTCTGGCCCCAGACAGCGTACGTGTGAAAGTGACACCAATGCATGGCGGACAGGGTTATGTATGTCCTATCACTTTGCCAGAATATCAAGCTGCTGAGCACGGATTCGAGACCGCCTTTGGTCGCCGTCCTTTGGCAGTACGCCGCGGTGGCAGTATTCCTATCATTAGCGACTTCGAGCGCGTATTGGGCGTAAAGACTGTGCTCATGGGCTTTGGTTTGGAAAGCGATGCTATTCACTCGCCCAACGAAAACTTCCGCTTAGATATTTTCCGCAAGGGTATTGAAGCTGTGGTAGAGACACTCAAAGAAATCCAATAAGGAATGATTTGATTTCAATAGGAATAGTTTTAATCATGATACAACAGCATGATACTTCTATTGAGGCGTATGGGTCAAATTGCAGGATAACATTCACATAGTATGGTTCTATGGGTCAAATTGCAGGATGGAATTTCAGGTATATGTTTTGATGTTTTTTTA
>JAGKTZ010000097.1 GCA_021153165.1 Prevotellaceae bacterium
CCCTTGTACCTTCCCTATTCCTCTCGGGTTAAAGACCAAGGATGAACCAAGGACAAACCAAGGATGAACCAAAGAACGCTAAATCACAAAATGTGCGTTTTATTAAGATTTGTTTTCCTCTTTACCTTTCCCTACTCCACCGAGAGACAACCGAGAGACGACCGAGAGAAGAGCGTGAAGGAGTGCGACGGAACGCACTCCGAGTGAAGCACCCGAAGTGTCCCCACACTGAGGAAATGGTGCGAACATAGAATGGCGCGACCCTTGCGGTCACGCAGCCGAATGGCTATAGGGTAGTGCCGTACAGGGTAGGCACGACCGCCTATAGTGTAATGTTTGGTATGTTTTTTATCCCCCCTAAAAAGGTTGACTGAATACCTAAAAAAGTAAACTCCATTCCTAAAACAATTGAAATTGTGCTCTTCGTTCGCATTTTTGCGGACGCATCTTTGTCCATTAGTCTCGAATCTCATTCGAGTAATCTGTATCCGCCTGCCCTTCGGTCGTCCCGACAGCGAAGCGTTCAGATTTCCGACAACATCGAGGTCTAAAAAGCACTTTTTCTTGCTCAGATCAAAAATTTTTACTACCTTTGCAACCGATTTACCATTTATGCTTTGGAACTATGTACCCACTTGACATCAGAGAGGAATCGCTTAAGCTGCATGTGGCTAAAGATTATTTCGCCAATTATGATACTGCCGACATTCTCGGCAATATCGACTTTTCTGTTGCTGTACCACAAAAAGGACTTAGCCTCTTTGATAAAGAGTATTTGCTTTGGGCGGAAGCCAAACAGGGAAATTCGCACGACATCTTCCATTCGTTTGTTCAACTCATACTTACCATAGGAAAAGCACATTCCTATGACCACTATTTACCGCCTAAATTCCTCGGAGCGTTTGATGCAGAGCGTATCGCTTTCATTGAGTACCACCGTATCGTAGAGGTCTTTTATATCAATGATTTCAATTGGAATGTCACTCCATCAGACCATAATACAAAAGAGTTTCAACTGCTTCTTGAAAAAGTACAGAGCATCTTACAACACGAATCGCTTATCTTCAATTTCGATAATGATGATAAACTCCTCAAAAAGTTCATTCGACAGAATTTTGTTATAGGAAAAGAGCGCATCGCAAAAACGCAAGTAACGAAAAACAATTTTGTTGCTATCTTCAATAGGTGGCTCTCGGAGGTCTTTCCATCTATCAATATCACCGACGAAACGCTTAAACAACTCGGCATGGTGGCTGCGGATTTTTACCTCGCAGATATTCTATCCCGAGAAGACTATACACTTCACGACAAACTCTTTGCCTTGTTGCGTTCGAACCATTATGATCTTATCAACCGTCTTGACACGCGACTTGGATTAGATATTACGGCTACGGCGCAATTCAAAGATGAAGGAAAAGCGCACAGACAATTCTGGGCAAAATACCAAAGACCACCAAAAAGAGAGTATTGGGGATATATTCTGGAACGCAGAGACTTGCTTGTTCCACAAGATATTCGAGAACGGAAAGGATCGTTCTTTACACCTCGTATCTGGGTAGAAAAAGCACAAGAGTACCTTGCCGATACACTCGGCGAAAACTGGCAGGACGAATACTATATCTGGGATTGTTGCGCGGGAACGGGAAACCTACTCGCAGGACTAACCAATAAATACAACATCTGGGCTTCCACTATTGACGAACCAGATGTCAAGGTTATGCATGACCAAATAACACATGGTCTAAACCTTATTGATTCCCATATCTTCCAATTCGATTTCCTCAATGACCCATTCTCTAAACTGCCGCAGAGTTTGCGCGATGTTATAGAGGATGAGGAGAAACGCCGTAAACTCGTTATCTTTATCAATCCGCCTTACGCTGAAGGTGACAACCGAAACGGTATAGGTAGGGCTGGAGTGGCGGCAAATACCCAAGTAGCGCAGAAATATGCCCAAGAAATGGGCTATGGCAAAAGAGAATTATTCGTGCAATTTATTGCGCGTATCTACTATGAACTCCCTTCAGTGGTGCTTGCAGAATTTTCAAAGTTGAAAATTCTGCAAGCACCAAATTTTCGCGAGTTCCGAAAGAATTTCCGAGCAAAATTGGAAAGTTTCTTCCTCGTGCCTGCTAATACATTCGATAACGTAAAAGGAGATTTCCCTATCAGTTTCAAGATTTGGAATACTGCCGAAACATCCGCTCCTTATCAATCTGCATACGCGGACGTGTACGACGATAAAGGTACTCCACTCGGAAAGAAGATTGTCGCATGCTATGATGGATGCAAATTTATAAATGATTGGACGCTTTCGTTCATTGATGATACCGTCAAACCTTCTATGGGAACTATCATTGGTATCGGTAATGATTATCAGAATCAGCGTACCGTTAGAATAGAGAAACCCTATCGCCCTTGGAATCACCAATATCAATGGCAGATAACACCTAACAATATCATTCAGTCATCCATTTACCTTGCCGTTCGTCATTGTATAGATGCCACATGGTTAAACGACCGCGACCAGTTCCTCTTACCGACGGATGATTGGCAATATGATTATATTTTCCAAGCAGATTGTCTTTTCTTCACAATGTTTCATGGGCAAAACCGCGTAACAGAAGAGGACTTGGGCGGACAAAATCATTGGAATCCATTCTCAGAAAATGAAGTGCATCCCAAGGATAATTTCGCTTCACACTTTATGCATGACTTTGTCAATGGTAAAATAGCACCTACTGCACAACATACACTCTTTGCCGAACAGAAAGAAACAAAGCCTGTAGCCCTGGTGCAATATATGAGTGATGCCGCTAAAGATGTGTATAATGCAGCGAAAGAACTATATGCCTATTATCATGCGCAACCCGACAGTAACCCCAACGCTACTTTTTATGATATAAGAAAGTATTTCCAAGGTATTGACAACAAGGGAAGAATGAACTCCGATAGTAATGATGAACAATATACATTACTTATACGCGCGCTACGGAGCGCACAAAAAACGCTTGCTGCCCGCATTGCCGAAAAGGTATATGAGTACGGTTTCCTGAAATGACAATAAAAATAGAAGAAATAACAAAAAAGTTCATTTTTATTTACATACTGACAAGAAATAGCAGTTTGACATACTACCTTTGCAGCGGATTAAAAAAATAACGCATTATGACACCAAAACAATCATTAAAACTCTTTGAAGGAACAACCATTCGTACTATTTGGGATAGTGAAAAAGAGGAGTGGTTCTTCTCGGTCGCAGATGTATGTAATGCCTTGTCGGGCTCACAAGCCAAAGACCCTAATGCCTATTGGCGCAAACTAAAACAACGCCTTAAAGCAGAAGGAAGTGAGGTCGTGACAAATTGTCACGGACTGAAATTAGAAGCTGCTGATGGAAAAAAATACCTTACGGATGTATTATCCACACGAGATATTCTGCGCCTAATACAATCAATTCCAACTCCCAAGGCAGAACCGCTGAAGATGTGGTTGGCTCAAGTCGGTAATGACCGATTAGAGGAAATTGCAGATCCAGAGAAAGCAATCTTACGCGGTGCAGATTTTTATCGTGCTAAAGGTTATTCAGAGCAGTGGATTAACCAGCGAATGATATCTATCGAAATGCGTAAAGAGTTGACTGATGAGTGGAAAGCACGAGGTATTGAAAAGGAAGCAGAATATGCTATTTTGACCAACGAAATGACACGTGCATGGAGTGGAATGTCTGTGCGACAATACAAGGACTTAAAGGGTTTGACCAAGGAAAGTCTGAGAGACAATATGACCAATGTGGAATTGGTACTCAACATGTTGGCTGAAGTAACCACAACCTCTATTTCGCGTAGTCGTCAACCAGAAACCTTTGAAGAAAGTCGTCGAATTGCCAAAGAAGGAGGATCTGTTGCACGAGATACTCGTCGTAATATAGAAAGTCGTATAGGTCAATCAGTAATTTCCTCTTCTAATGCACAAGATAAATTAGCACTTGATGTTCAACTTCCTATTACAGAGGCTGTAGAACTAATTGAAGATAAAGAATAAGTTGTCCCTATTAGAAAAGGCGAACAAATACGCAGTTGCAAATTGACCCAAATATATCTCTATTGTTGCTACAAGAAAATATTTTTCTTTATTTATAAAAAAACAAGCTACCCCATGCTCCGCAAATACAACCGACATATATATATAGCTCTACTATCCATTCTCACACTATGCTTGCTCTGCGATTATATCCCTGCACTCCGTTTTCTCGCTGCATGGGTTACTCCACCTGTGGTGCTTTTCATTGGACTAGTGTTTGCACTACTCTGCGGGCAAGCCTATCCCACTTTCAACAAGAAAGTCTCCAAGAAACTCCTCCAATACTCCGTCATCGGTTTAGGTTTTGGCATGAATCTCCAAGCCTCACTCGCATCGGGTAAGGAGGGTATGCTCTTTACGATTATATCCGTCGT
>JAGKTZ010000047.1 GCA_021153165.1 Prevotellaceae bacterium
AGTCTGGCGATTTTGAAATGTTAAAAAAATCTATTAACATCAATAAAGATGAAGACGCCTCTGTGCATATATTAACTTTGCACTTGTATTCGCTGATGGCACTTTGGTCGTAACATCAACAGACTAAACTATGCGAATACAAGTGCTCTTTGACTTTTTGTACAATATATTTATATGTGCGCTATACGACTGGTGGTGATTGCAGAGAATTTACTATCGCACAAGAAGTATCTTATTTCCTCTTCATCCACTCGTACCAGGATTCATCTTGGATAATAAAAAAAGCAGGAGAGAAAATCATATTTCCCTCCCGTTGTAGTTGCTATATAATAATATGTATTACTCTAGGTAAGTGTAACCATACAATCCAGCACGGTAGTTGGAGATAAACTCCTTGCCTTCTTCGATGGTGATTTTGCCTTCCTTCACTGCTTTGCTCACCCAGGATTCAAGGCGGCGCACCAGACGTTTGGGGTCGTATTGCACATATTCCAGCACGTCGGCAACGGTTTCGCCGTCGATGGTCTTGTCTATGCTGTAGCCATTCTCGTCGATTGATACGTGTACGGCGTTGGTATCGCCGAAGAGGTTGTGCATATTACCCAGGATCTCCTGATAAGCACCTACCAAGAAGACACCTATATAATAATGCTCACCTGTTTTCACGGGGTGAAGGGGGAGATAGGTCGTCTGCTGATTATAGTTGACGTAGGTGCAGATCTTTCCGTCCGAGTCGCAGGTAATATCCTGCAATGTCGCCGAACGTGTGGGTTTTTCCTCCAGGCGATGCAAGGGCATGATGGGGAAAAGTTGGTCGATACCCCAAGAGTCGGGCATACTTTGGAACAGAGAGAAATTGCAGAAGTATTTGTCTGCCATCATCTTGTCCAATTTGCGCAATTCGTCAGGCACGTGCTTTTGGTGGTGTACCAATTCTGATATTTCGTGAGTAATGCTCCAGTAGAGACTCTCGATTTGTGCACGGGTCTTCAGGTCGATGATACCGTGGCGGAACAAATCAAGTGCCTCGTCGCGGATATCTTCGGCATCGTGCCAGTCTTCCAACATTGAGCGGGTAGAAAGTTTGTCCCAGATTTCTGTGATATCGTGCACCAATTGGTGGTCGTTTTCACTAGGATGAAAATCTTCCGAAGCGTGGGGCATTGATACGCTTTCCAACACATCGAGCACCAATACAGCGTGGTGTGCAGTGAGCGAGCGACCGCCTTCGGTGATCAGGTTGGGGTGTGGGATATTGTTCTTGTTAGAGGCATCGGCAAAGGTATATACGCAGTCGTTGACGTACTCTTGGATAGAATAGTTCACAGAACTTTCCGAATTGCTGGAACGTGTACCATCATAGTCGACACCAAGTCCACCACCGCAGTCGACAAATTCGATATTGAAGCCGAGTCGGTGCAATTGCACGTAGAATTGTGCTGCTTCGCGCAGGGCTGTTGAGATGCGGCGAATCTTTGTGATTTGCGAACCGATATGGAAGTGAATCAACTTCAAACAATCGCGCATGCCGAGTTCATCCAATTGGCTCAATGCAGCTAGTAGTTCGGTTGAATTCAATCCAAATTTTGACGCATCGCCACCACTTTCCTGCCACTTACCAGTACCAGACGATGCTAACTTGATACGTATACCAAGATTAGGACGTACGCCCAACTTTTCAGCAGTGCGAGCGATAGTTTCAAGCTCGTGCATCTTTTCGATCACCAGGAACACACGCTTTCCCATCTTTTGTGCCAACAGGGCCAGTTCGATGAAGTTTTGGTCCTTGTGGCCGTTGCAAATGATGAGTGAGTCGCTGTCCATGTTGGTAGCAAGCACGGCGTGCAATTCGGGTTTTGAACCAGCTTCCAGACCGAGGTTGTATTTCTTACCATGGCTGATGATTTCCTCAACGACAGGGCGCATCTGATTCACCTTGATGGGATAGATGATGAAGTGGTCTGCCTGGTAGTTGTATTCCTTTTCTGCCTTGACAAAGCATTCTGCCGTTTTCTCGATACGATTGTTCAGAATATCGGGAAAGCGGAGCAAGACTGGGGCGGAAATATCACGCAGTGCCAAATCATCTACCACTTCCTTCAAGTCTATCTTCGCACCATTCTTCTTGGGCGACACATAAGCGTGGCCCTCTTCGTTGATACCAAAATAGTTGACTCCCCAACCTTTGATGTTGTAAAGTTCTTCTGAGTCTTCAATACGCCATTTTCTCATGGTGAAAAAAGATTATTACGTCAAGGCGACGTTGATTATTATTTATTTTTCAAAAATTCTAAATTTGCTAGCTACTCTTTCAAGCCTCTAGTCTTCAAAATATCATCTACGACAAGGTCTATCTTGTCAAAATTGTCCAGCACGTTGACATCGATGATATGTTGTGCTTTTTCGTAGAACTGGCTTCGTTCTTGCAACTGCTGTGAAACGAATTCGTGCAATTCCTCAGGGCTTTTTCCCTTCAACAAGGGACGTTCGCCCTTGCTGATTTTGAGGTGGCTGCAAATGGTCTCGGGAGTTGCTTTCAAGTAGTAGGTTTCTGCCACTTGATTCATATATTCCATATTGTCAAAGAAGCATGGTGTACCCCCGCCGCAAGACAATACAATGTTCTCAAACTCTGCTGCCTCGTGAAGCATACGTCGCTCCAAATCTCTGAAACGTTCTTCCCCTTGTTCGGCAAAGATTTTAGGCACCTTGGAGTGAAATCGTTCCTCGATATACCAGTCCAGATCGTAGAAGGTGCGCCCCATCTTTTTTGCCAAAGCCTTGCCGACCGTGGTCTTTCCGGCACACATATAACCTACGAGGATGATACATTTAGCGTCGTTTATCATAGCCGTATCAGATTGTAAAAGAGATTTTATCTAATTGAGTCGCCAAAGGATGGAAATTTATTTTTTCTTCGATTTCACCGGTGTTTCTACGATCTTTCGGCATTCTTCCAAAGTCAAATCTGCTGCATTCGTCGCTTTATTCTTTGGTATGCGATAGTTTTTGCCTTTATACACGATATAGGGGCCATATCTGCCGGTGCGGACTTCCATCTCGGGTTCTTCGTCGAATGATTTCAGATGACTCTTTTCTTCAGAATCTCGCTTATCTTGAATCAATTCTATCGCACGTTCGAGCGAGATTTCAAGGGGATCCTCGCCCTTAGGTATTGACACGAATTTGCCGGCGTGACGTACGTAGGGGCCAAAGCGTCCTGTATTGGCCTCGATCATTTCGCCTTCGTACTCGCCCAACTTTCGTGGCAAGCGGAAGAGTTCCAGTGCTTCTTCCAGGGTAATGCTATTCATGCTCAAGTTGGCTGGTAGCGTTGCGAAGCGGGGCTTTTCCTCCTCGCCAGCGACTCCGATTTGCACCATTGGTCCAAATTTGCCAATACGCACTTTCACGGGTTTTCCGCTCTCAGGATCTATACCGATTTCTCTTTCGCCGACGCGCAATTCTGTTCTTTCCTCCATCGCACGATCTACGCTGGGCGAAAAGTCTCCGTAGAATTGTTGAATCAGCGAAGTCCACTCTTTTTTACCTTCTGCTACGTGGTCAAAATCCTTTTCTACGTTTGCAGTAAAGTTGTAATCCAAGATTTCAGGGAAATTGTTTGTCAAGAAATTATTCACCACGGTACCTGTATCAGTAGGCAGGAGTTTACCCTTTTCTGCTCCCACACGCTCTTCGACTTGTGAAGCAGAAATTTTGCCTTGCGCCAGCGTCAATACGTCACAAGTACGGAGAAAACCTTCACGGTCTCCCTTTTCTACATATTTGCGTTGTTGAATTGTAGAAATTGTTGGGGCATAAGTAGAAGGACGACCGATACCGAGTTCTTCCATTTTGTGTACGAGAGAGGCCTCTGTGTAGCGCATAGGTTGGCGCGAATAACGTTGGCGTGCAGAAATATCTGCATAGCCTAACACATCACCTTCGCTGAGTGGTGGAAGAAGTGCCTCGTCGTTTTCATTTTCATTTTCCACGTCGCGGCTTTCACGATAGACCTTGAGAAAACCGTCAAACAACAAGACTTCGCCCGTTGCTTGGAACACTTCCTCGCGACCGCCTACTGTAATAGTGATCACAGTCTTTTCTAATTTTGCATCAGCCATCTGACTAGCGATAGTGCGCTTCCAGATGAGTGAATATAGTCGTTTCTCTTGTGGTGTACCATCAATCTTCTCGCGCGACATATCTGTTGGGCGAATCGCTTCGTGGGCTTCTTGTGCTCCCTTTGCCTGAGTGTGGTAGGTATGGCGATGATGATATTCCTCTCCCATCAGGTTCTTGATGACGGGACCGCAACTATTCAGGCACAATTGTGAGAGGTTCATCGAGTCGGTACGCATGTAGGTGATCCACCCTGCTTCGTAGAGTGATTGCGCCACGCGCATTGTTGTTGCTACGGGGAAGCCTAGTTTGCGCGAAGCCTCTTGCTGTAGTGTTGATGTAGTAAATGGAGGCGCTGGTGTACGCTTTGTTGGACGTTTTACTACACTTTCTACGGTAAATTCGGCATTTTTGCAAGATTCCAAGAATGCTTTTGCTTCAGCCTCGGTCTTGAACGCCTTGTTCAATTCGGCACGAAGAAGTACTGTTGCACCTTCGCCTTCTTGTGATTGGGGCAATACGAAGTTGGCTACTACTCGGTAGACCATTTCGCTTTGAAAGTTTTCTATCTCCCTTTCGCGCTCCACAATCAGCCTCACTGCTACGCTCTGCACACGACCTGCCGAGAGATTGGGTTTAACTTTGCGCCAAAGCACTGGCGAAAGTTTGAAACCGACCAAGCGGTCGAGCACACGACGTGCTTGCTGAGCATCTACAAGGTTGTGGTCGATATTTCTGGGGTTTTCGATTGCTGAAAGAATGGCAGGTTTCGTGATTTCGTGAAAGACGATGCGCTTAGCACGTGCTGGGTCCAACTTGAGCACCTCAGCCAAGTGCCACGAGATGGCTTCTCCCTCGCGGTCTTCATCGGATGCCAGCCACACAGTGTCCACCTTCTTGGCCTGTGCACGCAGATCACTCACCACCTTAGTCTTGTCGGCGGGTATTTCGTATTCGGGTTGAAAAGTTTCGAGGTCAACACCAAAATTTTTCTTCTTCAAATCGCGAATGTGTCCAAAACTAGACATGACTTTGTAGTCCTCGCCGAGGAATTTTTCAATAGTCTTGGCTTTAGCCGGAGACTCCACGATGACTAAGTTCTTTGGCATAATGTTTTTGAGTGTTTTTTAATTTCGCCTGCAAAAGTAGAAAAAAAAGCATGACCACACAATATAAATAGGAAAGTTTTCAAAAACGTCGTGAAATCCGTTCTGTTTTTGTTGCAAATAAGGAGGTTTTTCGAGAGTATTTTGAAAAAAAAGTTCTACCTTTGTCTTCGTTTTAAAGAAAAGTTATGAATGTAAAAATACACCCTTCCTGGGCGTCGCGACTGCAAGCGGAATTTGAAGCGCCCTACTTCCAGGAATTGACAGACTTCGTGCGCAATGAATATCGTACGGGCGTGTGCTACCCGCCTGGGGGGAAGATTTTCAATGCATTTGACTTGTGCCCCTTTGATCAGACAAAAGTTGTCATCATCGGTCAAGATCCCTATCACGAAGAGGGACAGGCTGAAGGGCTCTGCTTCTCGGTAGCCGAAGGTGTACCACATCCGCCATCGTTGCAAAATATCTTCAAGGAGATCGAGGGGGATTTGGGACGCCCCGTTCCTCGCAATGGCAGTCTGGAGAGATGGGCGAAACAGGGCGTATTGTTGCTCAACGCCACCCTAACCGTGCGTGCGCACAAAGCCGGTTCTCACCAAGGCAAGGGTTGGGAACGATTCACAGATGCTGTCATCGCACGCCTTTCTGCCGAGCGCGAGAATCTGGTGTTTTTGCTTTGGGGATCGTACGCTCAGAAGAAAGGCCTGGTCATTGACCGCAATCGCCACTTGGTGCTTTGTTCGGCACACCCCTCGCCACTTTCGGCATACCGTGGTTTCTTTGGCAATCACCACTTCACGTTGACCAACGACTACCTTATCTCTCATCAACTTGACCCTATTGTCTGGTAGGATTTTTCCCGATGAAATGGGAGAAAAACGTATTTTTCATACATAAAACAGACGTCTGATAAAAATATACTGAATATTCACACAAAATACATAATTTCACCATGATGCTACCCATACTACAAGTCGGCGATGTATTGATTTCGCCGGATATCCTGACCGAGAAATTTTGTTGCGACCTTGATGCTTGTGGCGGAGCCTGCTGTATCGAGGGCGATGCCGGTGCGCCATTGACACTGGAGGAAGTGGGCGAACTAGAAAACGTCCTCGACACCGTCTGGGGCGACTTGAGCGCCGAGGCCCAAAGCGTGCTCGACAAACAGGGTGTGGCATACAATGACCCTGAGGGCGATTTGGTTACATCGATAGTTCGTGGCAAGGACTGCGCCTTCACCTGCTACGATGCGAATGGTTGCTGCTTTTGCGCTACCGAACGTGCCTTCCGCGAAGGTCGTACATCGTGGTGCAAACCTATTTCCTGCGCGCTCTATCCCATTCGCGAGAAGAAATTGAGCAACGGTTTGGTCGGCCTGAACTACCACCGATGGAATGTCTGTGGTGCAGCGGTGAAAAAAGGTCGCGAACTGAATTTACCTGTCTACAAATTCTTGCGCGAGCCCCTGATCCGCCGATTTGGTGAGGATTGGTACAAGGAACTGGAAACCTTGGCCGAAGAAGTCCTGAAGATGGAGCAATAAACAGCCCCTCTGTTAAATCTCGTATATCCGACAACCTTTCACCTTTGATTGACTACATATCGCCCCGCCGTTGCTGGTTGAGAAATACAGCAAACGGCGGGGCGATTTTTTGGGATTATTTAAGCGCAAATGTTAATTCGCAAAACACAAGGATTGGCGCAGCAAAAACAAACCAATGCTTTGTTGAAAAAAGTCGTCGCGAAATTTCAAAAAAACCTTGACTTTTTTCAACAAGACGTCGCGAAATTTTCACGATGAAACGGGTGTTTTTCATCAAAAGTACCAAAAAACAATAGGGAGTACCCTGTTTAAGGATGCTCCCTATTTTTGTGTCACAAAGATACGAAAAAATTACGCGAAATCCAAATCATATTTTGCGATAGTTGACAATTTGTTAATTACCACAAACATCTTCTTAACCCATCAAGGGGCTGCATCTTTTACTCAGAATCCTATATGTTTTTTGTGAGTGAGTAACCGCAAAAAACTTCAGTCAACTTTGCGAAACTCTGTGCACTGAAAAAAATGACAGATTATTTCGCCCTCGCCACTTGCAAAAAACGACAAAAAGACTTAACTTTGCACGATATAGAAAATAGTTGAAAATATCATCCATGGAACAATTCGAACTTATCGCCAAGACCTTTCAAGGATTGGAAGAGGTTTTGGCGCAAGAACTCACAGAGTTAGGCGCAGACGAGATCCAAATCGGACGCCGTATGGTGTCGTTCAAAGGCGACCAAGAAATGATGTATCGTGCCAACTTCTGTTTGAGAACAGCCGTGCGCATTTTGAAACCCATCAAGCACTTCAAAGCCAAAGGGGCTGACGACGTATACGACGCAGTACGCTCTATCGACTGGAAGCAGTACCTCGACAACAATACAACCTTTGCAGTGGACACCGTGGTCTTCTCGCAAGAATTCCGCCACTCTAAGTTTGTAGCCTACAAAGTGAAAGATGCTATCGTAGACTATTTCCGCGATGAAACCGGAGATCGTCCTAACATCCGCATCACTAATCCTGATATCCGCCTCAATATCCATATCGCCGAGGAAAAGTGTACACTCTCGCTTGATTCATCTGGCGACAGTCTCCACCTCCGCGGTTATCGCGTGGGCCAAGGCGAAGCACCTATCAACGAAGTGTTGGCAGCCGGACTTATCAAATTGTCGGGATGGGACTTCAACTCTGATTTCGTAGATCCCTTCTGCGGCTCGGGAACCATCCTCGTGGAAGCCGCATTGATGGCGAAAAATATCTACCCCGGTATCTTCCGCAAAACTTTCGGCTTCGAAAAGTGGAAAGACTTCGACCGCAAACTTTTGGACAAGATATACAACGATGATTCCGAAGAGCGCGAATTCAACCATCACATCTATGGTTACGACCTGAACTTGCGTGCCGTAGAAATAGCACAAGCAAATGCAAAGAGCGCCGGCGTGAGCGACTGCATCACTATCGAGCAAAAAGATGTGAAGGACTTCAAAAAGCCAGGCGACGCCAAAATGCTCATCACCAACCCTCCTTATGGCGAACGTATCACTTCGCCCGACCTTTTGGGACTTTATAAGACCTTTGGTCGTTGCATGAAACACGAATTCCAAGGTGGCGAAGCATGGGTGATTAGTTACAAGGAAGATTGCTTTGATGCTATCGGCCTGAAACCAAGTTTCAAGATTCCTTTGTACAACGGCTCATTGGATTGCGAATTCAGAAAATATCAAATGTTCAGCGGCAAACTGGACGAATTCCGTGCTGGCGGTGGCGAAGTCAAGACTGACGAAGAACGCAGACGAATGGCTGAAAAGAAAAGGTTTAAGCAAAATCGTGGCGAATTCAACAATCGTTTTGCCAACAAGGAGGATGAGGACGAAAATCCAGAATATGCGATTCTCCGCAATAAGCATAGAGAGTTCGAACGCGTGATGAATCGAAGAAATCGCAACGACGAAGAGCGTGGCGGCAGAAGAAGTTTCAGAAACGACGACAGAAATGATCGCGGCGGCAGAAGAAACTTTGGAAATGACGATAGAAACAATCGCGGACCACGCAAGCCCTTCAATCGCGAAGGCGGCGAAAGACGCGGTGGATTCGGCAATAAAAGACGCGATTTTAAGAAATCAAGAGACTAAAAGACATACATTATGATGAAACTCACAAAAAAGTGGGCAATCCTGCTCTGCGCCCTCCTTCCTATGACAATGATGGCACAAGATAAGAAAAGTTTCACCCTGGACGACTTGATGTGGGGCGGAAGCAACTACTACAACATCATGCCCCGTAGCATCCACACCGCATGGTGGGGAGACTGTTTGCTACAAACCGACGTAGAGGAAATCTATCAATTATACGATGAAAAGGGCAAAATCTGCAACAAAAAGTGTCTTTTTACCGTAAAAGAAGTCAACGCTGCTGTTGATGAAAAGTTGCATGGAAAAGTACGCAATCTGGCTTATACAACATTCCCCAAAGGCGGCAAAACTATTGCCAAGGTGTATGCTGACAAAGGTTGGGCAGAATATGACTGGACAAACAAAGAAATCGTTGGATTCGTTCCTCATATCTACGGAACCCAGGCACAAAAGGCAGCACCCCAGACTGGCGCACGAGCATACGTTAAGGATTGGAACCTACACGTAGTGACCGCCGACGGCACAGATCGACAAATCACCACAGATGGTACTCGCGAGGTACAATATGGGATGAGTGTACACCGCGATGAATTCGGCATTCACGAAGGTCTGTTCTGGAGCCCCAAGGGCAACTTGCTCGCCTTCTATCGTATGGACCAAAGCATGGTGACCGACTTCCCCTTGATCGACAACAGTAAGCGCGTAGCAGAATTGGCACCGGAAAAATATCCTATGGCAGGCATGACTAGCCACAAGGTTAAGGTGGGCGTCTACAACCCCCAAAGCGGTAAGACAATCTACTTGAATGCTGGCGACCCAACTGACCGTTATTTTACCAATATCGCATGGAGTCCCGACGAAAGCACAATTTATATGTTCGAACTCCCACGTACGCAAGACAAGGCAGAACTTGTGGCATACGACGCTAAGACTGGCGAGAAGAAAGGCGTACTCTACACAGAGACTAATGCGAAGTATGTAGAACCTATGACGCCTATTGTATTCTTGCCTTGGGATGACAGCAAATTTGTGATGGAATCGCGCAAAGATGGATACAACCATTTTTATTTGTTCGACACTACGGGCAAATGTCTCGTGCAGCTGACCAAAGGAGAATTTGAAGTAATCGAAATGCTCGGTTTCAACGAGAAAAATAAGACTATCATCTTCAAAGCAAATGCTGAATCGCCCGTACGCCACAACCTCTACAGCGTAGACATGAAGGGCAAAAAGATGACACACTTAGACAACGGCGAAGGTGTACATAATGCAAAATTGTCGGCAACTGGTGCTTTCTTGTGTGACACTTGGAGTAAGCCTGATTTGTATCGTCAAGTAGATTTGATTTCAACTCAAAACGGGAAAACTCAAAATGTTGTAGCGCCTATTGCTACACCTTGGAAGGATTACAATGTACCTGAAATTACTGGTGGAACGATTACTGCAGCTGATGGCAAGACGCCTTTGTACTATCGTTTGGTAAAACCTGTCGACTTTGACCCTGCGAAGAAATACCCTACTGTAGTTTACGTCTATGGCGGACCTCATGCGCACAATGTGCAGGAAAGTTTCAACTATGGTTATCGTCCTTGGGAAATCTATATGGCACAAAAGGGATACGTCGTATTCATCGTGGACAACCGCGGTTCGCAGTATCGCGGATTCGAGTTTGAGAGCGTGACACACCGCCGTCTCGGAGAAATAGAGATGCAGGACCAAATGAAAGGGGTAGACTTCCTGAAAACTTTACCTTATGTTGATGCCGACAGAATTGGTGTACATGGTTGGTCTTTCGGCGGATTTATGACAACAAATTTGATTTGCTCGTACCCCGATGTATTCAAAGTTGGCGTAGCCGGCGGTCCCGTGATAGACTGGAAGATGTACGAAGTAATGTACGGCGAAAGATACATGGATACTCCCGAGGAAAATCCCGATGGATACGAAGAAAATAATCTTTGCAACAAGGCGAAGAATCTAAAAGGCAGATTGCAAATCATCGTCGGTTTGAACGACCCCACATGTGTTTTGCAGCACAGCCTTTCCTTCCTTCGCGCTGCAGCAGATGCTGGCACACAGCCCGACTACTTTGTATATCCAGGACAAGGTCACAATATGATGGGCAAGGATATGGTGCATTTGCACGAACGTATCACCCGCTATTTTGACGATTATTTGAAGTAATTCGGAAGCCTCGTTTCAGTAAAAGAAGTATTTATATTTTTACAGTGTAGCAAAGAATTTTGAACAACATAATAAGGAAATAATATGAAGAATCCTATTTCAACAACAAAAGCTCCTGCAGCGATTGGTCCATATAGCCAAGCGATTGAAGCAGGCGGCATGGTATTCGTATCAGGTCAATTGCCTATCAATCCCGAAACTGGAGAATTTGCAGAAGGCGGCGTAAAGGAACTCACACGTCAGTCTTTGACCAATATGCAACACATCCTGGCAGAAGTAGGTCTGACCCTGGACAACGTTGTAAAGACTACCGTTTTCCTGGCAGATATGTCTGATTTCGCAGCAATGAACGAAGTTTACGCAGAGTTCTTCTCAGCACCCTATCCCGCTCGTTCGGCAGTCGCAGTCAAGACCTTGCCTAAAGGCGCTTTGGTAGAAATCGAATGCATCGCTGCAAAGTAAGTACAGCAGAAAAGGACATAATATTTACAGAAAGCAAAGTATGCACTTGTAAGAATCAAAATGATTTGTAGGAGTGCAAAGTAAATATTTGCAGAAGTATAAACAAGATATGCAAAGAATTTGTGTCTTCTTAGCTTCGCGTGAGCCAGACAATACGGTGTGCCGTGAGGCTGTGGTCTCAGTCGGTCAATGGATTGGTCAGACCAAGCGCACACTTGTCTACGGCGGCGCGCGCAAGGGTTGGATGGAATTGCTCGCCAGTACGGTCAAGGAAAGCGGCGGCCGCGTCTTGGGTGTTGTGCCTCAGATCTTAGTTGAAAGAGGCCTAGTCAGCGACACACTGGACGTTTGCTTTCATTGCGCAGACCTAAGCGATCGCAAAGCCATCATGGCTCGCGAGAGCGACATCTTCGTGGCATTGCCCGGTGGAATCGGCACTTTGGATGAAATCTTCACCATCTTGGGCGAAGTCTGCATCGGTATAAGCAAAAAACACTTAGTGCTCTACAATGCAGACGACTGCTGGACCACACTCGTTAAGGCTTTGTCAGAATTGCAAGAGCGCGGATTGATAGCAAAGGAGACCTTGGCGCATCTACACGTTGCAGAAGATATAGAAGGTCTGGAAAAAATCTGCCAAACTTTGATATAAGAAAAATAATCTCTCACCACCTCATAAAATACGTTCACTATGAGTAAAGAGTTAAGAGTCATCATTAGCGGAGGCGGTACTGGCGGACACATCTTCCCCGCTGTGTCTATCGCCAACGCCGTAAAGGAATTAGAGCCCAACGCCAAGATTTTGTTTGTCGGCGCTGAAGGCAGAATGGAAATGCAACGCGTGCCAGCAGCTGGTTACGAAATCAAAGGACTTCCTGTAGCAGGCTTCGACCGTAAGCGCTTGTGGAAAAACGTCAGCGTACTGATCAAACTATTCCGCAGCCGCAGAATGGCAAAGAAGATTATCAAAGACTTTGCTCCCGATGTGGCGGTAGGAGTCGGCGGATATGCCAGCGGACCTACGCTGAACATGGCAGGCAAGATGGGCATTCCCACCCTGCTCCAGGAACAAAATTCATACGCCGGCGTCACCAACAAACTCTTGGCGAAGGAGGCAAAATGCATCTGCGTGGCGTACGATGGCATGGAGAAGTTTTTCCCAGCGGAAAGCATCAAGTTCACAGGCAATCCCGTACGCCAGAATCTGCTCGATATCTCATTGACACGAGAAGAGGCTGCTGAGAAAATGGGTCTTAACAAAAACGCAAAGACCATATTGATTGTGGGCGGATCCCTGGGAGCGCGCACCATCAATGAGAGCGTGTTGTCACAACTTGAGACTATTCGCCAGCAAGAGGACGTGCAATTCGTATGGCAGACTGGCAAATTCTACGCTAATGAGATTGCAGAAAAATTGAAAGAGGTAGGTAAACCAGACAACCTGCACGTGATGGATTTCATCAGCGACATGGCGGTAGCCTATGCGGCTGCAGACCTCGTAGTATCCAGAGCGGGTGCAGGCAGTATTTCGGAATTTTGCTTACTCGGCAAGCCTGTCATTCTGGTCCCTTCGCCCAACGTAGCAGAAGACCACCAGACGAAAAATGCCATGGCTTTGGTGCACAAGAGTGCGGCACTCTATGTACCAGACGCTGAAGCTGGACAAACACTGATTGCTGAGTCGATAAATACAGTAAAGAACGGCAAAAAACTACAAGCTTTGGCACAAAACATAAAGACCCTGGCGCGACCTAATGCTGCAAGGGATATCGCTGAAGAAGTAATCAGATTAGCCAGAGAAAACAAATAATATCTCAGCCACTTCAAAGGGTGAAGTAGATTTGAGATTACTATAATTATATATAAGGACTGCAAACGCCTGTCAATGTTTGCAGTCCTTATATTTTTTTGAAAAAAATGTAGATGTATTGAATGAAGTCAATGGTATTTGTCTGTCATTTCGAAGTCTAGGATTTTTGAATTCATTCGTTAGGGAATGAATATTTTTCTTACTCTTGTCGCTTCTCCATCCTTCTCACGTAATATATATATACCGCGCGAGAGATTGAGATCTTTTACTTTGTCGCCGCTAATAGATCTTTGCAACACGCCAGAAAGGTTGTAGATGTCTACTCGTTTTGCAGGAGAGTTGAGGTCTTGGGTGATTTCTCCGATGCCTATGGTAGGATACGAAGGACCTTCGGATGTATAGGCGAAAGGCTGTGCGTCGTTCATTTTGCAAGAAGCGACATTGTCTATTTGTCCATCAAAGCGCTTGGTGTAAGCGACAATACGTGCGTGGCGCAGGACATCGAGCGAATAGAGGTTGTAGGTCTGTTGCACCAAGTCTGCTACGTCAAATTCACAATTATATTGATACACCTTACCCGCTTTTTCGTGCTTACCCCCATTCAGGTAGACGCCATTGCCATCCGCAGGCGAGAGCGCACGTACTGCAGATTCGTGAATATAGAAGCGCTGGTCGTAAGTGCCCCTTTGTGGTGCATAGACGCTGTCTTGAACAAGTGCCACAGTCAGGCGGAAAAGTCCCGTTTCATTAGGCTTTACACCGCACAAGACTGAGATCTTTCCACGCTCGGCATTGTATTGTGCAGAAAGGGCTATATTGGTTTGCGACACTCCCTCGAGCGCTGCATCAAAGGATTGATTGAGGAAATAGCCAAAACCGTTGACAGATTCGCCCGACGTCGCCCAATCCCGAGAGAAGTTAACCATCATGTTGGGATAACCACTGAAAGGTGTCTGGAACTTGATAACGTCAGCCGCTTCGCAGTAGAGCGGATCGGTGACATAGTAGGAATGGTGCGCGATGTGGCACACTTGATCTGCGCGGTCGTATGTATCGTGAAAAGTCCAAATCGCCTCGATGCCATTGGGACAATATTGACAGTCCACCCCAGTGCCTTGTATCAACAAGGCTCGGCGCAGGTATTCCGTAGATTCAGGTTGCGTATCCTCGGGCAGGAGTGGCATCTCGTGCAAAGCACTGACTACGAGCGGAGCGTCGCTGGTACTCTTCGCGCCAAGGGTGGCATAAAAGCGATAGTCACCCACAACGTCGCAAGTGAACTGATTCGTTTCAAGATCCTGAGTTGAGCCAGCTGACGTACGTACATATATATGTGCATCGTCGGTCACATCCGTCGCGCCATCGAAGACTACAAATTCGACAGGTTTATTTTCGCCAGCCACCACATATCGCGTGTCGGTCGCCAGGGTCAATCCCGACTGCGAAACGGCTTTGTTTTGATAATCCTTTGCTACGTCAAATCCCATGCTTTGCACCTCTACAGAGGCAATAAACAATTGCTGCTTGTTGGGCAAGGATGCAGCACGAAATGCAATGTAAAAGTCTTGACCCTTAGCCACTTCTGCAAAGAAGCAAGAAGTGTACGACTGGTCCTTCAGATTGTTGTAAGTACCCATCAGT
>JAGKTZ010000098.1 GCA_021153165.1 Prevotellaceae bacterium
TCCTACAACAAAGGTAAGAACTCGATCTTGAGTTGTCAATTCTTATTCCAGATTTCTTGATTTATGCGACTGCGTCGCAATCCGCTGCAAACTTAGAGTGTAAAAACAAGACAGTCCAAAGATTCCGAGAGATACACGAGATACGCTGGGAATAAGGCCACTAATGAACACGAATTTTCACTAATATCCATCCGGTCTTAAATGCCCCGCAAGGCATTGGTGTAAATTAGTGCTTATTCGTGGTTACAACAATAAGAGTACAACATCTTTGATGTAAGGATGATTTGTGGACATCTGCTATATTATTACCAAAACAAATGTAGTATATTTGTATACAAAATTATGCGAAGCATCTTATGAGAGATACTTCGCATTTTTAGCGTATTCATCGCATTTTTTAAGGTTGTTCTTAAAAATACTCGTTTTATTTTAAGAGTTCTGGGCGAAACTCAAAGTGCATAGTGTCGTAGTGATACCATCTGCCGCCCCATACAAAGCCATGCTTCTCGAAAACGCTAACTATCTCTTCGGGGATTCGGTTGTTGTACTTTATGCGGTCAGTTTCTTTTGCTCCTTTGTTCTCCCACAACCAATAGTTTGAATACTTTGTATTGATATCTATCGCGATGCCATAACTGTGTGAACTTAGTCTGTTGGCACCTCTGACTGCTCGCCAATTAAATGTTCCTGCAGTTGGAAGATATTTTTTATACTCTGATGGCAATTTAGCTAATTCGGCTGCTACGGCGCGGAGGCTATCAGCTGCTCCATTGACTTTGGTGAATAGTACTTTCTTGCCAAACCAATTTACCGGCACAAGGTTCTTTCTTACTTCTGCTTCACTTTTACCATACATTGATTTGAAGAGCTGCTCTGAACGTGAACGACCTGCATCCTCAAGGTATCCTGGGATACCATTGGTCTTATACTGCATATTGAACATGTCTTCAGGGTCGGAGTTGTCAAGCATTTTAAGAAAGTCTTTTTTCTTGCCGTCATCATAGAGAATGGTACTTCCATTAGCCATAATAAGTTTGCCGTCAGCATACCCTTTGACTTTGTTAGGGTAGACTTTCATCAGTGTCTTGGCACCTTGAGGTATTGCTTCCTCTGAATTCTCGTCAACTTTTATTATGTTGTTTTCAATGTTGTTGTTTGTCTTTGCTTCATTACAGGAACATGCAAAACATAAGACTGCAGTGGCAATTAATAAATACATAGTATTCTTCATTTTAGTTAAACATTAATTATTTGCTTCTTGTTTCTAAAAGATAGTACACAAAGATAAACTATTTTGACAACATGTTATATATATAAATAAAAAAAATGATGGATGTTGCTCAAATATTAATGAGCCACCGAATAGCATTCAGCGGCTCATTGATATTAAGTACAAATGATAGGATTACATTTGCTTGAGGTAGTTCCAAACTTTCAATTCAGAAACAGTACTATTGAATTGTCCTGCATTGCGGAGAGGGAATACCAAAGTGCGTTGATAGTAGATCTTGTCGCCATCGGTATTGTAGAGTTCTACATTCTTCATGTTGGGGTTTGAGATGTAGTTGGCCTTTCTGTAATCGTTGATCACGTAGAGAGGTTTTACGCCAAGTTCTTCCTTGAGTTTGCCGTCTACATAGAGGCGAGTCATTTTGTTGTTGCCCTGGATAGTGATATTGACAGATTGTCCATCAGGAATACGATAGTTGAAAGTGTTCAGGTAGCCATCGCGTTCGAAGCCCAATTTGCCTTCTTTGGGGTCAGAGATATAGAACTTAGTGTGAGCAGAACTGAAGAGTACAGTACCCTTGTTTTCCTTTGCACCCTTCACTTGGAATGATACGGTGTAGTCGTAACCGATTTCTTCGTAGGGCAGTTGGTCGCCTGGCTTCACTGTAGCCATCTCTGCGACGAGGCTTTGCTTCGCGCCAATACGACCCAACCAGTTCACACCGGGACCTTCGCTCAGTGCCCAGCGCTTTGCATCCCATTCGTTGTAGGGGAGTGTGGTCTTGCTTGCTGTCCAGCACTTCACGGCGATAGTTTGGAGCGCAGGGTAGGTGCGGTGATGCACGTCGTATGTAGAGATACCGTTGCCGTGGTGGTCATTCCACACTGCAAACATACCGCCGAGGATGTCGGGGTCGCCTTCTTCAAACTGTACGCCGCCGATATTGGCAGGAGTCCAGTGGCTGTAGAGGTAGTTGCAGTTGAGGTAGTCGTAGTAGTAGCCAGCTGCAGGCACGATATATACGAGACCGTCGGGGATAGAAACGAGCTTGTAGCCTTGCTCCTTCATATCCTTGGGTTGAGCATAGGGATTGTGCCAAATGTTCATGATGACGTTTTCGCTCTTCACTGGAGTTTCGCCCTTGGCGTGTGTCAACGCACCCCAAACCATAGCTTGCTTGCCGAAGCTTTCTACGAATTTGATGTAGTGGTCGGTGAATTCGCGGAATTTTTCCACCACCTTCTTGTCACGATTGCTATATTCGTCGGTACCAATATTCACGCGCTTGCCACGGAATACAGGATTCTTGCCTTCGAGGTATTCGCGGAATACGCTATCGATGAAGGGGTAGGTCTCGGGGTGGAACATATCAAGGTGGTCCATGCCGTATTCCTTGCTGCCGAGTTGAGGCTTGTAGTGTACGAATGCCAAACTGTGTGCTGGTACGTCGATTTCGGGGATCACTTCAACGTAATTGTTTTCGCCCAGGATTTGCAGGTCGATAAATTCCTTCTTGGTGTAGTGACCATCCTTGGCAGTCAAACCAGGGTGCTGTGTGCTCTCGAGACGGAATGCCGAGGGGGTTTTGTCCCAATCGCCACCAAAGAATTGACGGAAACCGTTGTCGTTGAGGTGCACCTGGAGCGCGTTCATTTTATAGTAAGCCATAGCCTTTACCAAATCGTTCAGATAGTCGATAGGCATGAACTTGCGCGCTACGTCAATCATAAAACCGCGCAATTCGTATGCAGGTACGTCAACGGTTTCGCCCTTGGGCAGTGCGGTGTGTTGTTCAGAGAGTTGGAGCAATGTACGTGTTGCCCAGAATGCACCCTGAGCAGTTGCTGCAGTCACGGTGATGTGATTGCCGATATTGAGGCGATAGCCCTCTTTGCCCAATGTCTTGTCATTCTTCTTCAGGACAAAAAGCACATCGCCAGCCTTTGGAGAACCTTTCTTCACAGTAAGCGTCTTGCCAAACATGGTCTTGTAGTCAGCAGCGTAGGCATTTGCTATGCGAGTCAACTCTTTGTCGTTGCCACTGACGCGCAATACACCCGAGAGTTGCACACTGCCCTCTGCGCCAGTCCATGATTGCAATTCAGGGATGACGAAGGGCTTGGGGTTGACTTCTGCCGAGAGAGAGCCTGCAGTGAAGAGCAAGCAAATACTTAGCACTAAGCGTCCAATCCTTTGTAAGTTCTTTTTCATGATTTGTGATTTTATAATTTAGGGTTATCTTTTGGGAATGCCTATTGTTCCAATCTTTTCAGGAACTCGATATTCGCCTTTTCATACTTGTTAAGGCGGCTAGCAGGAATCTCGTTATAGAGAGGTGTGTACCATCTTTGCGAATTGAAATAGGCGCGCAGATTTTTGTCTTGGAACTTGCGACCATGACGCGCATAGATGGAGTTGCGCAGCACTCTCAATTGTCCTCGGTCCAGACCATAGACGTCGTCGTAGTTGGCGTAGCGTACGGATAGCCAGTCGTATTGTGTGCCATATACAGGTCCCGCCTTGGTAACTGTGCTATTCTTTTTGGGGATAGAGGGTACGTAACGTTGGGCTTGTGACTCTTGTGAGAAGAACAACGAAAAAATTGCAAATGCAATGAATAATGCTTTTTTCATGGTGCAATATGATTTAAGTTTGACTTATATAGGTTTTCTCTTTGCAAATATACATTTTTTTTAAGGATTATGTATATCTAATGGCATTTTCTTATTCTTGTGACTACAAAGTGGATATAATTGTAAACGAAATTCGACTCGCAACTACTTGTCGTAGGAGCGAGCCGAATTATTTCTTTCGCACGATGGCGACTAAACATTAATTAGTCTTCTTGTGCGCGAAGTTGTTGAACGTAAGCAGCACGTTCGCGAGCCAAACGCTTCAATACAGAAGGTTTGTCGAATTGTTGACGTGCACGGAGTTCTTTAACAACACCAGTTCTTTCGAATTTTCTCTTGAATTTCTTGAGGGCGCGTTCGATGTTTTCGCCTTCTTTTACAGGTACTACAATCATTTTGAGATTTGTTTATTATTATTTTGTTACTTTTATTTCATTCTTCTTGCGGAGTGCAAAATTAGGCAATTATTTTATATGCAACAAGTTTTACCCTCTTTTTTTCTCTTTTTGATGCATTTTCTGTGTTTTTCTATGTCGCTTTATGGTGCTCTTTGGTCTGCTTTGGGCTACAATTACTTCTATATATAATAT
>JAGKTZ010000048.1 GCA_021153165.1 Prevotellaceae bacterium
ATGCATCATCAAGGCACCGTCGTGGGATACATTATCAAAAAGGCAGACTATCTGAAATTCACCAATTTGACATTGAACACCAAGGTAGAAAAGGGTTTCACCTTATCCTCGCCTGCAGCACCATAAGCCATTTGCCAAGGCACATAGACTTCCCACTCTGCACCAATCTTCATCGTTTGCAATGCCAAAGCCAAGCCAGGAATAGCGTCGCGTATATCCATTTCGAAAGGCGCTTCGTCCAATTCCATCTCAGTGCCATCAATAAAGCGGCCCTTCAGTTCGATTGTGACCACATTGCCTTCTGTCGGATGCGGACCACTGCCAGGTACAATCTCTTTGTAACATACGCCTTTTTCCAGTTTATGCACATCTGGCTCAGCCTCCTTTGATTTCATAAAGACATCGCTTGCTGCACGCTCGGCAGCATATTCCTTAGAATAACTCTGCTCACTGAGTTGCTGAGTCAGGCGTTCAAGCATCTCTATAGCCATCGCTTTGTCTATAGGTTTGCCATTGCAAGTGGTTCCAGGTTTGCCCATCATTTCCGAGTAGAAGCCTGCATATAGGTTCAAACGGTCGATCGAGCGCGTCTTATCTTCGCCAAAAGCAGTCTTCTCTATATTAGGCAATTCTCCATCAAGCACTCCCATAGCCATAGCAAATCCACAATAGTAAGCTATTGCAGCAGAATCTTGATATTGCAAACCATCCAAGAAACCATTCATCATATCATTCAGGTAGGCTGAATCGCTGCCCACCTCTTGTAGATAGCCAGCCAATTCGGACGAAGTACGCGCCAAAGACCTGCCTAAGACGTAGCTCAGAGTATCGACCACCGAATCCTTGCCTAAATGGAAAGCGGTGGGATCAACGATGGAATCATGCTGCTCTACATCTTTTTGGGTGTTTCCACATGCTCCAAACAATAGAGCAAAAAGCAAAGCCGTCAAGGGAAGAATAAAAATCCTCTTCATCTGATACGTTAAAAAATCGTTTATCTAAGACTATATAGTATACTACACACTTGAGAAACCATGTCATTGAAATTATGGTTGACAATAAACGCTCAAGAGTTTCACACGAAAGATCAATGTGGAATAAGCTGGAATTTTATCGTTGAAGTCTCCAGCATAACCCATTGCCGATGGCACATAAATTTCCCATTCATCCCCCACTCTCATTGCTGATAGCGCCAACTCCAGACCTTCAACCATAAAATCGTAACCCACTGGCACCATCTTCTCATGTCCGTCGACGAATGTAGTACCATCAAGCAGGCGGCCCACGTAGTCAAACGTCACATAAGTACCTCGTTTCGCCTGTTCGCCTTGGCCAGACTGCAAGACTTTGTAGCAAACTCCGTCCGTCAAGGTTTTTACACTTTTGTCTTGTGCCAATTGAGCGAAGAAATCCTTTTCCTTCTCTATATTTACCTCCTTTTTGCCCAACATCTCATTAATGACAGTCTGGGTTCTTTTCTCTGCATCCAATGTAGCCAAGACTTTTTCTCGAGAGGAGAGTTCGCCCTGTTTGCTCTCACTCAATTCCACCGAATCCTGATTTTTTGATGACAGAGTTTGTGGTTGTTGAGAAGACGAACGCCCTCGTCCGCAAGCTATCAAGACCAGCAGAATCACAAGAGCATATAGCACAGAGAAGGTAAAAACTTTTTTCACTCAGACGGGATTTTGAATATAGTCAGTCAACACTAAAGCACATTTCATGCATGAAGTTCCAGCACAAAGTAAAGCAAAAACACCTTAGCCTACGCAGAAAATCGACGCGGCCAAGGTGTTTTACATTTTCACTTTATTTAGCGAGTGCTTCCATAGATGAAAGTCTCTCCATGTCTTATTGCACAGGAATCATTTGAGGTTGAGCAGGAGTTTTAGGTTGTTCTGCAATACCAACAACTTTCACCTTGAATACCAAAGCAGACATCGCAGGAATCTTATCCATAGATTGCTCGCCGTAAGCCAATTTTGCAGGGATACTGATTTCCCACTCTGCACCAACAGACATTGCAGCAAGAGCAATATCGAAACCAGGGATAACTGCGCCACGACCAACGGGAACAGCAGGCATTTCACCCTTGTCAAATACAGTACCATCGAGCAAGCGACCTTCGTATTCCACCTTCACATTCTTACCTGCCAAAGATTTACCATCACCTGCTGCCAATTCCTTGTAGTAAACTCCATTTTCAAGATTCTTTACGCCTTCTTGCTTCTTGAGTTCTTCAAAGTACTTAGTTTCTTTTTCGATTTGAGGAGCATATTGCTTCTTGATTCTCTTGTCATTCACAGACATCGCAGTCTTATTCAACATAGCTTGGATTACTTGGAGATTCATTACTGCACTTGAGTCACCCTTCAAAGCCAAAGTGCCATTAGCTGCATTCAAGAAGCCTAACAACACATTTGTCATATCAGCAGTTTGAGTAGAGTCATTACCGAAGAGAATGTAATTGAGTTGTTGTGCATTTGACATTCTCATTTGCGCACCATATGAAGCACCCATATAGTATGCAATGTCTTTTTTGTTTTCTGCGCTGTTAAAGCCATCTTGCACACCTGACAAGAAATCCTTTACAAATGCAGAATCACTACCCATTTGTAGCAAAACCGTATTCAGATTTTCAGGGCCACCCATTTGTTGGTACATGTTATAAGCACCTACCAAGTAAGTCAAAGAGTCTTCTTGAGTTTCCAACTTTGCAGTTTTGTTGCCACCGCCGCATGCTGTGAACAACATTGATGCTGCTACTGCAGCAAAAAGCATAATTTTCTTCATAATGTTATATTGTTTTATTTATTTGTTTTCGGTTTGATCTTTTCTAAAGTTTGGTTGCCTTTAGAACCGTTCCTTTTTCAATTAATATTAGAGCACTTTGATCAATTCAACGTCGAACACCAACGTAGCGTAGGGAGGAATTGACGCGCCAGCACCACGTGTGCCGTATGCCAAATCAAATGGAATGAAGAAACGATATTTTGCACCTTCGCCCATCAGTTGTACGCCTTCGGTCCAACCTGCAATCACGCCATTGAGGGGGAATGTAGCAGGTTCGCCGCGACGATAAGAAGAGTCGAACACTGTGCCGTCGATCAAACGACCTTCGTAGTGACATTCTACGTTGTCAGTGGCAGAAGGTTTCTTGCCGGCACCTTCTGTCAAGACCATGTATTGCAGACCGCTTGGCAAAACTACAACACCTTCCTTCTTCGCATTTTCTGCCAAGAACTTTTCGCCTTCTTCGCGTACTGCCTTGCCCTTTTCTTCTTCGAGCGCCTGCAGATAAACCGTTACTTTTTGTTGAGCCTCAGCCACTGTCATTTCGGGAGTAGCGCCAGATACTACATCAGCAACTGCCTTAGCAAATTTGTCTTGATGAATTTCTGCCACACCCATTTCCTTTAGACTATTTCCAAACATTAAGCCTAAAGCATAACTAAGTTTTTCCATGATATTTTATTCGCGTTTAATTATATTGTCTATTTCGGCTACAAAAGTACAATTTTTTTTCACAGATACTGCATCTTTTTCGACGAACCTTCATTTTTTTGTACAAGTTTTTACTATTACAATAAATTTCCCTACTTTTGCGTCAAACCAGATTGATAAGCAAGATGAAAAAAATAGTATTTTTGACAGGCGCAGGCATCAGCGCAGAAAGTGGATTCAGCACGTTTCGCGGCAACAACGGATTGTGGAACAACTATCCCGTCGAGCAAGTCGCTACTCCTCAAGGGTGGGAAGAAGATCCCAATCTTGTCACGGATTTCTACAATAATTTGCGAGAGAATTTGATAAAAGCGAAACCCAACGAAGGCCACTTGAAAGTAGCCGAACTGGAAGAGCATTTCGACGTAACGGTGGTGACACAAAACGTAGACAATTTGCACGAAAGAGCGGGTTCTTCGAAAATCATCCACTTGCACGGCGAACTGATGAAAGTCTGCTCGTCAGACGACCCCAACAATCCAAAATATATCGAAACTTTAGACAACGAACACCTCACTGTGAAGCACGGCGAATTGGCTAAAGATGGTTCGCTACTGAGACCGTGGATCGTATGGTTTGGCGAAGCTGTGCCTCGTATGGAGGAAGCGATAGAAGCCGTGAGCGATGCGGACATCTTCGTCATCGTGGGCACATCACTGAACGTCTACCCTGCAGCAGGGCTGATCAACTTTGTACCACAATCTGCCAAAATCTATTTGATCGACCCATTCAACGTAGAAACGCCGAGAGGATATGCCGTAGAGGTGATACAAGAGGTAGCATCCAAGGGGATGGGAATATTAGAGCAAATCTTATTGAAAAAGTCCTAAACCTGCGATGCACTGGCATTAAGTTTGCCGTCAGTCCTCAACATCTCAAGCACACAAAAAAGGTGGTTCGCAAAAGTAAGTGCGACCACCTTATTCTTTTATTTCACCCTAATAGATTGGGATCAAATCTTGTCCAAACCCTTCGTTATCTTCTTCCAATAATAAAGTAAGGGATTTTTGTATTTCAGTTGCTTCCACGGACGGCTCTGGTGCGGACGATGTAGCACAGGTAGGTTTGTGAAAAGATAATTACGCAAACCAAGCGCCAGGCTTTCGTGCGAGATGGTCACGTCAAACCAATTTTTCTCGGGATTAAGGGAAGTGAAAGCGAAGCGTTCCAAAAGCGCTGGTGTAAGTAGCGAACAGCAAAAACTGCAATGTTTCTTTGTTTCGAAGACTTGACCTTCTTTTCCTTTAGCGTGCAGATAGGGATAATTAATCACACCTTGTTCGTCCACAGTCACTGCTGCTGCAATGCCGCAGTCGGGACGTGCATCGGCACCATCGCAAAGTGCCTGCAGGGTATTGGGGCGCAGTGTCACATCGCTTTCCACGATACACAAGGCTGCAGCTTCTGCCAACGCCTCGCGCTGTGCTGTCTGCAATACCAGGAGGTAGTTGGGCGAGGGGTGATCTGTAACATCCGACAAGTGAACCACGCGAAAGCCCCATTTATCTGCTTCCTCATCCAGGCGTTGCGCCGTCTCCGGGGAGCTAAAATCGTCGTAGATGGTGTAGGTGTGTGGCACGTCCAACTGAGACTCCATCACCGAGCGAATAGTATCGAGCGTGGTGTCTAAGGAGTCTTTGACGGGTGTGAATATGTGTATTTTTTTCATCAGAGTGGCTGAATTATTCGTCGACTTTCGTTCTTTTCAGATAAGTATAAACGGGATAATGGTCAGACGCTGTCATCTCCTTGTCCACCTTTGCGCCATAGGCAGTCCAGTGGTCTGAGTGCAAGATGTGATCTATGCGCACGATGATGGCATCTTTGTTAAACGTGCGACCGAGCCCGTTGCCCGAAGTCGTATAAGCATCCGTCAAGCCGTTGAGTCGGAAACTTTGATGAGCGTATGAAAGCGGGCTGTCGTTGAAGTCTCCGCACAAGATGATATTTTCCCCCTCGTGCAGTTTGAGATAATCTGTGATTTGGTCCACTTGTTGAGCTCGCACGGCGGCAGCAGAAGCGACCTTACTGAGAAGTCGGCGCGAGGTCGTATCTGTCACCTCCATCTCCTCGGTGGCGTGCACAATGTTGCGATATGTGGCACGATCGCTCAGGGAGAGTCCCATCGAGCGCAAATGACAATTGACCACGCGGAGGGTGTCGCCCTCGGGCATCTTGAGCAGATAAGCGCCGGCGCCGTTTGTGCCCACCTCGTTGATATGTTCTTTGCCGACTATCGGATATTTGGAATAGCAAGCCAAGCGATTGTCGCCAATATGCAGCGTGTCATAATGCGGATAGGTGCGACAGATATAGGAGGTCACTTCTTTGTACACCTCTGAAGGATGCAAGAAGGCTTCTTGCAGGCATACGATGTCCGAATTGCTACGTACAATATAATCTGCCACAATATTTACACCTTCGTCATTCTTTACCTTATTGCCATAACTATACACATTGTAGGACATCACCTTGATGCTACCATCGGGGGCCTGGGATGGCAGATTGATGGGGAAATATGTGCGAATGGAGAAGGCGCAGCCCAGCAAACCGAGCAGGGGAATCCACCACCATCGGCGAGAGAATATCAACACGACTATTTCCATCACCACCACTAAGGCGAGGAATGCTGGAAAGGCCAGAGTCGTGAGGCCGAAGTATTTGAAATGCTGGGGACTGACAAAGGAACTAAGTGCACAAGCCCACAGCAAGAGCACCGACACCCACGCAAAAAATGCAACGGGTTTCGAAAGCAGGTTTCTTCGTCTTCGCTTATTGCTTCTTACCATAATTATTCAGTATCTATTCTCCACTTTTTTGCACCCTGCACTACTCTGAGAAGTGGGGTTGAAAAGGGGTAGAAAAATTTCGCAACGTCTCGTTGAAAAAAAGTCTAATCTTTTTTAAAAAAGGTCTTGGTTTTTTTGAAAAAGGTTAAGGTTTTTTTCGACGGGTTCAGAGAGTCTATTTTTTTAGTCTTACTGATACGGGTTAATAGCTTGATTATCTCCCCGAACATCAGTTGTCGGAAGTCATCAGCCAACTATCGGCGACTGTGATTGAAGAGTTCGCGCTTTTCGTCGGCGGTCAGGCTCTCGTAGCCCGAACGCTTAATCTTTTCCAGTATAGCGTTAATCTTTTCCTGGTTGACATTTTGCTGGCGTTGCTGATTGTATTCATAGTCAGCCGTACGGTCTTTGAATTGTGCTCCGCCTGGTTTCGCCGTCATCTTGGGTTTGCGTTCGAACATCTTGCCTACTTTTTCCTTCATGCGTTTCCACAGGCTCTTTTTCTCTTTGATTTCATAGCCGTCCCAACGTTCCCAACCGCGCGAAGCATATCCGCCCACCATCTTCCAATAGAGCATCAACAGGAAACCGAAGAGCATACCGCCCAAGTGGGCAAAGTGCGCCACGTTGCTGTCTGTACTGAACGAAGAGAAGAGTTCGATCAAGACGAAGAATGCAATAAACCATTTTGCCTTGATGGGAATGGGGGGAATGAGGAGCATGATGCGCTCGTTGGGGAAGAGTACGCCAAAGGCCAAGAGTATGCCATACACTGCGCCGCTGGCACCAACCGTAGGAGCGAATGCGCCCGACACTGCCGCAGGTGTGGCAGCGATAAGAGCATGGTCGAGCAGGTAGAACTGGATATATTGCCACAACTCCTGGCACAAACCAGCACCGACACCGCACACGATGTAGAAGATCAGGAAGCGCTTGCCGCCCATCACTTGCTCAATGACACGACCGAACATATAGAGCGAGAACATATTGAAGAATACGTGCATGAAGTCGGCATGCAGGAACATATAAGTGAACAATTGGTGCGGCATGAACGTGACGTCCAAAAATGGGGGCAGTTGGCCCTCGGGCACCAACGACACGGTGAAGGGGTGCAAGCTCAGCAGGTTCTCGAGCGCTTTGATCGTGAGCACAGCATTATCGCCCATCATCGTAAGAATCAGTAGCGTCAAAAATACACCTGCATTGATGTATATCAGCGAACGGGTAATGGGAGGTAGATTATTCAGCATTTTTCCATCTTAAGTTATAAGGTAAATCTAATTTTTCAGTTTTTGCATTATATTTATTTTGAGACATTGTCGGCCTGCTTTTTCGCCATCACTATCATCTCAAAAAGCCAAAAAACGTTTGGAACGGGCATAATCATTTACGCCCATTCCAACGCCCTTTGCGGTTGTTATTTCATGTCAAAGTGCAGTGTGCCGGCTTTCAGCAGTTCGTCGTGCGTCACTACGTATTTTTTCAATGGTTTACCACCCAAAGTCATCGACTTGATATGTGTGCGAATATCCGCAGCACCATCGGCAGTAATCACCAACTCGGATTGCTTGTAATATTTAGGATCCAACTTGATTGTCACCTTGTCGAAGACAGGAGCCGTCAGTGTGTATTCAGGCACACCAGGGCAGTGAGGATAAAATCCCATCATCGAGAATAATGCCCAGGTAGACATCGTACCTGTATCATCATTGCCAGGCAGACCATCAGCCTTTGTTGTGAAATGCTTTTGCAACAAAGCACGAGTGAGTTCCTGTGTGCGCCATTCCTCGCCCTTCACGTGGCTGAACAAGTAGGGGTAAACAATATCGGGCTCGTTAGTTGGGTCGTAATATTGCTCAGTGAAAACCTTGGTCAGACTTTCTGTAAATTTCTTATCACCACCATACATTTTGATCATGCCAGGAACATCGTGAGGCAGAGCGAATGAGTAGTTCCAAGCGGTGCCTTCGTGGAATCCTGGACATGCTTCGAAGTTGACGCCTTGTAAGGGGTTGAAAGGTGAATAGAATTTGCCATTAGGCAAGATTGGGCAGAGACAGCCATACTGCTTGTTGAAATAATTGGTATAGCCTTTTGCACGCTTCTTCAATATTTTTGCGTCCTCGGTGTGACCTAATTTTTCTGCCATCAGCGCCAGCGCATAATCTGCAACGTAGTATTCCAACGCATGGCATACCGAGTTGTCGTATTTGTTTTCCAAATGAATAAAGCCGTGCTTCATGTAGTCATCATTGTCCGGACGCAAAGGATTTTCCTTTGAAGGAGTGAAAGCGTGCTTACGCATAGCTTGATAAACCTCCTCAGCGTCGTAAGGACATAAGCCCTTCAGATAACTATCCACAATGACTGGCAATGCAGGGTCTCCCTCCATTGTTCTGGTCTCACGGCCATAAAGTTCCCAACGAGGCAACCATCCGCTTTCACGATACATATTCAACATAGTGCGTAGCATATCCTCTTGCTTATCTGGATAGACAAGGGTCAAGAATTGATGCACGTTGCGATAAGTGTCCCAAAGAGAATAAACAGTGTAGCGATCTTCGCCTGTATCAGTCTTCAGGATCTTATCACTCTCCATCGCTGGATATTGTCCGTTGACGTCTTGCAACACATTGGGATGTACGAGCAAGTGATAAAGGGCTGTATAGAACACGCTCTTTTGTTCTTCGGTGCCGCCTTCTACTTGTATCTTGTTCAAAGCACTTTCCCACTCTTTGCGAGCAGCCGCGTGAATCTCGTCAAAGTGGCGAGAGCCTTGTTCCTTTTCCAAATTTTCGCGGGCGTTTTCGATGCTCACGAAGGATACACCAATGCGCACTTCGACCTGTTCGTTTTCCTGCGTATCAAAAGAGAACCATGCGCCGACGTCGTCGCCTGCCAATTCCTTAGCATATTCTTTGTAAATCTTGCGGGTGCTGTGCGTAGGATCCCAGTCTGCCTCCGAACCAGTCATAGGACGTTGGTATTTCCAATAGCCCTTGTCCATACCAGCCTTTTCCACACGCATTACAAAGTAGATGGGAAATACGCCCTGCAAGTTGTAGTAACAAAAAGTTCCCAGCAACTTTGTACCTACCACTTCATTTTCGGCAGTACGTTTCACCATGGCGCCCGTTTCATTGGAAAGCGATTCACCAAGGTTCAGCAAGACGTGACCACGTCCTTTGGGATAAGTAAAACGGTGGATTGCAGTGCGAGGAGTCGCTGTCACCTCGGTACGGATGCCGTATTTGTCCAGATAGCATGAATAGTAACCAGGAGTAGCCTTTTGTTGCGAGAACTCAGATCCGTATTGATCGTAATTCACATTGACCGAATCCGCCAAAGTCGGCATGATGAGCAAAGCGCCCATATCGGGACAGCCCACACCACTGAGGTTGACGTGCGAGAAACCGGTCAGATAGATATTGTCCGCCGAATAGGGGGTAGACCACCAACGCTTGTCTTTGTCATACGTATTCAAATCGCTACCCATCACATTGAAGGGCGTAGCACTCATCAGTCCGTTGGGACAGAGTGCTCCGGGATTGGTCGTACCAAAGTTCGTGGTACCAATAAAGGGGTTGACATAATCAATAGGACTCTTTTGCGCCATCACAGAGATTGACGTCATCAACGCAAGGAAAAGGGTCTTGGCAAATTTCATACCTTTTGATATTTTTTTAACAGACGCAGCCTCACCCCTACAGGCAGGCCGCAATCTGTTCTAATTTATTATATGCATTGCGCGCCGTCCACTTGGTCAAGGAACAGACCTTTTTCATCTTTGATCTTTTGTCAAAGGAACGGGGCGTCGCCGCGTTTTGTTTGCTTATTGTTTCTTCAAGAATTCAATAATTTCGCTGATTTTTCCGAAAGCCATTCCGACCACAGTATCAGCTGCGCCGTAATACACAGCCACCTTGTCGCCTTCGGTCAAAGCGGCACAGGGGAACACCACGTTGGGCACATCGCCAGCCAGTTCGTATGGTGCTGCGGGTGCCAGGAGATATTCCATCGAGCGGTAGAGTACTTTTTCGGGATTTTCGAGATCGAGCAACGCTGCGCCCATAGAGTAGCGGTAGCCGTTGCAAGTGCGGATCACACCGTGATAGAAGAGCAACCATCCCTCTTCTGTACGGATGGGCACACTGCCTGCGCCAATCTTCAAGCACTGCCAAGCGCTATCTTCAAAGGGAGTCACCTTCATCACACAGCGGTGTTCGCCCCAGTATTTCATATCGGGACTATAGCTCAAATAGATGTCACCAAAAGGTGTATGTCCGTTGTCGCTAGGACGTGAGAGCATGGCATAGCGTCCGCCGATCTTTTCGGGGAAGAGCACACCATTTCTATTGAAAGGCAAGAATGCATTTTCGCATTGGTAGAATGTTTTGAAATCGAAAGTATATCCGATACCGATAGTGGGTCCGTGATAGCCATTACACCAAGTCACCCAATAACGGTCTTCAATCCAAGTGACACGAGGGTCGTACTTGTAGTCACTTTCTATCATTTCTGTGTTACCAGCTTCCCACACGATAGGTTCGTGGTTAATTTCCCAGTTGATACCGTCCTTGCTGAATCCAGCGAAGATGTTCATCTGTACGCGCTTGTTGTCGCAACGGAACACACCTGCGTAACCATCGCCAAAGGGCACAACGGCACTGTTGAAAATACTGTTTGAACTGGGGATATCATATCTACCGATGACGGGATTTTCTGAATATCTCCACATCACATCTGTACAACCTTCTGGGCGATCTTGCCAGGGAATATTTACTGCCATAATATTATTTTTTAAGATTAGTTTCTGCAAAGATAATGAGAGTCGGCAAAAATGCAAAAGATGAACCTTTATTTTTTCTACATTTTAGAGAAATATAACGCTATTTGGGACACGCCCTACTCTTCCTCGGCAATTTCAGCAAACAAGTTGACTAAATTCCGCAATACTTCGCAGTAGGTCGGCAGAAGTTCGTGTCGCACACAGCATCCCTGATCGCTGTGCATATCACCCTCGACCGGGATGCTCAGAGTCAGTACTGACAGCCCAGCGCCACCGTAGATTTCCGACTCGTCGGGTTCGGCGTCGTGCAGGTAGGCAAAACGGTGTTCGGAAAGCAGACCTAACATCTCCCAGGCCTTGCCCAGTGACATATTGCGGTCGTTTTCCACCACAAAGGCGCACTGGTCTTGCCACCCCACGTGGGTCACTTCGGTCACCACTACTTGTGCGATATTGATGCCGTCGGCCGTCAGGATTTCACACACTTCCTGTGCGCCATTGCCGTGCACTTCTTCATCCCCCGTAAGGGCTACCCACACATTCGCGGGTAGATGTGCGCCGAGCATCTCGTGCAGCACGCAGGCGGCGCTCAGACTATTGTCGAAGGTGCCCTGCCACAGGCCCTGCCCCAAATCTCGTAGGAAATACGTATTGTAGACATCATCCACATGAACGGAAATCAAGACAATGAGCGAACCATCGTAGTCGGCAGGTGAATAGATGCGCGAGAGTGCACCGGAGTATTTCAAACTATAGCGCGAGTCGGCGAGCAAATGTGCCACCGCGTCCAGTTTGTCCGACACCAAGAATTCACGACCATTGTCCTTGCAGGGCACGTTGACTTGCTGAAATATTCTGTCCAGTTGATGCATACTTTTGTTATCAGATCAATTATCAAAATCCCGGCAGGTCTAAATACAGGGTCAAGAGCAACAGCACACCAGCAATGACCATCATCGCGAGAATGAATTTCCAGATGAATTTCACCCACTGTTCGTAAGGTATCTTAGCAATGGAGAGCACAGCGATCAAGACGCCCGAGCATGGTGTAATCATATTGGTGATACCATCGCCGAACTGAAACGCCAACACCGTGGATTGGCGCGACAGATTGATCATATCGGAGAAAGGCGCCATGATGGGCATCGTCACAGCCGCCTTGGCGGAAGCAGAGGGGATGAAGACGTTGATCACCGTCTGGATGCCGTACATCAGCGCCAAAGCGCCCTCGCGACCAGCAGTTGCCAAAGCATCTGCCATCGAACGAAGCATGGTGTCGATCACTTCACCATTTTGCAGAATCTCTATGATACCCGCGGCAAAACCAATAATCAGCGCAGCTGAGAATATATCCTTGGCACCCGCCACAAATTCAGTCGCAATATGGTCGGCGGAATAACTGGCTGAGAAGCCTGCCGCAATGCCTAGACCCATGAAAAGGGCGCAAATCTCGGGCAGATACCAACCGTAACCCATCGCGCCGACGATCAGATAGAGGATGGAGAACATCAGCAGGTTGAGGATGAACATACGATGCGACTTACGCAAGGCTATGATAGAAACTACGACAAAAGCTGCCGATACGACCCAGAGCAGATAGGGGGCGGGATAGGTACTCTGCCCCACCTTGATCACACAATCTGCGGCCGAGGTGATGCAGAAGCCTGTGAGTATCGCAGTCAATATGCCCAAACAAATCCAGGGGCGCGCTTTCGACTTGGGCGCCTCAGCCTCGTCGGTTTGTGCCAAGGTTTCGGGTTCTGCCACCTTGACCTCGGTGCGATGACCACGTGCATACCACAGCACGAAGGCTATAGCACAAGCCATCAGGACTATCCAACAAATGGTACGGTATTCGATCCCGGAAAAGAGAGGCAAACCCGACATATCCTGGGCAATACCTATGGTGAAGGGATTGAGCATGGCGCCAGCGAAACCTACGTGTGCTGCCAGATAGACCATACACACGCCGACAAAGTTGTCGTAGCCGAGCGAGCGCGCCAGGGGGATGACCACGGCGACAAAGGCGATGGTCTCTTCGCTCATACCAAAGACGGCGCCAAACAGGCCAAAGAGCAGCATCACCAGGACTATAACGATATTGCCTACACCGAGTCGGCGCACCAGTGCATAGCGCTCCAGGCGCTGTACGAATCGGATGAATCGCAGGATGCCGTCGTCCACCGCCTTGGTGCTATTGATCAACCAAAATGCGCCACCGATGATCAGGACAAAGGCGATGATGCATGCCTGCTTGCTGAATCCCTCGTAAAGCGCTGACAGCACTTGCCATGTCTGGGGTTTGCCGCCTGGCACCAACCATGTGGACACAGCGCATAGGATGAGTACGCTGAAGATGATAACATAGGTATTGGGTACTTTGAGTTTCATGTGTTAAAATTTAGTTTTATTTATGTTTATTTAATTATCGTTTACGATTTGTCAAGCTCTTGTAAAGGGCAAAATAATTAGTTTTTTGTTTTCTCAAGACCTTTTTCTAAATTCCTAAGACCTTTTTTCAACTTTCCAAGACCTTGTAAAAATTATCTAAGACCTTTTTTACCGCTTCCCAAGGCTTTTTTTGTCAAAAAATCGCAGAATTTGCAATTATCTTAGAATTAAACGGTTATTCGGGCTGCATGGAAATTGGGTAACGAGATGGCAACCGTTCCTATTTCAGAGTTCTTTATTGTTTTGCATCAATGACATAACTACTGATACACAAAGGTACAACTTTTTTATAAACGAGCAAAAGGACGGTGTATTTTTCATTATTGCAGGGTAGTATTTGAATTTGGTCTATCATCAATCTGCGATATATATGAGTTTTCAGATTCCGTCATTCGCCCCTTTCCTTTGCTCATCTGCGAAGGTAGTACATCACCCCTTGAAAGTTGAAAGGTCGAGCGGCAAGCCGTTTCGGGCTGAATCTTCCTCCTGCGGAGAGTATTCAGCCCCAAAACCCTTCCCCTTTCAATGTCTGTACTCAAAAATGCAGACGGCAACGGAAATGAACGACTGACGAAAATGTAGAATAAGATAAACAGACAGCATACAAACGGGTTCTTACACTGATAACCCATTTGTATGCTGTTTTTGTTTCTATCCATAGGGGCACTATTATTTTGCAACAGTTGAATATAGGGCAAGCGGTAAAATTCACTCCCTCTAAGAATATAGAGAGGTTTATCCGCTGCTATTAATCAGGTGCTTGCCGTTGTACTCCCGCTTTAACGCTTGCTCTATCTCACTCCGTTTGTACAGAACTTTTCCACCGAGCACATAGTAAGGCAATGTCCCATTGCTTCGGTACTCGCACAATGTTCTTCGGCTCACTTTAAGCATATATGCCACCTCCTTGTCGCATAGGTACTCATCATCGTTCTGTAAGGCCGTCCCGTCTTTTGGCATACTATCGAGAATTTCCGATAGTTGGTCGATACTCTCGTGAATGGACTGCATCCACGCATCATCTTT
>JAGKTZ010000049.1 GCA_021153165.1 Prevotellaceae bacterium
TCGTGAAACATTCCGAAGATAGACTTTCTCATCTCGACCTTGCAAAATGGGCCGCCATATACGCGCGTGCGTCATTTCGTGCGCCTCGTGCGCGTGCGTTATTCTAATTTATTTGTACCTTTGCAGATGGAATACAAATTAATACCTATAAATAATATGGCAAAAAAAGCACTTTTGATGATTCTCGACGGTTACGGTATCGGTAACCGCAGCAAGGGCGACGTGATCTACCAAACGTCTACACCCTACATGGATTCGCTCTTTGCGAACTATCCTAACTCTCAACTCCAAGCTTCTGGCGAAAACGTAGGTTTGCCCGATGGTCAGATGGGTAACTCGGAAGTGGGTCACCTCAATATCGGTGCAGGTCGTATCGTATACCAAGACTTGGTGAAGATCAACCGCGCATGTGCTGATGGCTCAATCCTGAAGAACCCCGAAGTGATCTCGGCTTACGAATATGCTAAGAACAATGGCAAGAAACTCCACTTGATGGGTCTCACTTCAAACGGTGGTGTACACTCTTCATTGGATCACCTCTTCAAGTTGGTGGAAGTGGCTAAGGAATATGGCGTGCAAGAACGCACCTTCGTACACTGCTTCATGGACGGTCGCGACACTGACCCCAAGAGCGGTAAGGGCTTCATCGAACAATTGCAAGGCGTATGCCAGGCTAATGGCGCCAACATCGCTTCGATCGTAGGTCGCTTCTATGCGATGGACCGTGACAAGAGATGGGAACGTGTGAAGGAAGCCTACGACTTGCTCGTCGAAGGCAAGGGTAAGCAAGCTACCGATATGGTACAAGCTATGCAGGAAAGCTACGACGCCGACGTGACCGACGAATTCATCCTGCCTATCCACAACGCTACAGTGGACGGCACTATCCAGGAAGGCGACGTGGTGATCTTCTTCAACTACCGCAACGACCGTGCTAAGGAATTGACCATCGTATTGTCTCAACAAGATATGCCCGAAGCTGGCATGAAGACTATCCCTGGTATCCAATTCTACTGCATGACACCATACGATGCTTCGTTCCAAAACGTACACATCCTCTTCCCTAAGGAAAATGTGAACAATACCCTCGGCGAATACATCGCAAGCAAGGGATTGACTCAGCTCCACACTGCCGAAACTGAAAAGTACGCTCACGTGACTTTCTTCTTCAACGGTGGTGGCGAAGCGCCCTACGCTGGCGAAGACCGCATCCTGGTGGCATCGCCAAAGGTGGCTACCTACGACTTGCAACCCGAAATGTCAGCTTACGAAGTGAAGGACAAATTGGTAGCAGCTATCAAGGAAGATAAGTACGACTTCATCGTGGTGAACTTTGCCAACTGCGATATGGTGGGACACACTGGTATCTACGAAGCAGTGGAAAAGGCTGTGAAGGCTGTAGATGAATGTGTGGCTGAAACTGTTGAGGCGGCTAAGGCTGTAGGTTATGAAACTGTGATCATCGCTGACCATGGTAACGCTGACAACGAGCTCAATGCTGACGGCACGCCCAACACTGCACACTCGCTCAACCCAGTGCCTTTCATCTACGTGACTGAAAACAAGGAAGCACAGGTGGAAGACGGTGTATTGGCTGACGTGGCACCATCAATCCTCCATATCATGGGATTGGAACAACCCGCTGAAATGACTGGTAAGTGCTTGATCAAGTAATCTGCACACCATATATATAATAAGACTACCGCTCGCTGGACAAACCATGCAGGCGGTAGTTTTTTATCTATTCTATTATGTCGTGAGGTAAGGCTTATTCCCAGCGTATCTCGTGTATCTCTCGGAATCTTTGGACTGCCTTGTTTTTACACGAATCTTTTGGATCTGTAGAATACCTGTGATACCCGTGATACGTGGAGCTTATTTCACCATCACCTTTTGTGTGCCGCTTTCGCCGTTGTGCAGCGTGTAGCGCACTACGTATACACCCTTGTTCAAGCATTGTTGAGCATTGTGGCGCTTGCCTGAAAGGTCATACACTTGCACTGATTTCACGGGCAAGTTGGCTTGCAGCATGCCGCGAGCATCTACTTTGAAGCACACTTGGGTCGCTGCATCAGCACGCACGCCGTCGATACCATTGATCAGGTGGTTCAGCTTGTTGCTGCCGGCATTGAGCACTTCGTTTTGAGTCATATTCTCCTTGTCCACCTTGTGTACGAAGGCGATCACTTGGCAATTGTCCCACACCCAGTCTGCATTCCACGCTGCCGCAGGAAATTCCACCGAGAAGGTGTTGTCGGCATTCACGGTCAGAGGGTCGCCGATGCTTTGGGTGTTGAATACGTGGCGCTTGATACCATTGTGGCGGAATCTCTCCTTGATATCGGCAGGAGCGCCTTCGTCGTCCAATCCCAATTGGATGTATTTGTCCGTGGGCAGACCATTTTCCACCAAATATACGGACAGATAGAGCGGAGTGCCCGATGCTGCCATCTCGGAATTGATGCGGCCGTGCACATGGCAGGCTACGGCGTCGGCAGTCTTGTCTACATCCACCAGCACTTCTGCCATCGCGGGTTCTTCGACTGCGGCTGTCAATGCTGCCAGATAGGGTGCAGTCGAGGCTTCGCTTGCGCCAAAGATAGGGGCTTCTTCGCCCTTCGCCACACGACGGTCGTACATCACGGCGGGGTTGTAGGTGTAGTCGCTACCGAAGAGGTAGAGCAAGTCCTCGTCCATAGGCAGGGTGAAGGCATCCTTTTGGTAGCCCGTGTGGTGTGTGACATAGAGCACTGGTTCGGGGAATTCCTCCATCGCCTTGTCCAGATAGTAGATCATGAAGGGGCAGTTGGTGCACAACTGGCTGGTGAATTCCTCAACCAATGGGATGCGCAGGAAGGCATCGTGTGTGACGTAGAGTTGGTTTTCGCCAGCCGCTGCCTGCTGTGTGGGCACACCATTGGCATGTGTGACGTTCAGTCTCAACCATTGTGCAGTACCCGTTTCGGCTCCGGCGCGCAGGGGCATACTGATGGTGCGGCCGCCGTAGGCTGGTATTGGGGTGTCAAAGGTGATTTCGCGCACATCGGGCTCTGTATCGCCCTGGCCCAGGGTAGAGAGTGTCACGCTTTGTACTTCTTCGGCAGAGTGGTTGAGGAAATACACCTGTGCGTCGAACATTCTCGAGGGAGCTACGGTGCGTGGCCACGAAGCGGCTTGTGCGTAGACGGTCTTCTGCAACTTTTCGCCTGCGGCGTCGTCCAGTATCGCCTGGATGAACAATGTGCCGCGGTCGGTAAAGGATTTCCAGCCCTCGCCCTTCAGGTTGATCCACGCGCCGCCGGGCACTGAAGCCTTGGCGTAGGATACGAGCGGGTAGGCTACACTGCGTGTCTCGTAGACTTGTAAGCCGAGGAAAATTTTCTCGTCTCCGATAGTCACGGGTTCGTCAAACAGGATTTCATTCCAACCCTCGTCGAAATCGCACATCGTCTTTGTGCTTTCAGCATTGACATCGCCCAAAGTGTGCATCACGTAGGAACGCTTTTGGCGCTTCTGTGCATATTCTGCACGTAGGTAGCAGCGCACACCCTTTACCTGATGGCCCTTGAGGCGTTGCATCACTGGGTCGGTGGTTGGGTCCAGACAGATCATACCGGCTACGGTGCTATTCTCGCCCGTACCCTGTGCCTGAATTTCTTCGGCCACGAGTTGATCGGGAGTATAGCCGTAGTGCACGGATGTCTGTGCGTAGACACAGACAGAGATGAAGGCCAAAAGCCCTATAAGTATCTTTTTCATAATATAATGATGCTATGTGTGAAAGTACGGAATTTGCAAATGCCCAAACGAGATAGCCCGCGTAGGTCTATTTGCAAATTCCTATATTTGGATATTGTGAAATTACTTCACCAATACCTTTTGACCATTCTTGATATAAACACCACCCTGAGTAGGATTCAATACACGGCGGCCCATCAAATCGTAATAAACCGCAGGCTGCTTGCTTTCGTCAGTGACTACGCTGCCAATACCTGTATTGTCGGTACCTACAAATTCTTCCTTACTATTGATGACCTGACGCTTCAAGTGAGGATTCTGGTCGCCACGATTCAAGAATGCAATGACGCTGAGGTTTTCCTTGTTGTAGTCGTCGTACACTTCGGCGGTGAAGTTCATCGTGAAGTCGCCTGATGCGTTTGAAAGTTTCTTACCCCAAAGCGGAGTCAGATTTTCGCGGATGATATTGTAGTGTACATAGCGGTTGCCCACTTGTTCGCCTTCCTTGTCGTCCCAGAATCTTTGGTCATAACTTTCTACTTCGTTTTCCATCAAATATACGGTCAAGTAGAGATGTTCGCCTTCTGGCAATACGTTGTCTGCTACGTTACCGTTTACGGTGATGTTCACATTTTCACCCGCAGCGTCCAAATTAGCTTTGACATTCACACTTGCAAATGTGGGGTGCTTGAGGATATCATTATAGTAAGCCACCTGGATCTCTGATGGATAGAGGATACCCATATGGATAGGATAGTTGAGGCCTGGCACAGGGTTTGAACCATAAAGCGAACGGTTGATAGTCATGTCGGGCAAGAATACGCTCATTGAGTCTTGATTTACCAAACCAAGTTGCAGGAGCAATGCTTCTTCGGGTTCGCCAATCATATACTTATCGTCGGCGTGCTGGCAAACCAAGGTCATCTTGTCCATAAAGGCTTCGTAGCCCGCCATAAAGTAAAGATCGAAATATTGTGGCACGTGATAAGCATTTTCCGACATGAAGAATTCAATCAAAGGTCTGTGTGTGTATTGCTTTGATACTTCTGCAGGCACACCAATAACATCTGCTTTTATTGTAGCAACCTTTTTGGGCGCATTACCGTTCACTTTGTCAAAAGTAATCTCATGTACGCCAGTTTCGAAGCAGTATACAGGCAATTTGAAGTTCTTGCGCATACCTGGAGTGATTGGTGCTGTCATCTTGATTTCATCTGTGCGCACCTGGTCGCCGATTTTGCTGGTGATGTGCAACGAAGTAATGTTGTTAGAACCCTTGTTTTCCAAATCGTATACACCAATGTTTTGTGTAGATGTAGGCACGATTTCATCATACTTGACACCGTGGCACACCAGCATATCCTGGAATTGACCAGCTGTATCGGAAATCTTCAACATAATAGGCATGACACCCATACTTCTTGAGTCGTACCAAATTTCCTTACCATCTTCTGTAGTCTCGTCATTGAAGAGGAAACAACTATTAGCTACATTGGTAGGATAGAACTTAGGAATCGAACAAACGTTCTTCTTCACATTCACATAGAAGCCCACGCAGAGCGTATCTACGTCGGGGATGGTGATGTTCTGAGTCACGCGAACTTCGTTCCAACCGAATTTCACAGATCCGCGACCTGTCGCAATGGTTTCGCCATTGAAATTTCCAACTCTGACAAAGCAATCGTATGTGGCACTACTTGCAGCATCGTCCCAGCCACAACGAAAGGCGCTGATCTTACCGCCAATGTAGTCCTCGAACATGTCTCGTGTCAACTTGATGCCGACACCGACCTTTGAATCGTGGTCCAGCGAAAGACCATCGTACTCATAGATGTAGTCGTCGTACTTGCAGTGTCCTAAATAAATATTACCTGCAGTTTGTGCAAAACTTTGTCCTACGAAAAGACTCAGCACAAATACTAATGCTAAATGGAGATAATGTTTTCTCATAAGCAAGAAAGTTTAAGTGTTATTTTCCAGTTTTAGTTTTTAATTAATTTTATTGACCGCAAATATAAGTTTACATTTCAGAACGACCAAGCGTAAATACTATTTTTTCTCGTTTTTAGGGAAATTTATGACGGAATGACGGGATATATACAAATAATGCGACAAATTGCTTTCAAATTTGTCGCATTATTAACTATCGTTGTTGCAGTAGACGTTCTGCTTACAAAATGTCTTTTTGATGGGATTCTTTCAAAATCTATACCGACAGCGAATTGGAGATAATTATCGCCAATACGACTGAAGTGATAAAGGCATAGAGCCAATCTCGCTCACGTAGGAAGTCGAACAAAGAAAGTGTGACGCGCAGAATAGGGGTCAAGAGCAAAGCGATCACACCCGCCTGTATCCAGCTATAAGCATTCATGTCGAGGATACCAGCCCAAATGCCGCCCAAAGTAGTGTACTCCTCGGGATGAGCATCGTTATAGGAAAAATGCGAATAGTCAGGCATCGGATCTGCGCCGTGCTTCCAAAGATAAATAATGCCTCCGACTAGAGCAATAAAGCAAGCTGTGAAGACACCGATGCGTAGTGTATTTCCAATGAGTTGTTTGATATCTTTCATAAGCCTACTCGAATCCTCCTGTCAGACCTTGATAAATCATGTTAAGTGCTACTAAAAGTATGGCGATGCTAAAGATCCTGCGCAGGATGCGTACATCTAATTTCTTGAGCAAACGGGCACCTGTCAGTGCCCCAAACAATACGCCTATCAATACAGGGCAAGCGATGCCGGGAACAATGTTGCCGCGTTGCAAGTAAACCACCGCAGATGCGCAAGCAGTCACGCCCATCATAAAGTTTGATGTAGTGGTACTGACCTTAAAGGGAACTTTCATCAAGCCATCCATCGCAATAACTTTCAGTACGCCGCTACCGATACCAAGTATTCCGCTCAACACGCCAGCAATGACCATTACCGAAAAACCGCCGCCTACGTTTTTCAATTCGTAGGATTTAAACGATCCGTCCTTTTGTGGCCATTCGCCGAAAAGCTTTAGTCGCTTTGCGGTCTCACTGCCGACTACGCCTTCGTGGTCGCTTTTCTTGCGTTGCTGCATTATTGCAGTCAAGATAAGGACTCCACCATAAATGATGGCGATGACTGAATTATTAAGCCAAACTGCTACGATCGCTCCGGCGACTGCGCCAATCGTGGTGGCGATTTCGAGAAACATACCCAGACGGATATTCGTGATGCCCTCTTTCACGTATGCACTGCCAGAACCTGATGATGTCGCGATAGAAGCTACGAGCGCACCGCCAATGGCATAATGAAAATCTACGCCGAAAGCTAAGGTTAGAACGGGAATAACGACCACGCCACCGCCGAGGCCTGTGAGCGATCCCAATAGTCCTGCCAAATAGGAGGCGACTAGTAGGATTAAGGTAAAGGCGAGGACGGTCATCCGAGCAATTCCTTAACTTTTGCCGAGATAGCCTTACCGTCTGCTTTGCCTGCGAGTTGTTTTGTAGCAGTGCCCATCACTTTTCCCATATCCTTTGGACCTTCAGCACCAACGGCTGCGATGATTTCTTTGAGCGCTGCTTCCAATTCTTCTGCACTGAGTGGCTGTGGCAAGTAGCTTTCTACTACAGCCGCCTGAGCATTTTCTTCTTCTGCCAAGTCTGGGCGATTTTGTTCAGTATAGAGTGCCGCGGTGTCACGACCTTGTTTTGCCAACTTAGCCAGGATTTTCATCGCTGTCTCATCGCTGAGCGTATCATTAGCACCTGGTGCAGTTTTTGCTTCGATAAAGTATTTTTTGATGTTGCGCAATGCTTGCAAACGTACTTTGTCTTTCGCCTTCATTGCAGCTACGATGTCTTTGCTTACTTGATCAAATAGTGTCATATCGTTATGTTTTTTCTAAGTGTATGATGTAATGCTTTATAATATATATACGTAGTTTTATAATATATATGCATAACTTTATATTATATATATGTGTAGCTGTGTCTGATATATTGGGAGAAAAGTAAGAGGCATTTTCGACGATATATTATCTTTTTTCTCCTACATGTGTCATTTCTTTTCTACTGGCAGCTTTTGATGTTGTTCAAATCATTAACGCTACGTTGGAACGTAGGTTTGTTTTCTACGTTATAGACTATTTCTTCGTTCATCAAATCTTCCTGACTAAAGATAAAGACACGGTTTTTCTTACGAATCATCCTGCGGCTTTCTATATTGCCATAGATATTCTCAAACATTCTTGTGTGTAGTTTGTTTGGATCATCAAACACACCTTCTTTGTTCTGCACTTCATTAACCTTTTTGCCAAACAAACGAATGCCTGATGCCAGAATGGTAATTTTGACCTGCTCGCCAAGCGAGTCATCGTAGGCCAATCCCCATTTAGTTTCGACGTGCTCATTGAATTCACTCATAAACTGAGATAATTCATTGATTTCATCCATCATCAGTTCGTGTCCACCAGATTTTGGCGAAGTGATACAGAAGATAATCTTGTCTGCTTCGTAAATGTCGTTGTTGTTCAGCAATGGGGAATTGAGCGCCTCTTGTATAGCCTTTGTTGTACGTCCCTCACCGCTAGCAAAACCAGAAGACATCACCGCTACGCCTCCGTCACGGAGCACAGTGCATACGTCTTGGAAATCCAAATCAATGTGACCATGCATATTGATGATTTCAATGATACTACTTGCGGCCTTAGTGAGTGTTTCATCGGCCTTACCAAAACCTTCAAGAACAGAAAGGTTGGGGAAAATTTCGACAAGGCGCTGATTATTGATAATAAGTATTGCATCAACTTCCTTCGCTAAAGCCTCTACACCATCTAATGCTTTGTCGATTCTTTTTTCGCGTTCGAAAAGGAATGGAGTTGTCACAATACCGATAGTTAGTATTCCTTTCTTTTTGGCTTCGCGTGCAATGATTGGGGCTGCTCCTGTACCTGTACCGCCACCCATTCCTGCGGTAATGAATACCATCTTAGTCTTTTCGTCAAGCACGCGTTTAATATCCTCAACGCTTTCTTCTGCGTACTCACGACCTTTTTCAGGATTCCCCCCACATCCCAGACCGGCACCAATCTGTAATCGATCGGGCACAGGGGATGAATCCAGCGCCTTACTATCGGAATTGCATACTAAGAATCTTGCATCTCTGATACCGGTGCGATACATGTGTGCCACTGCATTACCGCCGCCACCGCCTACGCCAATGATTTTGATGATAGGAGTATTTTTCTCCTCAGCCCATTCAATCAATGGTTCATTGTTTGTATTTTGCTTATTCATCATATTATTCTGTTTTTTTCAAGAGGGTGAAACTTTTTTTGAGGAGATGGTGAAAATGTTTGGGATGGAAATGAAATTTTGAAGGTAGCAACCACTACCTTCAAAATTTATTTAGTCTTATTACCTTAAGAATTCAAAACTACTTTTGTTGTTTTAAAAGGTTATAATTTGAGCGTTATCTTCGGGTTCAATAATATCCAGTTCGATAGAGTTTGCCGCTTGTGCTTTTTCTCTGATTTGGTTGAGTATTTCCTTACTGCGCTTATAAGTTGGCGTAAGTTCTATCATAGAAATTACTTCTTCGTTGTCAAGATCGCCCAATTCAAACAGATAAACCTTAGGACGCTTACGCATACCACCCTGTCTATCATTGGTTGGATAGAAGATTTCGCGACGATCATCTCTTTCTTCTTTTTTCGCTTCATCCGCCTTTCTTCTCGTCTCTTCGTCCTTATCCAATTTTTCTTGCATACCAGTCACATTGTTTATACCGAAACCGGTGGCAAGGATAGTGATTTTGACTTTCTTTTCCAATGTTGGATCTGTCGAAAGTCCCCATTTCGTTTCGACGTCGTCGTGGAATTTTGACATAAATTCGTGCACTTCGTTCATCTCGTCCATCATCAACTGATCGCCTTCGCTTTCTTTACAGAATGAGATAGAAAGGAGCACCTTTTTCGAATTGAATATGTCATTATTATTGAGCAACGGAGAGTGCAAAGCATCTTCGATAGCCTTAGTTACGCGATTATCGCCTTCGCCATATCCCGTAGACATGATAGCCACACCGCCATCTTTCAAGACAGTGCAAACATCACGGAAGTCCAAGTTGATGATGCCGTGCATGGTGATGATTTCTGCGATGCTACGTGCTGCGATAGACAGGGTGTTGTCTGCTTTTTCGAAAGCAGAAAGCACATTAAGTTCAGGATATATTTCGCGCAAACGCTCGTTGTTGATCACCAACAGAGCATCGACATGTTTTGAGATTTCCTCTACGCCATCAAGTGCTTGGTCGATTTTTTTGTTGCCTTCGAAGAGGAATGGGATAGTCACAATACCTACTGTCAATATACCCATATTCTTTGCCTCGCGTGCAATGACTGGTGCTGCTCCCGTACCGGTACCGCCACCCATTCCGGCTGTGATGAATACCATCTTCGTACCGTCATCCAGCATTTCATGGATTTCCTCAAGGCTTTCCTCTGCTGCTTCACGCGCTCTCTCGGGGCGGTTGCCTGCTCCAAGACCTTCTTTGCCTAATTGTATAGTTGCGGGTACTGGTGAGTCGCAGAGTGCTTTCGAGTCTGTATTGCAGAGCACAAAGTTTACATTGTGTATGCCCTCGCGGAACATATGGTTCACAGCATTACCACCGCCGCCACCGACACCGATGACTTTGATGATTGAGGATTCTGAACTAGATGTACTTCCCTCGGGTATATCTATTATAAAGTCGTTGTCAAATTCCATCATATCAATATATTTAGAAAGTTTTTTAAGACTAAATGGAGTTCCTGAAGATATTAGTTCATATGATCTTCTTCAGTCACCCACGCCTTTATTGTGTCTGTAAACTTTGTCCAACCATTCTTAATTCTATTCTTCTTCGCTTGTCTTTCAGCCTCTATGCGTGCTTCTTCGGCAGCAGCGGCCTCTGCGGCGGCAGCAGCAGCGGCTTCTTCGGCAGCGGCAGCAGCAGCGGCGGCGGCAGCAGCTTCTTCTTCAGCTTTGCGGCGTGCTTCTTCTTCAAATATGTCGAGTGAATTTGCGCCGAGGTCTCCGCCGCAGCAGTTAATTTCTGCTTTATCGATAATTGCGAGGACTGTATTGTAAGAACCATCTTTATTGAATTCGCCGTTGGCGCCACGCACATTCAGACGTGTTTTGTTGAGCACCTTGCTTTTTTCAAAGTGCAGGTGTTCCTTCACAGCCTTTTCAATATCTTTGATTTGCACCCCGCCACCTGTTAGGAAGATACCTCCGATGAGGGTATTGCTATCGTACTTTTTCTGTTTAATCTGGTGATCTACGTTGAGGAAAATTTCTTCCATTCTTGCTTCGATCAAACCACAGATTTCTTCATATTTTGCAGTGCGACCATCCGCCAACTTGATGGGATCTTGATTCGCTTCCAAGTAGTCAGAGTAAGCAGATCCGTAGGTCAACTTCAGTTCTTCAGCTTCTTTATCCTCTATTTGGAGTGAACAGAGGTCACGGTTGATATTTGCGCTACCAAGCGGAATAATCGCCAGGTGACGCAATATATTGCTCTTATAGATTGCCACCGATGTGGTTTCTGCTCCCATATCCACCAAGACACAGCCTGATGTCTTTTCACGTTCGGGAAGCATCGCTTCGGCAAGCGATAGTACAGAAATAGGCATCTCTGCGACATTGACATTGGCATTGCGGAAGCAATTGATGATATCTTCTCGATGCGATGACTTAGTCACTACATTCAGGAAAGTTCCTTCAATTTTTTCAGCGCTCATGCCTTCTGGATCGGTTATTTGCTGTGTACCGATTTTATAGTATTGTGGGATAGTGCTTAGGATTTCACGCTCAGCTGTACTGGTTGCGGCATTAGCTTCGTTGATTTCTGCCAACACTTCCTTATTGATCAAAGTCTTTTCCGTAAACATTCTTTCCACGCAATTTGATGTCGTATGCATACCCATACCTCCGACACCAACATAAACGTGGCTGATAGTTTTCTGCAATTTCTTCTCTAATTTTTCTTTAATATTAGAGATACATTGTGTCATTTTGTTGACATTATTGATACGTCCCTTTCGAATGAAGCTATCCGAGGGTTCTTGAGCATAAGCCAAGATTTGTATGGCGCCATCTGGTTGTTTTTGTCCTGCCAATGCAGTTACCTTTGATGAGCCAAGTTCAATTGCTACGATGAAGTTGTCTGCTACTGCCATATATGATACGTTGTTTATTATTTCTATGTTTTGTGATTAAGTTCTGTCTCATCTTTGTTGTTCGACAGCGAATATTGTCTCTTGTTTATCTCTTTGTATTCGTTATTTACTCTCTGCCTTTCGTCTGGTTGCTACGACTTGATTGTCGTAGGCTATTGTGATATCGCTGTAAGTATTCCATCCTGCCTCGGGAAGCACGTCATAGAATGCTCTGAGGTGTTTAAATTTCTTGTCAATACTATCAGTACTACCAAAGTGTATCACTTGATCCTCGCCGACTCGACCATACAAGTCTACCTTTCCTGATTTGTCGACATAGATTTGCGAGATTTGTGATTTCCAAAATGTGTCAGCCTCAAGAAACATGGCCAAGTCGGGTAGTTTCTCTTTCGAGAACTGCTTTGATATATATCCTGATGCGACGACTACATAAGCCAAATAGTCGGAGGTCGACAATTGAGTACCCTCTGCATCGATATAATAATCTTCACCTTCATTGGGCATCACTCTCAATATCGGTTTGCGCTGAGTTATTTCGATATTGACCACACCCTGTGGTGTCTTATAGCATGATGCTGTCTTGATATATTTGCTTTTCAGGAGGCAGGCCACGATTGCCTTTCCCTGGATCGAATCAAGTTTTTTACCAACAGGATGCAAATTTTCTTTCTTGAGCATCTTTTCAACCTCGGCCTTGTCGATAAACCCATCTGTCACGCTATCGGCATACGACAATTCTACTTTCGAGCACACCACATCGTTTTCCACCTTTGGGGAGTGGATAAAGGTGTAGCCCCAATAGACTACGGCAGCCAACAGTAGGAATAGTTTCAGTAGGGTCTTCATTGGTTGATTGGATATTGCTTATTTGGTAGACTTGCCGACTTACATTCTCGCTGATAACACTTCTGCTATTTCGCCCATTTGGTTATCCAGGTCGCCTGCGCCGAGGATGACGAGCAAGTCAAATTCTTCTTGCTTCACCAATTCGAGCACGTTGACTTTTTCTACGAGTTGCTTCTTCACGCCGTCGCTCATCGCATCATAGATCAGTTGGCTGGTCACGCCGGGGATAGGCAATTCGCGCGCTGGGTAGATTTCGGTCAGATATACCTCGTCTGCCAGCGAGAGTGCTTCGGCAAATTCGCGGTAGAAGTCGTTGGTGCGGCTGTACAGGTGGGGTTGGAAGATTGTGGTAATCTTTCGTCCCTCGAATACTTCGCGCAGTGAAAGGATGCTCTGACGTATTTCCTCGGGGTGGTGGGCATAGTCGCTCAGCAGTACCACCTTGTCGGTCTTGATCTTGAAGTCAAAGCGACGGCCTACACCTGCAAAGGTCTTCATCGCTTGGCGAATTTCTTCGGCATTTGCTCCTGCAAGTTGTGCAAGTGCCATCGCTGCGATTCCGTTGTCGATATTGATGCTAACGGGCACGCCCAATTCCACGTCGGTCACATTGCCGAGAGGAGAGATCAGGTCGAACACGATGCGTCCGCCGCCGATTCTCAGATTTTCGGCGTGGAAATCGCCGTTGGTTCTGCCATATGTGTAGCAGCGTACTCCGTCTTGCAATTTCAGGTCGATCTTGACACTTTCCTCGATGACCAGTGCGCCACCGGGTTGCACCAGACTGGTGTAGTGACTAAAACTTTCCAAATAAGCCGCTTCGGTGCCATAGATGTCCAAGTGGTCGGGGTCAGCCGAAGTAATTGCGGTGGCAAAGGGGCGCAGGTGGTGGAAAGAGCGGTCGAATTCGTCGGCCTCGATCACCACATAGTCGCTATTTTCGTCCAGCAAATAGTTTGTGCCATAGTTCTTGGTGATACCACCCAGGAAGGCGTTGCATCCCACCTTGCTCTCGTGCAGCAGGTGCGCCAGCATCGACGTCGTAGTCGTTTTGCCGTGCGTGCCGGCTACGCACAAACCCTTTGCGCTGCGTGTGAGCAGACCAAGTACGTATGCTCTTTTTTGAATTTCAAAACCCTCTGCGCGAAACCATGCCATTTCTTTGTGGTCGGCTGGTATGGCTGGGGTGTAGACCACCAGTGTGTGCGCTTTGTCGCGAAAGGTTTCGGGTATCAAGTCAGGATCGTCTTCGTAATGCAACTGAGCCCCTTCTGCTTCAAGGGTCTTGGTCAGTTCACTTGGGGTTTTGTCGTAGCCGCCCACAGGCATCCCTGTAGCCAGATAGTAGCGCAACAGAGCACTCATACCTATGCCGCCGGCACCGACAAAATAGATCGACTTGATATCTTCAAAATTCATTATCTTACACTTTTTTAGGATTAAAATATGAGCAACTAAAAGGCCCAAATACACTACTTTGCAAAGTTAAGAATAAAATTCCAATTTACATTTGTAAAGTAAAGATTTTTTTCCATCATTTTCTAAAAAAAATCGTTCCACTTTCTGCGGCATTCCACTCAGCCACTTTCGTCGCATGATATGAGCGCGACAAACTTCATAGCGAGAAATGCAGAACAGACTATAAAATAGAGGGTTAAACGCCCTACCCTCCAGCATACATATTGTGTTATTTTTTCAGAAAAGTCAGAGTTTTGTACTGGATCTAATAGGGTGTAAAAA
>JAGKTZ010000050.1 GCA_021153165.1 Prevotellaceae bacterium
GGTTTGACAAAATTAAAATTCAAGAAAATTAATGAAAGATGCTGAAGAACATAAATTCACCTGGATTTGGAGGCAGGATTTATTATTTTTGCCTAATGCAAATGCTTTTCGCGAGCAAGGAGGGGCAATATTCGCAGACTGGGAGTCATTAAGTCGATGTGAGGTCTTGATGAAGAGAAGTATTGCTAACTTGGCGAAGGGAATATACAATGAATATTGTGTTTAAACCAATGGGCACTGATTAGCACGAAAAATAGTATAGGAAATTGAGGCAACTAAGTATTCACAGAAAAAAGAGGTGGGAAGAAGTCGAAATACGTAGAAATAACTTCATCCGAAAGAGCAGAAAAAAACCAAGACCTTTTTAAAATTTCGCGACGTCTCGTTTAAAAAAGGTCTTGGATAATTTCAAAAAGGTCTTGGAAAGTTTTATGGCGAATTCGGAGGCGTTTGTTTATCTGTCGCATAAGATAAAAATTGCGGCAGAAAAATCATCTTTGAATTAGTCCCCTTATATATATTATTATGGTATTACCTTATATTTCTTCTTAGCCACATCGCGGCTTACCAAGTTGAAGTGCCACCATTCGGATGGGAGAACTTTATATCCCGCCTTGACCATTACTTCACGAAGTAGTTTGCGATTTTCATAAGCCTCTTTGCTCAGTTTACCACTCTTCAAAAACTCAGCTTCATATCGAGGTTGCGCCAACTTACCGAGATAATCAATTTGCGTACCCATATCAATGCCGATGGTATCGCCAGTGGCTGCGTGGCAAAGTGTGACGTCTACTGCCACACCATAATTGTGCATACCACCACCATTCTTGGGGTTGCTGACATAGATATTTTTTGAGGTGCCTGCCACGGTGTTCCACATGATTTGCTGTACGGACATTGGGCGAGCCGCATCGTAGACTTTGAGTGAAAGATCAGGACGGCGCTTTTTCAGAATGGTTTGAGCACGTTTGAGCGGCGCCATTGCATCAGGGTGAAGATACGCACGATTGAGGTTGCGATAAAGCACCTTACCCGTAAAATTGTCTGCACGTGTGTACATCAAATCGACATATATGCTAGGGAATTCTTTTTTGACATCAAGCATCCCCATCTTTTCAAGAGTAAGTTCCAATTTTGACTTAGGTGGCAATTGTTTATTGGTGGAAGCTGCCTTTTTAGGACTTTGCTCAACTTCAACCATGGGTTCTACATCGACAACCTTAGTACAAGCAAAAGAACCGTTGTTGCCTCTTACTGAGCATAAAATAGAAACAAACGCCAATAAAAACAAGACCTTATTCATATTCAATAAAAAAATGAGATTTATACAAACAATAGTGCTATACGATATACTATGAAAGCCATGACATAGGCTATAGCCGTGGTGTAACCAGCGGTAAACAATGCGTATTTCCAATGCCCACTCTCGCCCTTGATTGCAGCCAGGGTGGCTAAGCAGGGGAAGTAGAGCAAGGCAAATACCAAATAGCTCAAGGCTGCTGCTGGCGTGGTGCCCGAGCGCTTCAAACCTTCTGCCAAACCGCGTTTTTCTGCTTCTCCACCTTCATCGACCGGCACATTATAGAGCACGCCAATACTACTTACCATCAACTCCTTGGCACCAACGCCGGCAATAATGCCCACGCCCAAGTGCCAATCGTAGCCCAGAGGTTCGAGCACGGGGGTAATGGCGCGCCCCACCTGACCCAGATAAGACTGCTCTTGCTGCTGGGCCGGCGTCAAGTCTTTGTCGCTTTGAGGGAAGTAACCCAGCGCCCAAACTACGATGCTTGCAATCAAAATGATGCCGCCCATCTTTTGCAAATACTGTCGTCCCTTCTCCCAGGTATGCTTCAGTATTCCTTGGGCTACGGGCAGGCGATACGGCGGCATTTCCATCACAAAATAGCCCTCTTCGTTGCGATGGAAAACGAGGTTGAGCACCCACGCAGCGCCTAATGCCATCAGAATGCCACCGGCATAGAGCGCCAGCATCACCCAAGCGGCATAGTCGGGAAAGAAGGCACCAGCCAAAATCGTATATACCGGTAAGCGTGCCGAGCACGACATGAAGGGCAAAGTCATCATTGTGATCAAGCGGTTCTTGCGGCTATCAATGGTGCGGGTAGCCATCACTGCAGGTACGCTGCATCCAAAGCCCATGAGCATGGGGATAAAGGACTTGCCATGCAGACCAAATCGTCGGAACAAAGGATCGGCCAGCAAAGCAGTGCGAGCAAAGTAGCCCGAATCTTCGAGTATCGAGATGAAGAAATAGAGAATCAAGATATTGGGCAGAAAGACGATCACGCTGCCCACTCCACCCATGATACCATCGACGAGCAAGGCGCGCCAAGGTCCTTCAGCCATCATGCCACTGATTTGAGCTGACAACCACGCTACGCCATCTTCCATCCATCCCATGGGATAGGCGCCTACCTGGAATGTGAGGTAGAAAATCATACCCATCACCATAAAGAACAGCAAATAGGCAATTGGTGCTTTGACCAAGAAGCGATCTACCCATGCGGTGAAACGCTGTGCCCTACCCTCGCGAATCAGATAGATGCCATCGAGGAAAGCATGCACACGAGCATGAGGATCTGTGTCCTGTTGCGACTTCTTGTGAATACTATTTGTCGCCAACGAGCGCATAGACATTGGCGCAACAGTCTTTTCTTCACTTTCTGCAGAAACAGCATCCTGTTGGATTTGTTTTTTTGCCACATTTATGGCTTGTCGCAAAGTTTCTGCAACGCCTTTACCCTTGCTTGCAACGGCTGGGATGAGCGGTATACCGAGGCGCGACTCGAGCAACTGAATATCCAGTTCGCTATGACTCTGCTCGAACTCGTCATACATATTAAGTACGCCCACAATAGGTACTCCCGTCTTTTGCAATTGAAGTGTCAGAAGCAGATTGCGCTCCAGATTGTTCACATCAAGTACATTGATGATGACGTCGATTTCGCCTTTTGCCAATTCGTTAGCCACAAAAGCCTCTTCAGGTGTAAATGCACGCAGAGAATAGGTACCAGGGAGATCGACCACACGCAAAGCAGTTCCCTCGAAAGTTGTCCTGCCCACAACGCTCGACACCGTGACACCAGCATAATTGCCTGTGCGTTCGTGCCCACCTGATGCAGCATTAAAGAAAGCCGTCTTTCCACAATTGGGATTACCCACGAGCGCTACGGTCAATTCGCCTTCGGTGGGGGCATCTTGCGGTTTCGTCGCTTGTCCACATCCTGTGCAGCCGTGGCAGTGCTGACTGTCGCATGATAGGGCACGAGACTGTTCGCCGCCGTACGTCCAACTGCCAGAGCCCATCGCATTCGCCGCCTTCCGACCATTTTCCAAAGCCTCGGCAGCTGTTGCTTCGATAGCTATCTGCTGGGCTTCACCACGTCTGAGGGCGACTTTTTGCCCCAACATGGCAAAGACGATAGGACTACCCAAAGGCGAAGCGTAAGTGCGCGTCACCTCCTGACCTGGTACAAATCCCAGTTCCTCCAAACGCAAACGAAAAGAGTCCCCACCACTAATGGTAGAGATAAATCCAGTTTCGCCATTTTTCAAATCGGAGAGGTATTTCATGAGGAGACTATTTATACTTTACTTATTTACGCTGCAAAATTACAAAACATTATTGTTTCAGCAATACCCAATAATAGTGAATCACGTATATTATATATATTATGTCTACCTTATTATAAGTAAGAAAATGGACTAAAATTGACCTCAAGCAAACACTTTTTCGCTCAGATTCATAAAAAATCTCAAAAGGCTATTGCCATTAAAAGATAAATCTCTACTTTTGACACCATGAAACACACCCACAACCCATTCATACGGATATGGCATTTCTATATCGAGGGATTTCGCAATATGACCTGGGGCCGCACGCTTTGGATTATCATATTGCTGAAACTTTTCATCATGTTTGCCATCTTGCGCGTCTTCTTTTTCCAACCAGCTCTGGCTGGAAAGAGCGAAGCCGAGAAACAGCATACCGTAGCTACAAGTCTGAGCGGCGAAAGGGTGGATAAACCTGCAGAATAGCAAGCAATTCATCAAAAAAAAAGCATATCATCATGAACGAAATGATTCAAGAAACACTCGTGGGATGGTCGCGCTCACAGTTTGCACTGACCGCCTGCTACCATTGGCTATTTGTGCCGCTCACATTAGGTTTGGCGGTAGTCATGGCCGTAATGGAAAGCATTTATGTCAAGACGCAGGATGAGTTTTGGAAAAAGGCGGCGCAATTTTGGCAAAAGATCTTTGGGATAAACTTTGCCATCGGCGTGGCAACAGGTATCATTCTGGAGTTTGAGTTTGGTACAAACTGGAGCAACTATTCTTGGTTTGTCGGCGACATCTTTGGTGCGCCCTTGGCCATCGAGGGCATTTTGGCCTTCTTCATGGAGGCGACATTTATTGCCGTGATGTTCTTTGGCTGGAACAAAGTGAGTCAGCGTTTTCACCTGGCATCAACGTGGCTGACTGGCCTCGGCGCCACAATTTCTGCCTGGTGGATATTGGTGGCCAACACCTGGATGCAACACCCCGTAGGCATGGCGTTCAATCCCGACACCGTACGCAATGAGATGGTAGACTTCTGGGCTGTAGCCTTCCAGCCAATGGCCATAACTAAGTTCTTTCACACCGTATCAAGCGGGTGGATGACTGGCGCCGTATTTGTAGTCGGTGTGAGTTGTTGGTATTTGTTGCGCGGAAGAAACAAGCGGTTTGCTTTGGCCAGCATTCGTGTAGCCTCGGTAGTAGGGTTGGTGGGTATCCTGACGGTAATGTTCACAGGAGACCGTGCCGGCATTCAAATAGCGCAAAATCAACCGATGAAGCTGGCTGCTGCCGAAGGTCTGGAGCATGGTGGTGCGGGCGCTCCCTTTTCGATTGTGCCAGGCATCGAAGTCCCCAAAGCACTTTCAATCCTTGCCACACACGATACCGAGGGTGTCGTGCCAGGCATACAAGATCTGCTGAACGGCTATACAGACAACGAGGGCAATGTGCACCTGTCGGCTGATGAAAAAATAAGGCGCGGCAGGCAGGCTGTAAATGCCTTTGCAGAATACCGTAAGACGGTCAACAAAGACTCAGTAACTGCCATTCAAGCGCGTCAGACTTTCGAGGAAAATCAAGCCTATTTTGGATACGGACATATTGAGAAGAAAGAAGATTTGGTACCCAACATCACTATTGTATATTGGGCATTTCGCATTATGATAGGTTTTGGTTGTCTGCTGACTTTACTACTTTGCCTTACGCTTTGGTTTGAGCGCCGCGGCACCTTGGCACAAAAGCGCTGGATGCAACATTGGGGCGTGTGGAGCATACCGATGGTATTCCTGGCAGGACAGGCTGGCTGGGTGGTGGCAGAAGTGGGGCGCCAACCCTGGGCTATTCAGGATTTGATGCCGGTCGGTGTTGCCGTATCGGGTATTTCTGCATCTTCGGTACAGGTCACTTTCTGTCTTTTCCTTGCATTGTTTACAATACTCCTCATTGCCGAGATTCGTATCATGTGCAAGGCCATCAAGAACTTTCGAATGGAAGACTAACCCCTCATTAAAATCACACGAATTATGACTTACGAATTTCTACAACAATATTGGTGGTTTATCGTTTCCCTGTTGGGCGGTATCCTCGTATTCCTGATGTTTGTGCAAGGCGCCAACACCTTGATTTTTCGCTTGGGCAAAGATGAAGAAGAGCGCAGTTTGATCATCAATTCTACTGGCAGAAAGTGGGAATTTACCTTTACGACCCTGGTCACCTTTGGCGGTGCATTTTTCGCTTCATTCCCTTTGTTTTACAGCACAAGTTTTGGTGGGGCCTATTGGGTATGGATGCTTATCCTGGTAAGTTTTGTACTGCAAGCCGTAGCTTATGAATTTCAATCCAAACCCGGCAATCTGTTAGGGCGAAATGCCTATCGCCGTTTTTTGGTATTCAATGGTGTATTCGGTCCCCTTTTGCTCGGCACAGCAGTCGGCACATTCTTTCACGGTGCGGCCTTCACAGTCAGCAAGGATGCAATGGGCGCTTTCGGCGCCAACCCTGTGATTAGCCAATGGGCAAATGCATGGCATGGTTTGGACGCTGTGGCCAATCCGTGGAATGTCATCCTGGGTATTGCCATCTTATTTTTAGCCCGCGTTTTGGGCGCGCTCTATCTGCTCAACAATATTGATGATGCTGGACTTCGCCCCAAACTACGCCGCCAATTATTGATCGACACCCTACCCTTTTTGCTCTGCTTCGTAGCCTTTTTGGTGCATCTATTGATTGCGGATGGATTTGCAGTGAGCGAAACGGGCGAAATATACGTAGAACCGTATAAATATCTGAACAATTTGCTCGAGATGCCCGTTGTACTTTGCCTATTGCTCCTGGGCGTAGTCCTTGTACTTTGCGGTACTGGTATGACATTATGCAGGGCTAATTTTCATCGTGGTATTTGGTTCTCGGGTTTGGGCACTGTGCTCACCGTGCTATCTCTGCTTTTGACTGTGGGTTATAATCACACCGCATACTATCCCTCCACTGCAGATTTGCAGAGTTCGTTGACACTGGCTAATAGTTGTTCGAGCCATTTCACCCTGACTGCTATGTCATGGGTATCCCTTATCATCCCCTTCGTCCTGGCCTATATCATTTATGCTTGGCGCATGATTGACAAAAAGAGTTTGACAAAACAAGAACTTAGCCAAGAGGAGCACAAATATTAAGCAAAAATACATTCCGCACGGCACACAGAACATCCCCCTTGATAGCAAATGTGAGCTAACGAGGGGGATTTTGATGTGCCTAAGTTTAATCTTAAAATAATATTCTAAGGCTGTTTCAGTACCAAGCATTGGAATTTCGTGTACCAAGCATTGGAATTGTGCGTACCAAACCATGGATTTTGTATACCAAGCCATGGACAAAAAAATGCGAAAATTTTTGACAAACAGCATTGAGTAAATAGAAAAAGAATTAGACTTATTTCAAACGAAGTAAAGTTATATTCAAAAAAAGTCTTAGTTTTTTTTCACGAGACGGCGCGAAATTTTCACAAACCCTAATCTTTTTAGCACCTACTATTCATTAATTTTGAGGAAAACTCACCTCTTTTTTAAGAATAATTACCCCAAAAACGTCTTTCCTTTAGATTTTTTCACAAAAAACGCTGAAATTCAACCGCTCGTGCTTGCGATATTTTCGCACAAGAAATCAGATTTTATTTTCACGCCATTTTTGACCTCAAAAAATGCGAAATATTTTGACAAAATTTGGCAAAACACAATTAAAGAACTTCGGCTATCTCTCAATCCAAAAAGCCTATAGGCTGTAACAAACCACTCTGCTGACAAATAAAACACCATTTTTCATTATTCTTTTTCAAAACAAATGCGTACATTTGCAGAATACATCTAATACTTTGTATTAAAATCAAAAAATCTAAAATATTTTCTATCATGAAAAAATCATTTATTCTATCGCTCTTGTTAGCGCTTTGTTGCAACTTGCAGTGCTGGGCGGAATTTAACCCCATTCCGGGTAAGATGTATGCTCTGAAGGAAGTCACCTCAGGGTTATATCTTGACATTCAGACGTTGGGGATTAACGAACCCAATGCAAATGCCACAACCAATAACATTAGTCTTAATGAAAAACCTTGCCTTATTTATTTTGAGGCAGGAGCAACAGCTGGGACTTGGCGTCTTAAAAATGCGAATGGTTCGTATGCAGCGCAGGCTTCAACCCGTAATTGGAATGCTGTGATAAGTAGCACTTCTTATGATTGGATCATAGCAGAACCCGAAACAAATGTTTTTACGATAGCTCGTGCTGATGGCAAGTTTATAAACGTTGATACGAAATCTGCGGGACACCCTCTTTATTGCGATAAAGATTCAGGTATGCAGTTTGGTCTTGAACTAATTGGTAAAAACATATCGGGGGCAGGTTCGCCAAGCTCAGTCGGTGCTCAAGATATAAGTGGTAGATGGACAACCGTCCCCGAAGGCACTGCTTGGACCATTTCTATGGATGTAGAAAATCCTAACGGCGCTTCTTACAATAAATGGGGCAGCAGTATCTTTGCGATTGGCAGCGAGGCCTTCCCCGAAAGGGATGGATATAGAGGTTTGCAGCTCTATTTGCAAAGTTCTACGAATGGTGGAAAATTGGATGCTGTATTTAATGGTGGCGATCACTTTATAGACAACGTCACTCACAAGGGTAACTTCAGCGCAAGCATTTCATACAATGGTGACAAATTGTTGCAGATTAAGACCACAAATGCTTCTGGTACTGTCGCTGTGAATGATTACACTTTGAACAACACGTTGGCGGAATTTTCTCAACTTTCATATGGTTTGCCAACAGGTATTAATGTAAAGAATTTGATTCTCGAGCCGTTGAGCAATAGTGTGGATTATCCCACTGCAGCAACTGTATCTAATGGGAAATATACTTTCAAGTCTAACAAGATTTTGTATCCAGGCACATGCAACACGATTCGCTTTACATTGACAGAGTCTGCTGCTTTCTACAGGAATGGCAAGAACCGTATGAGCTTTGACTCATTTGAACTCTTCGATGCAAAGGGTGATAAGGTAGACCTTAAGGAGACTTATTTCAAGGGCAATTATAATAAGTCATATGCAGGGTTATTGGATGGTCTCAATGCCGGAAACAATGGAGTTGGTTGTTGTTGCGGAGCATGGGATTCTTCTGATGAAGGACATGATTATTTTGAACTCACTCTCCCCAACAGCATCGACCTTGGTGGTGCATTCTCGTTCTCATTCGTTACGGAGAATACCACAATGAATGCTAAGGCATTTAATATCATGATGTCTTATGTTGCTCCGAAGGACTATACATTCCATATTTCCGGTAACGGCGAAAATGAGGTAGTTGTAACGCATAATGAAGAATCGCTTACAGCAGGTGCTACTATCAATATTGCAGAATTTGATGCCAATGCCGTTACAGCCACAGAAATTCCCGGTTATACTTGGAAGGTGGTTGTCAATGAAGATGACGCAACCGTTACGCTTGTCTATACATCGGTTGAAATTATCGACAATCCAACTGCAGTCGTAGCGCTTGCCAATCGTATTGGTGGCGAAGGTGCAGCCGACAAGTTCAAATTTGTGCTCGACCCCTCGCTCAATTCAAAGCAGGAAGTATTTGTACTTGACGCAGAGGACAACAAGATTTTGATTAAGGGTACTACCATCAGTGCTATTACAACAGGTCTCGGTTGGTACTTGAACCACATTGCGAAGATTAATATTGCGTGGAACTCACTCAACGAAAAGACTGTGAGTGGCGCCGCATACGCTGACCTTTCAAACTTGCCTTTGCCCGCAACGGCGGAAACGCATGTATCTGATGCTAAGTACCGCTATTATCTGAACACTTGTACCTTCGGTTACTCTATGACCTCATGGACATGGAAACGCTGGCAACAGGAAATCGACTGGATGGCGCTCCACGGTATCAATATGCCGCTACAACTCGTCGGTATGGAAGAAGTGTGGCGCAAGTTCCTCACTATGGAAGAAGGTGGTAAGCGCAAGTATGGCTACACAGATGCAGAAGCAAAAGCTTTCGTTGCTGGTCCTGCCTTTATCGCATGGTGGGCAATGAATAACCTCGAAGGCTGGGGCGGTACTGCTGCAGGTTCAAAGAGTGGTTACAACAATTTGGCAGGTGCAGGCGGTGTGCAAGACGATGCTTGGTATGCTCGTCAGAAGAAACTCGCTAAGCAGATAGTTGATGCACAGCGCGCGCTCGGCATGCAACCCGTATTGCCCGGTTGGTCAGGTATGGTACCCACAAACTTTGCTTCAATGTCAGGTTATGCTACTCGTGGTAATGGTGGCAACTGGGCTGGCGACTTTGTTCGTCCTTTGCTTTTGAATGTAAATATTGGTGCTGATAAATATGCAGCAATTGCTGCCGATTACTACACATGTTTGAAAGATGTGATGGGCGAAAGCCAATACTATTCTATGGACCCCTTCCACGAAGGTGGTGGTGCTGGTACGATGGAAGACTATGAAGCACTCTATGCTGCGATGGAGGCTGCCAAGCCTGGTTCACAATGGGTGATTCAACAGTGGCAGTGGAGCGCTACGCAGAAGTATTCGCTCACAGCAGTTCCAGAAGGCAAACTTATCGTGCTCGACCTCTTCTCTGATGGTTCTCCCGCATTCGATGGTTACAATGGTTATGCTCCTCAAGACGCTGTATTCTGCGCTATCCCCAACTTCGGCGGTCGCTCAGGTTTGATGGGTCGCTTGCAGAATGTGACAGACAACTACTTCAAGTTTAAGAGCAAGTATACAAGCATCAAGGGTATCGGTACTGCTCCTGAAGCTATTGAGCAAACACCCGTAACTTATGATTTGATTTATCAACTCCCCTGGATGAACGGTGCAAAACCTGATGTAGCAGCATGGGTGGACAATTATGCAGAGGCTCGTTATGGACAAGACAACAAGGTCATTAAAGAAGCGTGGAGTTTGCTCCGTCAAGGTCCCCTCAATTATGGCGCCGATGGTATCCAAGGTCCTGTGGAAGATGTTTGGGCAGCTCGTCCTAACCTCGATGCCAATAAGGCAAGTTCATGGGGTAAGACACTCGCTGACGCAGGTAGCACCTATACTCCAGCTCGACGTCAAATGTTGATAGATGCCGTATATAAATTGCTCGGCCAAAAAGATGCACTGAATCTCACATCGGGTTCTGTGTTTGAAAGCAATTACAACTACGACCTCGTAGAATTTGGTGGCGGTGTGATGGCAGACTATGCTTACGACCTCTTGCTTGGTATCAAGGCTGCCAAGAATGCAGAAGGTACGAATGGCGCCACTTACAAGGCTCGTCGCGATGCCTTCCTCCAACTCATCTTGGATATGGATGCGTTTAGAGGCACAAACCTCAACTTCCGTCTCGGTAAGTGGACACAGGAAGCTCGTGCTGCTGCAGGCGAGGTAGAAGGTGCAACAACTGCAACTGCCGACTGGTATGAATACAACAATGCGCGCACTATCTTGACAACATGGTCTTCACCTGGTACAAATTTGACTGACTACTCGTACCGCTCATGGCAGGGACTTTTGAAGGATTATTATTATCCTCGCTGGAAATATTACTTCGATAACAACTGCACTGCTGGAGAATACAAGTACTTCGAATGGAACTGGGCGCATGGTATGACACACAAGGTGGGTGATTCCGGCATCAGCACAACTCCGCTTGCTAAGGGCGAAGTTGGTCATACAGATAACTACACACGCGACCCCGAAGGTAATACCATAGAGAAGGCTACCGAAATGCTCGGCAAATACATCATCCCTGTTACAGTAAACGGCAGAACGCACTATGCTTACCGTTATCTTGACAACGATATTTCAAGCATGGCAACAATTCCGGCGAATGCAGGTGAGACCATTGATTTGACACCCTACTTTGGCAAACTGACTGGTATCAACAGTTTCACTTCAGACGCAGTGAGTGGTACTGTCACAGATCTCAGCAAGGTGGCGATCAAAGCAGATGCTAAAGACGGAGCGCACAGCGCAACCATCACTTTGAATGATGGCACGAAGTTGACTTTCTACTTCTCCATCAATCCTGCTTTCAACGGCGTGTATACCATTAACTATAAAAACGGCAATGCTGATGCAGCCGTTTTTATAGGTTATAATGAAGACAAGGACAATAACGGTAACGTAGGTTATAAATTGATTGCGACTGGCACATACAGCACAACAGCCGCAGGCGACAAGTATTTCACCATTACCCCTTCGGGAGCGGGATTTAGCATCTCTGCACAGGGCAAATATCTGAAGTCGCCCAACCTCAGCGCTTATAACCACTTGATGTTCTCCGACAATGCTGCAGAAGCAGGCGTATACCTTTTTGAAGAGGTAGAGACAGGCGTATTCAAAATGCGCGACCCTAATAATGAAGACAAAATCAAATATGTCAATGATTACGACAAACTCGTCTTCGGTAATGACAAAACTAGCAAGGAAAACCTTTCAACTTTTACGCTAAAGGCTACTACCTACCCTATCACAGTGACTTCAGCCGGCATGGCAACTCTTTGTCTCCCTTTTAATGTTGTGATGGCTGACGGCATGTATGCCTACGACCTTGCCATTGAAGGTATAGATCAAGAAGGTAATGATGAGGTTTATAATTGCACGATGAGAGCTATTGCAGGCCCTGGTCAAACATTGAAGGCTGGTACTCCAGTTATTATCGGTGCAAATGAAGGGAAATACAACCTTGCAATTACAATGGATAACAACAAAGCAGGCACTTCGCTGAATGGTTCACTGCTTAAAGGGAACTTCGTAAAGCAAACACTCACACAAAACGATGATAAGGTTAAGTTTATCTTCGCTAAAAGGAATGAAGTCGTAGGTTTTTATCGTTTGTCAAGCGGCACAAGCACCCTCGGTGCCAACAAATGTTGGTTGGAATGGGATGTACCCACTCTCGGCAACCCAGCACAAACCATTCGTCTCGCCTTTGATGATGTCACCGAGATCACACAGGTTGATGGTAACAATATGCCAGTTGTCATCTACAACCTGCAAGGCATCAGAATCAAAGCACCACAACCTGGGCTGAACATCATTAACGGCAAAAAGGTATTCATCAAGAAATAATTGACAAACTATGAAGAAGGCATATTGCAATCCCAAAGTAGAAACTATTGACTTGGTACTCGACCAACATATTCTGCTTACATCAACCAAGGATACCATCATTGACAATAAGAACGAGGTCGGTGCTGATGAATCATTGACTAAAGGCTACGAAGGCAGAAAGAATGGTATTTGGGACTAAATAAAGGGTACCATCTATGATACTAAGCCAGCGACATCACTCAGAGCAGCTCGCCACATATATGGAAAGCGTGCCGTTTGTGGTAGACCCTCAAAGTCTTTATACCACAGACATGCTATACGCAGGATTTGACATCAATGAACCGCAGACGTTCACGCATTGTTATGACCAAAGGGTGTATCACCATTTCATCGAGCACGGCAAAACGACAGACGACACACTCGAATCCCTGGCGCGCAATATGCACGATTTCTGCATCATGCAACGATTGAAGCACCTGCTGTCGCAATATGACCAGCGCAAGGTGGTGGCAGTGATGGGCGGCAATGCGATGAAACGAGACGAAGCCATCTATGAAAAGGTGGCACGTATCAGCAAACTATTGACCGAGCAGGGCACACTGATGGTCTCGGGCGGTGGTAGCGGTGCTATGGAGGCTACGGGATTTGGTGCATGGCTGGCAGGTCGTAGCGAAGAGGAATTCCGTGAAGCCCTATCCCGACTTGTCGCTGCTCCCACACAGGATCATCCCGACTATTTAACTGCATCATTCAGCATCCTGCGCGACTATCCTCAGACCGAGTATGCCAACCTAAGCATTCCCACATGGCTCTACGGCCACGAATGGACATCACCATTCTCCACACACATAGCCAAACTATTTGCCAACAGCGTGCGCGAGGATACCCTGCTGACCATAGCCTATGGCGGCATCATCTATGCTCCCGGCCGTGCAGGCACTATACAGGAGGTTTTCCAGGAAGCAGTACAAAATCACTACCTCACCTTTGGTTTCTCCAGCCCAATGATTTTTCTTGACACAACGTTCTGGACAAAAACTATGCCCTTCTACCCTCTCCTTGTTGAACTGATGAACAAGGGACTCTACAAAAACCTACGTCTCACACTTACCGACGAAACAGAAGAAATCGTCAATACGATCACCACATTTCAGACAGAAAGTAAGATGAAATAAGATCCTGAAAAACCATCAAAATCCTCTTTCAAAAAAACCTAGACCTTTTTTAAATTAGCCGTCGCGAAATTTAAAAAAGGTCTTAACTTTTTCAAAAAAGGTCAGGCTTTGTAAATTTGAGATTTTCAGACATACAAAAATTCCGAAATCTGTGGACAAAATGCGGACAAAAAAGAAAAATAAAAAAGCTCAACTACTCTCTAATTAAAGTAATTAAGCTTTTACTCTGTACTCGAAGCGGGACTTGAACCCGCACAGCCATCACTGGCCAAAGGATTTTAAGTCCTTCGTGTCTACCGATTCCACCATTCGAGCGACCTATGTGAGCGGAAAACGAGACTCGAACTCGCGACCCCAACCTTGGCAAGGTTGTGCTCTACCAACTGAGCTATTTCCGCAGGACTTGGTGAGGAGAAGGAGACTCGAACTCCCACGTCACAATTGACACTACCCCCTCAAAGTAGCGCGTCTACCAATTCCGCCATCTCCCCATGTCTTTCTTTGAACCCCAAGTGCCCAGAACAGGACTCGAACCTGCACGTCTCTCAACACTCGCACCTGAAACGAGCGCGTCTACCATTCCGCCACCTGGGCAAAGTTCGCTTTGTGCAATATGTGGAGC
>JAGKTZ010000099.1 GCA_021153165.1 Prevotellaceae bacterium
TGGAATAAGAATTGACAACTCAAGATCGAGTTCTTACCTTTGTTGTAGGAAGGAAGAATCGGTCTGCTGAAAAGGGAAACCTAAATTGACACAAGATAAAGTCTATGATTCGTTTCGGCCCTTTCCAGCGAATCTTTTGAATATGTAGAATACCTGTGATACCCGTGATACGTGGAGTTCTAAATAAAACAAACGAGTTTTCGTGGACAACACCTATATTATTGCCAGAATTAAAGTCCGTGTCCAGCCCCAGCGAATTGCAACCTTGCAACATTTTTATACTATTTTTGGTGCGATATGGTTGTAATATTGTAAAAAATGGTAAAAGATGGATAGAAATATTTACTTTTGCAATAGGAAGTAAGAATGGACTACTAAAAAACAGATTGCTTATGAGACGAATGTTATTGAGTATTTTCCTGGTGGTAGCGATATTTTCCTTCGCACAGCCATCGAGTGCACAGGGCGCTGTGATAAAGAGCGCAGCCCGGGGTGTGAACGCAGTCAAGGGTGTGACGAAAGCAACGAATGTCAGCAAATTGACTGGCATAAACCCAGCCACAATCACGGGTGGTGTCAGATACTATCAACAGTCTTCGATGTCAGGCAAATCTGTGTCGAGGTTGTCCCCCACCCTGTCCCAGAACTTATTGTACGACCATAAAAGTCTGCTCCAGCCATTGCCCACGGTAAAGCTGAAGGCTAAGAACCATGGCGTGAACAAGGGGGTGAAAAAGGGAGTGAACAAAGGTGTGCCCGCAAAAACGAACAAAGGCGTGGCAGGTGAAAGGCGCAGTAACTCTGGCGGACCCGATATACCCGACATGCCCTCTGATTCGCTCCACAACTCTGGCAGCCAACCTCAAAGCGGCAGATTGCTCAACGAGCGCAGATTTCTGTTTTTCGCCTGTCTAAAGTGTGGCGGCTCGGGCAAAGAAAAAGTGTGGAACGCACAGACCAAGACGCACAGCGAAAAGCAATGTGAAGCGTGCAAGGGTGTGGGACGTATCGGCATGAGATAAAGGCCTGACAACTCTTGACAACCCCTAATAATTGCGAATATGACAAAGAAGAAAATCCTGTATACCCTGTTCTTCATCTTGGTGTTGGTCGTGCTGTGCTATGCCACCTTCACCTTTCACAAACTTCGTGACAGACAGTCTGCCAGCGTGCAAATCCCCGACTATGTGAAGCACGAACTGATCGACGAGACGATGGGCGAGACCCCCGAGGAAATCGCCGAATCTTGTTCGGAACTGACAGGCGAATTGTTGCAGTTTTCCTTCGATCAGACCCCATTGTTTCAAGGCGGCGTGTCGCGGGCACACTGTGTGACCTACGCCAAAGTGTGCGCCGAGTTGTGCAACATCGCCTACAAGCAATACGGCATCCAGGCTCATGCCCGACCCGTGGTGGGCGAATACAGTATGCTAGGCATCAATCTCCACAAAGTGGCGCAGGCTCTGTTGCCCGCTAAATACGATCCCCTGTTCAAGGATCACGACGTGGTGGAAGTGCAATACGGCGGCAAGACCATATACATCGACCCATCGCTGGACGATATACTGGACTGAGACAACCTGGCGTAGTCTATCGGTATAGGAAAAGAATATTTTAGACAGAAAAGAGGAATTTAGTGTAAACAAAAACAAAAACGGAATCTTATGAAAAAATTATTATTAGGCGTATTGGTTGTGTCGTCATTGTGTGCATTACAGTCTTGTGGCGACTCTTCTAACCAGAAAAACGTAGAGATAGACTATAATCTGCGCGAGAAAATGATGGAACCTGTGAAAGATGTGGTAGTGCCACTGGAGGTAGATTCAGCATATGAGAAGTATAAGGACAATTCACTTACCACAGGACAGCGCCCCTATGGAAAGGCTAAAGTTAGTGGTTATGATTCAAAAATCACAGTCAGAACATCGCCTGATTCAGAATTGGATGTAGTAGTTATACTCAAACAAGAGGATAATATTGTCAAGAATGCTTATATTTGCGCAGGCGATTCCTATTCATTTGATTTGCCCAATGGCACATACCAAACCTTCTTCTATAGTGGAAAAGGATGGAATCCAGAAAAAGATATGGGGAACGGAAATATAGGTGGCTTTGTGAGTAGCGAAAGTTTTCAGAAAGATTCTCCACTGCCTATCGAATATCAAGAGTTGATATATGAGTTGATTCTACAACCAAATGGCAATTTCCAAACACAGGAAAGTGATCAGGAAGAACTATTCTAATGATCCCCTTCGACAACTGTAGATTTGAGTGAAAACAGAAAAAAGTATTAACATAAAAAACGTACAACTATGAGTTATTACGATGGTACAAATGAAGTGGAATACGTCAAGAGTTTCGAACGTAGTGCCGTTTCAACAGTATTGAAGAATGTATATCTATGGATGACCGCCGCCCTGGCGATTTCAGGTCTTACAGCAATGGTCGTGGCAGAAAGTCCGGCGATATTAAACCTGATCTTTGCCAATTCGTTCACCATGTGGGGATTCTTTTTAGCTCAATTAGCGCTGGTGTGGTTTATCTCAGCCCGCATCCATAGCCTCTCCATCCCTACGGCAGTAATGCTCTTCACCCTCTATGCGGTGATGATGGGTACGACGCTGTCCTCCATATTCCTGACCTTCACCACAGCTTCGATTACTAATGTGTTCTTCATCACAGCCGGCACATTTGGCGCCATTTCGCTCTACGGCTACACCACCAAGCGCGACCTGTCGTCGTGGCGTACTATCCTGCTGATGGGATTGATCGGACTCATCATCGCCAGTGTGGTCAACTACTTCCTCAATAGCGAGATGCTCTACTGGATAATTTCCTACGTAGGTGTGATCGTCTTTGTGGGACTGACCGCCTACGACACACAGAAGATCAAACAAATGGCATTGGAAGTAGGCACCAACGAAGACGCCGGCAAGCGTGTAGCCCTGCTCGGAGCACTGGTACTCTATTTGGACTTCATCAACCTGTTCCTCTATCTGCTCCGCATCTTTGGCGATAGAGACTAATGGAAATATTTAGGCAGAATGGTCGGGGGAAAATCCCTTCGATCATTTTGCTTTTTTGTTTTTAGGGAGGAAAATTTCGCGGTTGAAATTATCAGAACCACGAATCATCAGTGGTTGAAAAATATTGGAACTACGAATCATTTGTGGTTGAAAAATATCGGAACCACGAATCTTCACGAATCTCCTTCGGGATTTCAACGACTCACGATTATTCGTGTCCATTCGTGTCATTCGTGGTTGCAAAAAGAAAAATATTGGAACCACGAATCTTCACGAATCCCCTTCGGGATTTCAACGGTTCAACGATTATTCGTGTCCATTCGTGTCATTCGTGGTTGAAAAAAAGAAAAATTGGTGGACCACGAAATTCGCGGTTGAAAAAATATTCATTTGCGGTTTTATTCGCGGTTGAAAAAAGAAATATGTGGTTTTCAAACCTCTAAATTCTTCCAAGAAAAAGTCGTTCCGGAATTCAAAAAAAGTCTCATCTTTTTCAAAAAAGGTCTTACTTTTTTTTACGCACCGCAAATCGCTCATTCAGTGGTTGTTCCACTGTTTGATATTAGACACCCCAATGAGACGTCTCTACGTGAGATGGGGTGTGAATAAAGTCTCTAAGGACCCTAAAACCTTAAAAACTCCAAATAAAATAATCCATTAATATAAAATTAATCATGAAACGCATTCTTATTCTTTTTATCTCCATCTTCACCCTGACGCCGGTGGTGGCACAGACGCAGGAAAATCCCAAATGGATGGCGAAGGTAGTAAAGTACGAAAATAAGGGCAATACCAAAAAGGCCATAAAATTGGTTTCAAGGGCGGCAGAGAAAAATGATTTAGAGGCACAATACAAACTGGGCCAATATTGGTACACAGGCTGGGGCATTCAGCAAGATTATTTACATGCAGTCAGCTGCTACAAAAGTGCAGCCCAACAGGGACATGCCAAGGCGCAATATAAATTGGGCTTGTGCTATTATGATGGCAATGGGGTAGAAAAGAACTATATTGAGGCTTATAAATGGTTTGCTAAAGCAGATGCTCAAGGGTATGCTGAGTCTAAATACATGGTGAACCAATGCCTTCAAATAGTTGATGTGCAAAACTACATGGGCAACTGCTATACCAATGGCGAAGGGGTGGAAAAGAACCCTGCCGAAGCTGTGAAGTGGTACACCAAAGCGGCAAAGCGCGGGCATACTGAGGCGCAATACTATTTGGGCTTGTGCTATTTGAATGGACAAGGGGTGAAAAAGAACTATGTTGAGGCCTACAAATGGTTTACTAAAGC
>JAGKTZ010000006.1 GCA_021153165.1 Prevotellaceae bacterium
CCTAAAATCTTGATCGGATTCGACTAAATATACTACCTAAAAACAATGATTACGAATCTACATATCGAAGAGTTTATCAAGCAGGCTCACCGCGTGGGCGAAGCCGGTCTGACCATCTGCAGCAGCGGCAACTTGTCGTGGCGCATTGGCGACGAGGCTTTAGTGTCGGGTACTGGCTCGTGGGTGCCTACATTGCAAAAGGAAAAAGTATCTCATTGCACCGTAGCAACAGGCGAGGTGCTCAACGGCGTGAAGCCCTCGATGGAGAGCGGATTCCACCTTGGTGTGCTACGCGCCCGCCCCGATGTCAACGTAGTGCTTCACTTCCAGTCACCATACGCTACCGCGGTGTCGTGCATGAAGAAGAAACCGGAAAACTTCAACGTCACAGCAGAAGTGCCCTGCCACGTGGGTCGCGAAATCCCTGTGATTCCCTACCTGCGCCCAGGTTCGCCCGAGTTGGCAAAGGCTGTGGTCGAAGCAATGCAAGACCACAATTCTATTCTCTTGACCAATCACGGTCAGGTGGTTTGCGGAAAGGATTTTGATCAAGCCTTCGAACGTGCGATGTTCTTCGAAATGGCTTGCCGCATTATCATCCAAAGCGGTGGCGAATACGACGTACTCACTCCACAAGAGATCGAGGACCTCGATATTTACGTTTTGGGCAAAAAGACTAAGTAATTTAACTATGTGGAGAATGGTGGAGTGAATGCACTTTGCCATTCTCGCATTATATATTAGTGATGAGCAAAAATGTATATTTGGCTGCCGATTTTGGTGGCGGTAGCGGTCGTGTGATAGCAGGTTGGCTGGATCAGGGCCGTATTGTGATGGAAGAAGTACACCGCTTCGGCAATAGACAGGTACGCCTAGGCGATCATGTGTATTGGGATTTTCCTGCACTGTTTGAAGATATGAAGGCGGGGCTTAAGAAAGCTGCTGCAAAGGGTTACAATGTCAAAAGCATCGGTATAGATACTTGGGGCGTGGACTTTGGGCTGATCGACCGCGACGGACAATTGTTGGGCAATCCCGTATGCTATCGCGACGCTCGTACTGCTGGTGTGCCCGAAGAGGTGGCAAAGATTATCAATCCCAGTGCGCACTACGCTACAACCGGTATTCAGGTGATGGAGATCAACACCTTGTCGCAACTCTACAGCATGAAGGGTAGTGCACAGTTGGATGCTGCGGCACATTTGCTTTTTATGCCGGATTTGTTCAGTTACTTCCTCACTGGCACGATAAACAATGAATACAGCATTGCCTCGACTTCCGAACTCTTGGACGCACGTCAGCGCGATTGGTCTTGGCAGACTATCGACGCACTCGGACTGCCTCGACACATCTTCGGACCTATCGTGATGCCTGGAACGGTGCGTGGCAAATTGCGAGCTGATATTGCAGAAGAAACTGGTCTGGGCGAGGTGGACGTCGTAGCCGTGGGCTCACACGATACGGCATCGGCAGTAGCAGCCGTTCCTGCCGAAGAAGATGGTTCGCTGGTCGCATTCCTCAGTTCTGGCACATGGTCGTTGCTCGGCGTCGAATTGGCAGAGCCCGTATTGACCGAAGCAGCACGTCTGGCAGAATTTACCAACGAAGGCGGTGTGGAAGGCCGCATCCGCTTCTTGCAAAATATCACTGGGCTGTGGATCCTGCAACGTCTGATGAGTGAGTGGAAAGAACAGGGCGAAGAGCAAACTTTTGGCGAGCTCCTGCCTGCTGCCGAACGTGCAGAAATCACAAGCCTTATCCCCGTGGCCGACGCTGCGTTTATGAATCCTGCTTCTATGTGGCAAGCGATTTGCGACTATTGTGAAAAGACGCAACAACCCGTACCGCAAGACAAGGCAGAAATGACCCGCTGCGTACTGCAATCTTTGGCGAAGAAATACCAAGAGGCTATCGCTGGCGCCAATCCTTTGTTGCCCGCACCAATCAGCAGATTGCACATCATTGGCGGTGGTTCGCAGAACGCGTTGCTTAACCAACTCACGGCAGATGCTCTTGGCGTCCCCGTTTGGGCAGGCCCCGTGGAAGCAACAGCTATGGGAAATATCCTGATGCAAGCCAAAGCGGCTGGCGAAGTTAGGGATATTGCCGATTTGCGCTCAGTCGTGAGAAATAGTGTGAAACCAAATGTTTTTGAACCTAAATAATAATAGAAATAGATGAATCGTATGGAAAATCCTAAGAATGGTTATCCCGTCAAAGTCTATGATGGTCTGGTGAAACGCTATTGCCAGACGCTCGACCTCAAAGACAATCCTGAACTGATCGCCGAGTATCGCAAACGCCACAGCAAGGAGCACGCATGGTCTGAGATCTTGGCGGGCATACGTGAGGTGGGCATCCTGGAAATGGAAATCTACATCCTCGGCACCCGTTTGTTCATGATCGTAGAAACACCCCTCGACTTCGAATGGGAGACAGCGATGGCACGACTCTCAACCTTGCCCCGACAAGCCGAATGGGAAGACTATATGGCCGAGTTCCAATTGGTAAAAGCTGGTATGTCGTCGGCAGAAAAGTGGCAGTTGATGGAACGCATGTTTCACTTGTACGAACAAGAATAAGTATTACAAATCCATTATTAATAATTGTATCTTTAAAAAGAAGATTTCATGAAAGAAAAACTGATTGAGAAAAAATATCTCGTCACCTTTATCCTGATTACTTCGCTCTTTGCGCTATGGGGCTTTGCCAATGATATCACCAATCCTATGGTGGCGGCATTCCAGACCGTGATGGAACTCTCGGCATTCGAGGCGTCGTTTGTACAGTTTGCCTTCTATGGCGGATATGCTACAATGGCTATACCAGCCGCCTTGTTTATCAGAAAGAAAAGCTACAAGAGCGGTATTCTCGTAGGGCTCGGTCTCTATGCAGTGGGCGCATTCCTCTTTATCCCAGCGGCAGCGATGCAGAACTTCGTCTTCTTCTGCTTGTCCCTTTATATTTTGACATTTGGCTTGGCTTTCCTCGAAACGACAGCCAATCCCTTTATCCTTTCCCTGGGTAGTAAGAGCACGTCGACTCGCCGTCTGAATCTGGCACAAGCTTTCAATCCCATGGGATCGCTTTCGGGTATGGCGGTAGCTTCACTTTTTGTGTTGCCAGCCTTATGGTCGGACCGCCGAAATGCTGCTGGCGAGACATTCTTCCATACCTTGAGCGAAACAGAAAAGGCAGGCATTCGTCTGCACGATTTGGCCGTGATACGCAATCCTTATGTTATCCTCGGTATCGTCGTCTTGGTGATGTTTATCATCATTGCGTTGAAAAAGATGCCCGTCACCTCGGCAGCAGACAAGCAGGGCTCAGCAGGCGATACTCTCAAGCGCTTATGGAACAATACCGTGTATCGCGAAGGCGTAGTGGCGCAAATGTTCTACGTAGCGGCGCAGATTATGGTGTGGACCTTCATCATCCAATATGCCGACAATTTGGGCATATCTAAGGCAACGGCGCAAAACTACAACATCTTCGCCATGTCAATGTTCTTGTGCAGCCGATTCATCAGTACCTTCTTGATGCGCTACGTTAATTCGCGTGCACTTCTCGCTGTCTTTGGCACAGGCGCAATGCTATGTACTCTCGGTGCTATTAGTTTCGTGGGAATGACAGGGCTCTACTGCCTCGTAGGTATTTCAGCGTTCATGTCACTGATGTTCCCCACAATCTATGGTATTGCTTTGGAAAATGTAGACGCTCAGGATACTTCACTCGGCGCCGCTTTCCTCGTAATGGCCATTGTTGGTGGAGCCGTGATGCCTCCTCTGCAAGGTCTGATTATTGACAAAGGCGTCATCGCAGGTCACCCCGCAGTCAATGTATCATTTGTCCTGCCGCTGATATGCTTCCTGATAGTTACTATCTATGGTTTGCGTAGTTATAAGAAGCAAGGCAGGATAGTGTAAGTATTCTTCAGAAAATAGCACAATTATAGGTGCGAAAAAAAAACAAGACTTTTTTCAAAAAAGGTCTTGGTTTTTTTAAAAAAGATTAGACTTTTTTTCACGAGACGTCGCAAAATTTTTCAGAAATATTTTGCACGTTCTTTTAGTCTTATTTCTCTTTCTTCAAAATGAAAATTTGAAGGTTTTCTGTTCGACTTATCATTTGCCAAACGAGGCAAAGCGTGTCCCTTATCCTTTCAGCCAAGTATGCTTCTTTACACTATAAATTGGGAGGAAAGGAATGATGATAGGCGTACGCTTGATGTAGGCTTGAAACTCAGGGTCGCTGCCGTATGTCTCGTCTTGACGTAGTTCGATACGACGTGCACCGCTAAACATCACGTAGACGATGCCGATATAACCTAACGAGGCGATGACCCATTGACCTGTCGTGCAGCAAGCACCCACGCAAATGATGAAACTGCCAGTCCACATCAACACTTCGCCGAAGTAGTTGGGGCAGCGTACGAAGCGATAGAGACCGTGGCTGACGAAGCGTGAAGCATTTACCTTCTTTGCTGCGCTCTTCTGTTGGTCCGCCACTGCTTCGATGACTACGCCGAGCGCAGCGACTACGGCACCTACCCAAGCCCAAACGGGATTGACGGTAGCACCTTCTGCCAAATTGGCGAGATAGAACGTCACAGGACTAATTTGTCCGATATAGAGCAAAGCACAAGACACCCAAATCATCACCATCACGAAGAAAGGTTTGCGAGTCGTCAACTCGGGTTGATAAAGTATCTTCTTGTACGAAGCAGAACGGCGCTCGCGTATCAAGAGGTAGAGCGCTAAGCGAATACCATAGATGAAGAGTACACCGAGCAAGAGAGCGGTGGGTAAGGTCAAGTGCTCGTAAAACATTACAGCCGTACCTACAGACAGGGCTGAGATAGCAAAGCCATAACCAATACTGAAGAAATAAATGAAATAAATCCATCCCACAGCTGATACTGCAAATGAGATGCCTAAAAGGATTAATAAGTAACTCATAGTTGATATATTTAAATTAGTGTGTGTAATTTTCTTTTCTTACTAATCGTGTGCTATTAAATCACTACAAACTTTGCTGCAACGCCTTTCTTGCCATCCTCTGTCGCTACCATAATATAATATACACCTACTCCCACACGACCGCCGTCTGTCGCACGACAATCCCAGGTAAATGTACCACCTGAAGAAGTACCGCCATACAGTGTGCGTCCACTGGTGTTGACAATCTTGACATCTGCATTTTCGGGCAGGCCTGTGATAGTGATGTCGCCATGATAGTCGGGACGAACTGGGTTAGGATAAACTTTTATATTGTCTTTGTCCAGAGACTCGGCAGGTAGCGAAGTTTTACTTTGATAAGAGCAAAGTCCCGCTTCAGTACCAATCATCACTTCACCAGTAGAGAGATTGGGCGAAATAGTGTGTATCTGATCGGACAGGAGTGGGGAGTTTTCTGCGGTGAAGTGATGCAATATCTCGCTGCCGTCGGGTGTTGTGACATAGACGCCGCTACCGACAGTGCCCAACCACTTTTGTCCAGCGCCATCCACGGCTACTGCCGAAACTTGAGCTTCGCCCAGCAAATAGTCGGCATAGTTTGTACCATCATTACGGGGGATTTTGGGCTGCGTCACGGTAAAGCTAGACTTTGCCCAATCGTCGGGAGTATCTATTACGAATACGCCATTCAATGTCGCCACCCAAATGCTACCATCCTTATCCTCCGCCATATCATATACGCCCTGCAAGCTATAGGTCGTACCATCTTGATTGGTAAACGAAGAGCGATAATGCGCCACATCATCCGTGGTGTTGTCAATCGTACCATTGCAGTCCAGACAAAGTAGTCCGCCATCATGATTGCCGACTGTGCGACGAGAACCCATCCACAATCGCCCCTTGCTGTCAATGATCGTTCTCATACAAGTGGGGGCCTGTTTCACGCTCTCGATATAAAAACTCTTCCACGTGCCATCTTTTTTCAACACACGAATGAGCGAATCCACCTGGTTGTTGATCATCCACAAATTACCCTCAGCGTCGAAACTCAAACCGTCGATGCGCGTATACATCTTTTGGATGTCGAGTGCTTCTTTAGGCACGGCAGATTGCAGAGGTGAATTGTCAACGGTATATTGTTTGACAAATTTGAAATCTTTGAACTCGTACAATCCCGTACCCGCTGCCGAGATGAAATGGTGCGTAGGATCGAGCGGATCTTGTGCGATGGTGGAGAGGTCGCGATAGACGGTTTTTGTGATATCTGAAATGCCAGTATTTTGGAAGAACGTCCACTCGCCATTTTCATAAATCATCGCAGTGGGATCATAGTGTATCACGTCATAAGGGTCAAGGCGTCCACCCGCAATGAGTAGTCTGTCGCCAACATACTTTGTGAAAAAGCAAAGGTCGCGTTGGGGACCAAATTTTGGCAGTGTGAGGTTTGTGGCTTGGTAAGCATAGTCTACAATTTCGTATTGCATACAGCCTTCTTCGCCAGATGTCACCCAACATTTGTTTTCTCCTACAGGAAAGATGTCTTTCCATGTATTAGGATTATTGATTGCACGATGCAGTACCTTTGGTGCACTGGCCAAAACCTCACATATAAAATTGCCGCTACCACTGATCACACGATTATTAGTAGCACGCAGTGTGGTGTAGGCGCCCTCTGCAATGCGATAGAACTTTTGGTCTGCGGGATCCATTACGGCGAAACACATGTTCCCCAGATTCTCGTCCTCGGACATGTAGATATTTGCATAAAGATAGTTGCCCATCATGGCAAATTGGTTGACATTCATCGTCTGATGCAACTTCCACGAATTACGATCGTAGGGGTTGTCGGAAGTTTTGCACACATACAGCGCTTTTGCCGTACTTACCCACCAACTATCCTGCCATTCGGCCGCAGAGGTTACGACTTCGCCAAAAGTATAAAAACCTGCGACATTATGATACCTCAGACTAATGACGCCGATGCCTGAATTATTAGATACGATGATATGATCTTTTCCCACAAACAAACTGTTGATACTTCCTTTGGCTTGCTCTGTACCCTTCAAGCCTGGGATGCCTACAATTCTGTCGCCGTCGTCGTAGACCAAATCAATATGATAATCTTCGTAGAGTACGACCAGACAATCGTGGGTGTCGGAATAAGCAATATCATAAATACCTTTGCAGCCCAAACCGTTCAGGCTGGAAAACAGGCGCACTTCCTCTGTCTCGGTATCGTAGGATATAAGATTGCCACTAAGGACACCATAGACGAGGCCGTTGTGGGCTACGCAGCGTGTGGCATTTTGATAGGAAAGATAGAGATTCCAATTGCTGTCTTCCGCCGAAGTCTGCGAAAAGAGCGTCATTGAAAAAGCAAGAGCAATTAGAAAAGAAAAAAATCTGTTCATATAGATAGTAGTGTAGTAAAGGGAGAATATGATGGCCTAATTATAAATGGTATGGCATCAGTCCTTGTTGAAATCCTACCTGATGCAGGACAAAATATGTTTATCACTTTTCTTCTGCCGCCAGGTATTCGCAAAGTTTTGCGACGGCGCGTGCGCGGTGGCTGATTTGGTTTTTTACCTCCACGCCGAGTTCTGCGAAAGTCTTGCCAGTATTTTCTGGGATGAATACGGGATCGTAGCCGAAACCTTTGTCTCCTCGTTTTTCGGTAGAGATTTCTCCTTCCACCACGCCTTCAAACAAATATTTCTCGCCGCCGCGAATATAAGCAATGGCAGTACGGAAGCGCGCCCTGCGGTTTTCTTTGCCGTCGAGTTCTTGCAGCAACTTTTCTGTATTGGCTTCGGGGTCGTAGCGGTCGGGGAAAGCGTAGCGCGCCGTATGTACTCCAGGGCGTCCGCCGAGTGCGTCAACTTCCAACCCAGTGTCGTCGGCGAAGCAGTCCAGACCATAATTATTGTAAACGTATTTTGCCTTTTGCAAAGCGTTTCCTTCCAATGTGTCGGCGGTTTCTGGAATATCTGCAAAGCATTCAATATCGTTCAAACTGAGGATTTCAAATTTGTCGCCGATGATAGCACAAATTTCAGAGAGTTTATGCGCGTTGTTAGTAGCAAATACCAACTTTCGCTTAGTTGTTTTTTCGTTCATTTCGGTTGTTTTAAATTAGCAGGCGATACCTGTTTCGCCTACGACGGGCAAAGATAAAAAGAAAAAAGATAACGTCACACTCCTCTATCAAAAATCAGTCAGGATTTGTCGAAAAGTTTACAACACTTTATTCATTCTTCGCACCATTAATTAATATTTGAAAGTACTACCGCCAAGGAATTCGCGCAATAGAGAAGTTGGAGGCAAACCTTCGAGAGAAATGGATTTGAAGTAACTCAAAAATTTACGTAGTCTATAAGCTTCTGAATATTCCGGCGTATTTTCGGGCACTTCTTCTAAGACAGGAAGTGCTTGGTCTCGCAGTGTAGCCAGTTCGAAAAGCAAAGCCGTGTTGACCATTTCGTCTGCTTGTTCCTGGAAGGGGAAAATCCACTTTTCCTCACCTGCTCTGACTTCTGGCCAACGACTAATAGTTTGTTGGGCAGAATAACCACGATATTTGTAGTCGCGCACGATGCGGCGCAATAGACGGTTGTCGGTCGTGGGTATATAGTTGTGATGATCCAACTGGATTGTGGTGAGCGCCGAGGCGTAGATTTTATATTTGTTCTCAGCTGGAACATCCTGGGTCAAATGTGGATTGAGCGCATGTATACCTTCGAGTATCAAGATGGTATTTTCGTTCAAATGAATACGATTGCCGCTCTGCTCGCTCTTGCCTGTCATAAAGTTGTAGCGGGGCAGTTCCACCTCCTCGCCTTGTAGCAGTGCATTCATCTGCTGATTGAACAACGGGATATTCATCGCCTCGACATTTTCATAGTCATACTCGCCATTAGGCAAGAGCGGTGTGCATTCGCGGTCTACGAAATAATCGTCCAGAGAAATAGCTATGGGACGCAGACCACAGGCGATGAGTTGTACGGAAAGGCGTTTGGAAAAAGTAGTTTTTCCGCTGGACGAGGGCCCTGCTATCAAGATCACTTTCAGGCGGCGATTGCTGGCAATGGTGTCGGCAATACGGGCGATATTCTTTTCCTGTAGCGCCTCGCTCACTTGTATCAAGTCATTGCTGTATCCTGCTGCAGTCGCGGCGTTGAGTTCGCCCACTGTGGATACACCGAGGATATCCTGCCAGCGATGTTGTTGACGGAATACGTCGAACATTTTCGACTGTTCGCGCATTGGTTTCAACTGTGTGGGATTGTCTGAGTCGGGCACGCGGAGCAATAGCCCCTCGCCGTAGTTGATGATATCGAACAAGGTGATTTGGCTGGTGCGAATAAGCAAAGAGCCGTAGAAGTAGTCGATGGTGTCGCCCAGGGTGTAATAGTGTGTGTAGAGCGAACCGATACCTTCGAGCAACTTAGCTTTGTCTTCGAGCCCCTTTTGGCGGAAGAGTTGGATTGCTTCGTCCGTGGGACAGGTGATGCGATGAAAAGCCATATCCGCGTCGATAATTTCCTGCATGCGCGCTCTGATTTTGTCGCGTCTCTGCTCCAGTGTGTCTGCTGTCTGAGATGCAGCGCCATCCGCCTCTTCGATTTCGCAATAGTAGCCATTGCTGACGGGCGTACCTATCTTCAAGCGCATTTCGGGATAGAGATCGCTCACCGCCTTATACAGCACGAAGAATAGCGACCTGGTGTAGGTGCGCATCCCCGAGGGCGAGGTGATATCCAGAAACTCCACATCCTTGTCGTTGAAGAACATGAAGTGCAGGCCCTCTACCTTGTTATTTACCTTAGCACTGGTCGCGCCCAGTGGCATTTGGATATTGAGCAATTCGTATACTTCCTCGAGCGTTGAACCTATTGGCACCTGATGCGTCTTACCAGTATTTTTACAGCGGATATTGATAGTTTTTTTCATAGACATTCACGTGTTAAACCAATTAGATATTTATACTTTTCAAGCAAAGCAATCAGACGTTTGCCACGATATTGAATTTTTGCCAAGCACTATTTTGCTTATAAGCCGCCACAGCCGAAGCCGGCACATGCACTGTGATGTGTTTTTCCTTACCATTCTCAGTAAAGTATAGTATTTGCGGAGGCGTTGGGGCTTCTATATAAACATGTTCGAGTGGTGTGCCCACAAATGCGCCATAGCCAATCTGCTGGACGTGTGGTCCCATGTGGATGGTCCTAATTCCGCTATATTGAAAGGCTGAGTCGCCAATGCGGCGGACAGTTCTCGGCAGACGCACCTCTTGGAGTGATTTGCAGGAGTTGAAGCAGTGGTCACTTACTTCCTGGATATAGCAATCCATCACTACACTTTCCAGCGCCCAGCAGTCGTAGAAGGCACCCTGGCGTACAGAAGTGACATGCTCGCCAAAGTAAGCCGATTTCAACTTGTGACAGTTTTTGAAAGCATATTCACCGATCAACTTGACGCTTTCAGGAAATTGAAATTCCTCGAGTTTTCGGCAGTCCGAGAAGGCACCTCCTTCGATAAACTTCAGTCCGCGCATCGCCTCAACCTTGCGCAGTTCGCTACAATTGTTGAAAGCGTAAGCACCAATCGAGCGCATCGCTGGCGAGAATGTCACTTCCGTCAACTTGCAGTACTGAAAGGCATAACTGCGTATACCCACCACTTTCCAGTTGCCCATCGAAGTCGATATATTATAGGGTATCTCAATACGCCCCGTGATGGGACGCTCGGGACCATAGACTTCTGCCTCGTCGACATGAAACAAATCTGTGGGCAACTTAGTATATCTCAATGGACCACGGGTGAAAGCAGATACTGTCAGTGGAATCGCCACCAACAAAGCGGTCAGCAGGGTAACAATGCGCTTCATAGAGTAATGCATATCAAATTTTAAGAAAAGATGTTTAGAAAAAAGTGGACCTCGATAATTGCGAATAAGTCCAACGCAAACTTATAAAAAAAAGAGCAAATGACACCGTTTTGCGAGGAAATAAATGTTAAAGTAGAGTTTTAACCTATTTTGTGCGAACAAAAGTCAACTTGTAGCCTTGTCGATTTGTCAAAATATTTCGCAAAAAATGGAACCATATTTCGCTCAAAATCCTTCATCCACCCCTTTGCACGGAAATATGGCAGCTACAAGAGGTCAAAAAAGGGGTGTTGAGGGTGCAAAAGTGTAAAAGGTTAAGGTTTTTTGCAGTGGGGTGGGGCAAAATGAGGTAAATCTGGTGAAAACGGGGCGTCGAAAAATAGGAAAAAGGTAAGACTTTGTGAAAATTTCGCGACGTCTCGTGAAAATTATCCAAGACTTTTTTTCAACGAACCCTTATCTTTTTTACGAAAAGTCACACCGCCTTGAATTTCCCCCTTCTATTTGCTTCCCTCCGTTTGTCAAAATTTTTCGCATTTTTTATGAAGGGCTCACGCGGCACGTCATTGCCCCTATTTGCTAGCTCGCCATACCAGATGCTTCATCTTGTGGCCAAAGAAGGTTCGCATGCTTTCATGCTCAAACCCCAGCGAGCGATACAGCCGCTCGGCATCAGGATTCTCCAGGTCGACCAATAGCCCCACACACTGATGCCCTTGCTCCGCAGCCTGATGGCACATAGCGGCGAGTAGTTGGCGCCCTACGCCCCTGCCGCGAAATGCGGGATGCACGCCTAAGGAATCAATATAGAATTCGCCTGCCGTGGTCTCGTCTTCGGGAATATCGGCGATAGCCTTGTATTGGCGAATGATGCTCAGCGTGCCTTCGCGCAGAGCGTATAGTTGTGCGCCATCATAACCGATGATGCCACCCGAGGGTAGACCATCGCACTCGGCAACCAGGGCATGGCGATAGCTGTATTGCGTGCCTTCGCTCTGGCAAATGGCGGTGAGCACCTCCATGTAGTTTGCACCGCAATAGTGCACGGCTGTCTCCTCGCCGATAGCATAGACGAAAATCTGTGCAAGCAACGGGGCGTCTGTCTTTTGGGCTGCTCTGATGTGTATTTTCATTGATTTCTTGTGGATTTTTAGTGGTTTCTGCAGAACCTGTCTTTTGCACACAAAGGTAGGAAAAAAAGTGCCGAAAACCCTCTATAGCACGCAGTTTTTGCCCTATTTTTGGTTTTTTGCCTTGAATATTGAAAAAAAAAGCAAAAAAGTTTTGCTAACTCTCTGACTTAACCTATATTTGCCGAGTAAAAGTGAAAATTCAATTTAATTCTAACCCTAATAAATTAGTATTATGAACAAGACTGAACTCGTAAATGCAATCGCTCAAAACGCAGGTTTGACTAAGGCTGACGCTAAGAAGGCTCTCGACGCTACTCTCGACGCAGTAGCTAACGCACTCGTTGGTGGTGACAAGGTAGCTCTCCTCGGCTTCGGTACTTTCTCTGTAAACGAACGTCCAGCTCGTACAGGCCTTAACCCTGCAACTAAGCAAAAGATTGAAATCGCTGCTAAGAAGGTGGTTAAATTCAAGGCTGGTGCTGAATTGGCTGAAAAGGTGAAGTAATTCATCCTACCAATATAGACAAAACGATCGCTGCTCATGCTTGAGTGGCGATTTTTTTATCCCTGCTTTTCTCAACAGAAGCTCTATCTTGTAGCGACCTTATAAAAAAACGACCTCCGCCAGATGTCGGCGAAGGTCGATGTTGTATGAGATATTTGATGTCTATTAGCAAGAGCAGTTCAAGGGTTTGATTTGCTTGAAGAAGTCGTTGCCCTTGTCGTCCACCAGGATGAATGCGGGGAAGTCTTCTACCTCGATCTTCCAGATAGCTTCCATGCCCAGTTCGGGGAACTCTACGCATTCGATATGCTTGATGTTGTTTTGCGCCAAGATAGCAGCGGGGCCACCGATTGAGCCCAAGTAGAAACCACCATGCTTGTGGCAAGCATCAGTCACATCTTGCGAGCGGTTACCCTTAGCCAACATGACCATAGCACCACCGTGGCTTTGGAACAAGTCTACGTACGAGTCCATACGACCTGCTGTAGTTGGGCCCATCGAACCGCAAGCCATGCCTGCAGGAGTCTTGGCAGGACCAGCGTAGTAGATGGGGTGATCCTTGATGTATTGTGGCAAGTCTTCACCGCGGTCCAAGCGTTCCTTCAGCTTAGCGTGAGCGATGTCGCGACCTACGATGATTGTACCATTCAGGCTGAGGCGAGTCGCCACAGGATATTGTGACAATTGCTTGAGGATTTCGCTCATTGGTTGGTTCAGGTCGATGCGTACAGCTTCGCCTTCGCCAGCATTTCTCAACGCTTCGGGGATCAAAGATGTGGGGTTGTCGTCCATCTTTTCTACCCAAAGACCGTCTTTGTTAATCTTACACTTAATATTGCGGTCTGCCGAGCAACTTACACCCAAACCTACGGGGCAGCTTGCGCCGTGGCGTGGCAAGCGTACGACGCGGATATCGTGTGCGAAGTACTTACCGCCGAATTGTGCGCCGAGGCCGATATTGTGTGCTTCGCGGAGCAATTCCTTTTCCAGCTCTACGTCGCGGAATGCACGGCCAGTTTCGTCGCCAGTAGTAGGCAAGTTGTCGTAATATTTAGTAGAAGCCAACTTGACGGTTTGCAGATTCTTTTCAGCCGAAGTACCACCGATCACGATCGCTACGTGGTAGGGAGGACAAGCCGCTGTGCCGAGCGTCTTCATCTTGCTTACGAGGAAGGGCACGAGGGTTTGTGGGTTCAGGATAGCCTTGGTTTCTTGATAGAGGTAGGTCTTGTTGGCCGAACCACCACCCTTGGTCACACAGAGGAAGTGGTATTCCATACCTTCTGTAGCCTCGATGTCAATTTGTGCGGGCAGGTTGCACTTTGTATTCACCTCGTCGTACATATTCAGAGGCGCGTTTTGCGAATAGCGCAGGTTTTCTTCAGTATAAGTCTTGAAGACGCCTTTAGAAATAGCTTCTTCGTCGCAGAATCCGGTCCAAACTTGTTGACCCTTTTCGCCGTGTACGATAGCCGTACCTGTGTCTTGACAAAGTGGGAGCTTGCCCTTAGCAGCTACTTCTGCATTGCGCAGGAAAGTCAGAGCAACGTACTTGTCATTGTCCGAAGCTTCAGGGTCGCTGAGGATCTTTGCCACTTGTTCGTTGTGCTCGCGACGCAACAAGAACGATACGTCACGGAAGGCTTGGTTGATCAACTTTGTCAAACCTTCGGCTTCCACCTTCAAGATGGGTTTGCCTTCAAATTCGCTCACGCTGACATAGTCCTTGCTCAGGTGATAATACTCCGTAGTGTCCTTGCCCAATTGGAACATGGGCGCATACTTGAATTCAGGTATTTGTGCCATAATATGAAGTGTTATAAATTTGTGATTACTGTGTTTTTCGCAGAACCGGGACGAAAGCGAACGCACCAAAGTACTTTTCGCTCGCACCCCTGGAATCTATGCCAAAATTACTGCTTATTGATGAATCCGCCAAAGAAACATGCGATTTTCTCTCGCTATTGTGCGAAATGTGTCCTGTGTATTTTCAGTGGCACGGCAAGATTTGTAAAAAACACCAAACCTTCTTGCTTTTTTGCTTTATTTTCATTATCTTCGCATTTGACAACTTATCTAATACGAAACTACGAAATGCACAATGCTTACGTCCTATATATATAAGGTGTAGTGCAATAGAAGAAAACTATGAAAATAATCCTGAATTCTAAATACGAGCATCTGCGTGAGTACTTGAAAAATCTGGAGTACCACTTCATGCACGACGGTAAAGAGATATTTCGTGACCGAAATGTAGTGAAGACGCTCGAAGTAGATGGTTTGAAACTTTGCGTCAAGAAGTATGCTTCGCCCTCCTTGCCTGGTAAGATAGCGCAACGACTCTACAAGACACCAAAGGGGAAGAAGGCTTATTATCGCCCGCTGCAATTGCGCGAACGTGGTATCGATAGTCCTGAGCCTGTAGCTTTCGTCAAGTATCGCAAGGGTTTTGTCAGTGCGACAACTTATTTCGTTAGCCTCTATTCTGACTATCGCTACAATATGGTGGACGCGCTGTCTTTGCCGGCTTCTGAACGCGATGATTTGATTGTGGCTTTTGCACGCTTTGCAGCACGTCTGCACGAACGTGGCTTCTTGCATCGCGACTTTTCCTCGTCAAATATTCTCTATGATGTGGTAGGTGGAAAGTATCGTTTTGCCTTGATTGATACCAATAGTATTCGAACAGGACGCCCTATTAATGTGGAACGAGGATGCAAGAACCTGGCACAACTGGCTGGCGACGACGAGTTCTTCAATAAGTTGGCCAAAGCGTATGCTGAGGTGAGAGGGGAAGATGCACTGAAGTGTATCGAAATCATTCAAAAGATGTGGAAGAAGGAATAGACTTGTGCCTATATAAATAAGGTATAGGTCAGATGGCATAGACGACGCTGTGTGGACATTGGATCCAGTGATATACATCCAAGGCGCTTTTCAAACTTTGCGGTTGCAAATTTGGAAGGCGCCTTGGATTTTTGGGTGTTTGTCTGACCATTTTGTTGTGGTAGCAAATGCTATGCAAAATGAGTCAGGCTAGGGTAAAAAAAGAGTTGGTTTGATGCTGACTTGAAAAATTAAAGAAAAAAATATTTATCGCTGAAACCACCTTTGTTTATAGGGGAAGTGGCGCAGTTTTGAAATGTTAAAAAAAACTATTAACATCAATAAAGATGAAGACGCCCCCGGGCGTATATTAACTTTGTACTTGATACGCGGTACTTAGTTATGCGGACAGAGGTCTGATGGATTACAAAGTCTGCGTATTGCGCTCTTTGACTTATTGTACATATTCCCCCGGGGGAGTGGTGCCCACCACATTTCAGCAACCTTCTCTTTCAGACAAAGTGATGTTGTTACTTTTTCCAACCAGTCACCTTGCCGATGCGCTTAGGTATTTCTGTATTGTCGTATTTGCCGACGAACTCTTCAGCACCTGCGCCAATGGCAAACACGGGCACGAAGCCGTTGGAGTGACCTCCGCTTTGCCAACCCACTAGGGCAATCTCGTGGATGATGTTTCGTGCTTCGGTTGCAATGCCTCCGAGCTGGCTATACAGGCTTTGCTCACCTTTGTCCTTACCTGCAACGACTTTCTCAAAGGCACGCTTCAATCTTGCGGTTTGACCGTCATTCAATTTGATCTTGTCCCAGAATCCCCAGTTGGCCTTGAGGTCAGCTTCGATAGTTTCCCAGGTTATATCTGTGCCCTGTGATTTGATGAGTTCTTCCAAATGCAAAGCATACATATCCACGCTGATCTTTTGGTGCTGGAATACGTCAGTATGTAGTTCGTATGGGCCACGACCCAAAGCGATGCCACCAGTTTCGTGGTCGGCGGTCACGACGATCAAGGTTTCGTCGGGATGTTGCTTGTAGAATTCGTAAGCCACCTTGATAGCCTGGTCCATATCTATGATTTCGTGGAAAGTAGTCGCCGCATCGTTGCTATGACAAGCCCAGTCGATCTTGCCACCCTCTATCATCAGGAAGAAACCGTCCTTGCGTTGTGAAGCCAAGGTCTTGATGCCAGCTTCTGTGATTTGAGCAAGTGTCAAATCTTCAGCCTTTCTGTCGATAGCGTATTGAAGGCACTTGCGCAAAGTCTTGCTTGCCTCTTCTGTTTGGAACAGGATCATTTTCTTGCCCTTCTTAAACTTCTTGTCAAAGTCTTTGACGCCGCGTGCAATGCGATAGCCTGCATCTTCGCACTGAGCATACAGCGTGCCTTCCTTTTGCAGATCGCCACTGCCGACTGGTTCCATGAAATCCGAACCGGCGTAGAAATCGAAATTGGCTTCGATCAAATGCTTGCCTATGCTGTAGTAGGAGTTGCGTCCGCCGACGTGTGCATAGAATGCTGCCGGTGTGGCGTGGTCTACTGAGACACTGGTGGCAACTCCTACTGCCGCGCCTGCATCTTTCGCCCATGTCGCTACGCTGGATGCTGGCGTCTTTTGATCAGCCAGTACACCGATGGCACCATTCTTGGTCTTCTCGCCAGTAGCCAGGGCTGTGCCTGCAGCAGCCGAGTCAGTGACACCATTTGTAGCAGAGAAGGTGGTCGCAAGGCCTACTGCCGGAAATGAAGTGAAAAGCAATGGCTTTACGCCAATACGGCCCTCGAGCGCTGCCAAATAGGTTTCGGTGCCGTTGACTTGATTGACGCCCATGCCGTCTCCTATAAAATAGAAGACGTATTTGGGAGTGCCCTGTGCAAAAAGGCTTAAAGCGATTGCAAAGGATAAAATGAATGAGGTGATACGTCTGGTAAACATAGTCTGTGATATTTTTGTGATGAAATAAGGCCTCGTGAAAAGTATCAGAGGCCTTGTTGAATTTTATTAGTTTGCTGAATCAACGTAGCAGTTGATACTACCGCTTTTGTAATAATAATAACCGTCGACGCTAATCTCTTTGCTCTTAGCACCAGTGGCAACGATGTCGATCACGCCGCCGTCGAATGTGAAGTTGCCTTTCACTTTGATGCCTCTGCACTTGGCTTCCAATTCGGCGTCGCCTGGCATATAGGTGGTGCCGGTTACGACCATTTTTACCTTGGTCGGTACGCCTGTCTTTTGAGCAATTAGCAAATTGGTGCCGGTGCTGATGCCTTTCGAACCATTGCCGCTCACCGTAGCTTCAATGGTGCCAGCGGAAATAGTCATGGCGCTGTCGCACTTCAAACCCTTGACGTCTTCAGCAGCTACATCCAGTGTGAAATGTCCACCCTCGATGAGTGCTTGGCCATTGTATTCGTCGAGCGGGTCTTTGGTAATCGATACGTCAATACCATCGCCGCCTGTGCCCTTAATATTATAGGTGCCGCCCTGAGTCTTCAGGTATTGCTCGATGTGCATGCCGTCGCTCACTGCGCCGAGTACGTTGAGGCGACCAAAGCTTGCTTCAAAGTGTGAGTACTCGTCTGAAGCGTAGGCGTGCTTGGTGTTGCCCGTGATGTTGAGTGTGCCGTTGCCGGATAGTTCTGGGTGACCGTTGACAAAGAAGCAAGCGTCGTGTGTGCCACCTTTTGCATCGGAGAAGTTGTTGACACTGCCCTCGATCATGTGAATTTTGATACGCTTCCCATTTTGGATGTCAAAGGCCGCACCCTTGTTGCTCGTCAGGCTGACATTGTCCAATATAACTGTAGACTTGTAGTCGCCTTCCATGGTGAAAGAGCCATTTTGCGACGTGCCCGACAAATAATAGGTAAGTTCCTCTTGATAAGCAGGGTCGGCTTCCAAATAAACATGCGCTCCATCTGCACTGGATGTAAACTGTTCGCGCAGTGCCAAAGGCATTGTGATATCAACCTGAGTCGCACTATAATTTACATATATTGTATGTGCATCGTAGGTACGATATTCGAACGTCACACTATCGATTTCTGCCGCCGAGAAGGCGTTGGTGTCAAACGTTACCGCCGTGCCGTCCGCACTTGTCGTAATGCGAGATACCTCGCTCACCGGTGCGGTGTAAGTAAATGCACCGCAGTGTATCCGCGCCGTTTGTGCAAGGGCAGCAGAACTAATGGCGGCGAAAGAAAGTAGGGTAATTATCTTTTTCATCGAGCGATCGTCTTATATGTACGTCCATTAATTTGTACGAGGTAAACACCTCTGTTGAGGCTGCTTTGACCTACGCGCTTGCCATCAGGCGTAAATACGTGGATAGTACTTCCTGCAGGTGCGTTGGTTTGCAGGTTGCCGCCGACAATACTTACTGTGCATCCGCCATCAGACATATTTTCAATAGCAGTAGGTTCTGCAGTGAAAAACATAAAGTCCAGGTTGGCAAAATCAAATGTAGTCGTTTCGCCCTTACTTGTCGCCACGACTTTGCCATCTGCAAAAGTGAGTTTCAGTTGGTCTAACGAAAAACTCTGTTCTGTGCCTTCAATAGTGCGTACTGTCAGATAGTCCAGACTTTGCGCTTTTACAGCAAAAGTACATACCAACGCAAATATGAGTAATAAAGAACGTTTCATCGTGTTTAGAATTTGAATTTATAACCTAGTTTTATTGCATGAAGTGACTCGTTGGGACCAATTTCTTGGTTTTCGTTTTGATAAAGGTAGGCGCCGCTCAAAATATGCTTCTTGTTGATTTTCCATTCCACACCAGCTTGTGCTCTTACCTTATCATATTGCATTGCATTGCTTAATTCGTTGGTCAATTCGCAAGATACAAATGGCGTCAAGGGTACACCTTTGATATCGTATTCCACTTGCAGGCGAGTGCGGAGGGAGTGTTTTGATTTCGCCTTCTTGGTGTCTGTCTCTTGCTCGTACTTCATGAACTCCATGCCGTTGAATGGATACAAGTTGCCGCTGTATCCTGGTTGCGAGGGGTTGCGGTATTTGTCGCGCAATGCTTCTGTTTCTACGTAATAGTTGTAGAGATAGCGTTCTCTCAGAGATATTGAGAAGCGGCCAACGTCAACTTTTCCTTGCACGTCGAAGTAGGCGCGGTGTCTGGGACGCCAATAGTCGTGGTCTACGTTGTAACCTTCGATGATGGGTTTGCCGTCCTTACCTAGAACGATTTCTCCTTCGTCGTTCTCCTTGTATTTTTCCTCGGCCTCTTGGAAATTTCTATTATATATAAATACGTAACCAGCGCCAAGCTTCAGCCATTTCAAAGGTTTGTATGAGCCACCAATCGCAGCATTCCAGCGCTGAGGCTGTGTAGCGTTGTTGGCCATACGATTTTCTACGCTTGCTTCGAGTGAGAATTTCTTGTTGAAACTCTTCTCTACGCCGATTTCAGTCCAAACCCCAAAGTCGCTTTGTGCGATAGCGCTTGTAGCAGAGCAGAGCGCGAGGGCTGCGGCAAAAAGGATTTTTTTAGAAGCCATTTTCTTGATTGATTTTAATGAGACGGTCTACGGATTTGATTTCCTTATTTGGATCTTCGTAGAAGACGCGCAGCATCGTCATGTCGGTCAGGAAATCCACGGCACCGACTTCTACGCGGGTCACTTTGACACCGAGGCGCGCCTCCAGATCTTGTTTCAATTCTTCGTGCTTTTCAGGCTTAATAAGTTCGATGTTGTCGTATTTCACGAACTTGCAACCTTCCTTGTGGTTAGACAGCAGGCGTTCGGCGCCCCATACTGTCAAAATCATCACTCCATTGATGACCAATCTGCCCAGGAAGTTTATATCGCCCGACTTAGCATTGAGCACCGATAGTGCGACAAGGAAGAATAGGTAGGTCATCTCGCGAATGGGTACGCTCTCTGTGCGATAGCGGATGATACCAAAGATAGCAAAGAGTCCCAGCGCGGCGCCAATACCCATATCCGAGGAGTTGCCGAGCAAGAGGTAGATCAGCATGAAGATACTGATGGACAGCATCAGGAAGGTGAAATAATAATCTCTGCGACGTCCCTTGGGATAATAGAGAAAGTGTATGATGATGAACACTACTATCGTGTTGAGCAAGAAACTTGAGAGAAGTTCGAACAAGGGTACTGTGAAACAGAAGTTACTTGCGCTGAAAAAATTGCTTAAGAGATCGTTCATTTTTATTAATATTAGATGTGTAAGGTTTTATTGTTGCTGATTTTCTTGGAATGCAGATGGCAGAGGTTTTTCAATAAGTTTCATGACCTTAGCCAATCTTTTTTTGAATCGGTTTTGCTTGATTTCAGAGTTAGTCACCACAGTCCCGATGCAGTACTTGCTGAAACCCGAGGGTTTGACACGCAATTGTCGCAACAGGGGTAGGATGGGCGAGGGTATGCGTCCGTCGCGTTTCAACTCGATGATTACCACGTGGTCGTTCTCTGCGCTGCGCCCTGTCTCTCTGTTGTGAAAGTGGATGTCGAAATCGATGGTCAGGCGTTCGGTCTTGTTGTAGTTGACCAAGGTGATGCGCTTGAACTCGTTGCCCAGTGTGGGCTGGATTTGGTCGAAAGAAAACTCGGTCAGTTCCTGCAGAAATTCCTCGCCGTAGTGATCGTTGATTACGGCTTCGAGTGAAGGCACGGTGATACGTTTTTTCTTCGTCTTGCCGTGATTGTCCTTTTTCTTGATTTCCAGGAAGGATTGATCAGAACCCACGTAGGTGCGCACTCTGACTTTGGTGCGAGGCAAGTGTCCGCACAGGTGCGTATGAAACATCTTGTGATCGCCCAGGTCGTCCCAATATTGCGTGCGGTAGGAACTGATGCGGCTGCCGTCTATACATTGTGAATAGTACAAGCCTTTCGCCAATTTGAGCAGTTCTATGAGCGTTTCAGTATTAGTCACAAATTTCGTATCCATTCGGTTCATCAATCGAATAGATTTCATTTCGTCCAGTGTGATGGGCGGAAGTTGTTCGGCCAAGTATGTGATGCGCTCAATTTGACTCATTAGCGCAAAGATATGGAAAAAAGATTTATCACGCCTTCTTTTTTGTGTAGTTTTTTTCTTCTTGCGCTATTTTTATAGACAAACGCCCTTTTGCCGAAGTTTGATGTATTTCTTGTTTGCTTAAAAAATGGCAAAAATAGAGGGTGCACGATGCCTCTTTTTGTTAAGAAAGTTTGTGAAGATTTAACTTTCGTTTGCGTCTTTGCTTTGGCTTTTTGAAAAATAAACGGGCCTTTTCAAAATTTCCTTTGAGGTTGTTGAAAAAAGGTCTAAGCAAATTTCAACTTTCCCTAACCTTTTTTCAACAAATTCTTGACTTTTTTCTGCGAAAATACTGTCTTTTCTTCCTGAAAATGGGCATAAAAAAAGAGGGAATAGCGATGCGCTCGCTTCCCTCTGTGTTTGTAATACAAAGATAATACTTTTTTCTCAGAAATCCAAATTCGGATTAACGTATTTTAAGAATCTGTCTGGCGAGATTTGCCCTGTGGTTGCAAATGAGTGATAGGTTGGAAAGAAACTGCCTTTTCTTTTGGTCTATCCCGCCCTTTTTTATAATTTTGCAGAATGGGTGAAAAAGCCCGTTAGTGGAAAAGTAACGAATTGTATGAAAATAGTTGATTATATAAAGTCGAGTCAGAGCACGGCGTTCTCGTTTGAAGTTTTGCCGCCGCTCAAGGGCACTGGTATTGCTGGGTTGAAGAAGACGATCGACCGTTTGCGCGAATTCTCGCCTGCCTATATCAACATCACCACACATCGTTCGGAGTACGTCTATCGCGATTTGGGCGATGGCTTGATGCAGCGCTCGCGTCTGCGTCGTCGTCCTGGCACGGTGGCGGTGGCTGCCGCGATTCAAAACGAATATCACATCCCCGTCGTACCCCATATCCTCTGCTCGGGATTCACGCGCGAAGAAACCGAATATGTGCTTCTCGATTTACAGTTTCTGGGCATCGAAAACTTGCTGGTGCTACGTGGAGATAAGGCAAAGGAAGACGCACACTTCCAACCCACACCAGATGGTTACGCTCATACCACCGAACTGCAGGAACAAATCAATGCCTTCAACGCCGGCTATTTCGTAGATGGTACGCCCATCAAAGTGCCAGGCACACCGTTTAGTTATGGTGTGGCCTGCTATCCTGAAAAGCACGAAGAAGCACTCAATTTGGATACAGATTTCGGGTGGTTCAAACGCAAGGTTGAACTGGGTGCCGAGTATGGCGTGACGCAGCTCTTCTACGACAACGAAGCCTATTTCCGCTACGTAGAGCGCGCACGAAACGAGGGCATAGAAGTGCCTATTATCCCAGGCATCAAACCCTTGACCAAGCTTTCCCAACTCTCCGTAGTACCCAAGACCTTTCACTGCGATTTTCCCGAAACCTTGGCGCGCGAAGCCTTGAAGTGCAAGACAGACGACGAAGTGAAAGCACTCGGCATCGAGTGGGGCGTGGCACAGTGCAAGGAGTTGATGGCACGAGGTGTACCCAGTATACACTTCTATACCGTATCGGCGGTGGATAGCATTGCAGAAATTGCCCGCCGCATATATTAGTAGGAAGGCTCTTTATAATAATCAAATTAGCATAAAAGATATATGACGAGCATCGTCGGACAAAAAGAAATACAAGCCAGGTTGGCGCGCCAATTGCACGAGAATGCTGTGCCTCACGCTCTGCTCTTCTGCGGACCCGAGGGTAGCGGTAAATTGGCCGTAGCCCTGCGCTTCGCCCAAGCTCTCTTGTGTAAAAATCCCAACGAAGGGCAGCCCTGTGGTCAATGTCAGGGATGCAAGATGGCGGGTGATTTCGTACACCCCGACTTGCACTTTGTATTTCCCGTGATCAAGCCCAAGGGACAAAGCGGCGAAGCCGTCAGTGATATGTATCTGAAAGACTGGCGCGAGATGCTGCGCACATCAGCCTACGTAGATTATCAGGAATGGCTGGAACGGATGCTTGTGCAAAACCAACAAGCGCAAATCGGCGTGGCAGAAAGCGATCAGATATTGCGAAAACTTTCACTTACTTCCCAGCAAGGCGGATACAAGGTGATGATCATCTGGCTGCCCGAACTGATGAATGTGCAAGCTGCCAACAAATTGCTAAAGATACTGGAGGAACCGCCAAAGCAAACGGTCTTCATTTTGGTAAGTAACAATTCCGATAAACTACTCACCACGATATTGAGCCGAACACAAAGGGTGGCATTCAAACCCCTCTCGAAAGAAGATGTGGCCAATGCCCTGATACAACAATGCGGTTTGCAGGAAGCAGATGCCCGCAGAATCGCGCACCAAAGTGCTGGCAACTTTACACGCGCCCTGAAGCAAATCAGAGTAGATGCAGACAATGGTGATTTCTTTGAGCGCTTCGTGCAGTTGATGCGTATGTGTTATCAGCGCGACATCAAGGGAATAAAAAACTGGTCGGAGGAAATAGCCGATTGGGGTAGGGAGCGACAAAAGGATTTCTTGGATTATGTACTCTATCTCGTGCGAGAAAATTTTATGTACAACTTCCAGATTCCCGAACTCAACTTTATGAGTCAAAAGGAAAGCGATTTCTCAGTACGTTTCGCCCGATTCATCAACGAGCGCAATGTGGTGGAGATTATGGAAGCCGTGGAGGAAGCACGACGCGACGTGGGGCAAAATGTAAATCCCAAGATGATCTTCTTCGACTTCGGACTACGCATGATAGTACTCATCATCAGATGATAGATAAACATACATTTTAATATATGATAAGGGACGTTTCTTGAGTGCTTGGCTCCGTCTTTGCACAGGTCTAACGTTCTCTACACAGATAAACATCCACAATGGAAAAAGACTTTCAAATAGCACCTCAGCTGAGAGGTTTTTGCGCAAAGGGTTGTGGTCGACAAGATAAACAACTCAATACTTACGACTATCTGGCAGATGTGCCGGGCAATACGGATTGGACGGACCTGGTGGAGGTACAATTCAAAAATACGCGTAAGGGATATTTTCACAACGATAATAAGTTGCCCCTGGAAAAGGGTGATATTGTGGCCGTAGAGGCATCGCCTGGCCACGATATCGGCGTGGTGACGCTGACAGGTCAGTTGGTGCCCCTTCAAATGAAGAAGGCGCATCTGAAACCCGGCACCGAAATCAAGCGTATTTATAGAAAAGCGAAACCTGCCGACTTGGAAAAGTGGGAAGAGGCTAAGTCGCGTGAACAAGAAACGATGATTCGTTCACGACAAATTGCCAAGGACTTGGAACTCGATATGAAAATCGGTGACGTCGAGTATCAAGGTGATGGCAATAAGGCTATCTTCTACTATATCGCCGATGCACGTGTAGACTTCCGTAAGTTGATCAAAGTCCTGGCCGAGGAATTTCACGTACGTATCGAAATGAAACAAATCGGTGCGCGCCAGGAGGCTGGACGTATCGGTGGTATTGGACCATGTGGTCGCGAACTTTGTTGTGCAACTTTTGTGAAGAATTTTAACTCTGTCTCTACAGCTGCAGCACGTTTCCAAGATATTTCGCCAAATCCTCAAAAGTTGGCTGGACAGTGTGCAAAATTGAAATGCTGCTTGAATTACGAAGTGGATACTTATGTAGAATCATTCCGCAAGTTGCCTTCTCGCGATATTCAGTTGGAAACGGCAGACGCTACCTACTATTTCTTCAAGGCGGATATATTGTCTGAGATGATTACTTATAGCACGGATAAGCGTATGGCGGTAAATCTCGAAACCATCTCGGCTGCTCGTGCACATCAAGTCATCGAGATGAACAAACGAGGAGAGAAACCGCTTGACCTAAATGATGAATCTATACAAGAACCCGAAAAGCCTATAGACTTAGTAGAACAGGAAGACCTTACCCGCTTTGACAAGCAAAAGAAAAAGAAGAAAAACAATCGAGGTAAAGGCGGTCGCGGAGAAAACAACCAACCCAAAGAAGTAGACGGCGCAACTGTGAATGCAGAAAAGGCGAATACATCACAGGGTGGCGAAAGAAATAATCAAGGTCGTAGGGACAACAACAGACGTCGCGGCGACTTCAGACGTAATGGCAGAAGACATGATGGCGGTGCTGCCAATTCGGGACAAAAACAAGGAGAATAAATGAAAACTCACCTTAAAAATATATGGCATCAGATATCCTCTCGCTTTCTGGCGGGAGGATTTGTCATTGTTTCCACTCTGCTTGTTGCATGTGATGAGCATTTAGCTTTTGGTGAATACAAATCGTTTCCCAAAGAAGGATGGTACATGCGCGATACGCTGCATTTTGTAATAGACTCTTTGCAGGAAGCAGGACCCTATACCTTGAATTTAGGCATCAGAACATCTACTGCCAATCCCTATCCTTTCAAGGATTTGCAAGTAGAGTTCTCACAGCGTTGGGTGAGTTCTTCTCATAAAGATACCACTGATTCTCTACAACCCGTAGCCTTGATAAAAACTTCACTCGATACCATCGATTGCCATTTGGTAAGCGACAAAGGTGATAACTTGGGCACGGGCATTTCAAACTTCCAATATATTGTTCCCATTGATACTTTGCAACTACCAGTAGGTGCTAAAGGAAATATCTATATTGTGCATCGTATGAGAATGACTACTCTGCCAGGAATCGCAAATGTCGGCGTAGAATTGCGTAGGGTGGAATAGACAATCTTTGATTTTATAAAAAGTGAAAGAGACCTTCTTAGAATCCTTGATGTGGGATTTTTGCGAAAGTCTCTTTGTTTATTTTATAGAATATGGCCAAAGTGTGCGAAATAGGTTTCGTTCATTACCTTTGCACGATTCTATCAGTTTTTCTTTTGTGTGTCATGCATATCGTCTCAGGCTTATCTGATTACCTTTTGTGTGCTGCCATCAGCACGGCGGATGATATTTATGCCTCGTATTGGCGTACTGAAACGGCGTCCGTCCAGACTATAATATCCAATGATAGGCGCAAGACTGCTATCGTTAGGAGTTGTTGTGATTCCTGTTGTGTGAAGCGGCGTCTGTGTAGCGTTGACTACGTGTCCCTGAGCATCGAGGAGCATTGCGACTATGCGCACGTTGTTGGGATTTTGCATATTGCTGACTTCGAATTGGTGTTGGAAAGTATAGGCTTCGCCGGCTTTTAACTTAGTAGGAACAGATCCTTCGAAACCATTCAACTGACCAGCGATACTCAAGGCAACATCGTTGAAGGTATAGGGATAAATGCGTTCTGCCTTGTTCTCATAACCATCAAGATTGTATTCTGTATGACCACTCATATAGTTGGCTTGGTAGAATTTAGTATCTTCCATACCATCTTCTACGACAACGAATGCCCAGCGATAGTCTGCGTTGTCCTCGTGGATGGCAAAGCAGGCTTCTGCCTGTACGCTTATCATCTTGTCAACTTCTGAGGAGGTCAGATGTACATCGGCGGTGGTCACTTGACTTTGTTCATGGAGTAGTGCAGTTTCTATAGCGCCCTCCATTGTGGTGTAGTCGGTCTTACCATTTATTTGCGCCAATACCATGGGTACTGCTTCGTACTTGCGATTGACTAAGAACATGGGATAAGAACTGAGGTGGAACTGGCGAATATAGCCTTCGACCTCCAATATATCGTCGTAGTGGGCGGCAATACCGATAAATGTGTCGGGATATTTTTTCTTCATCCTATCCATTGCTACTGTACCAAGTGGGCAATAACCGCACCACATACCTGTGCCTTCTTCTGCAACGGTGCGGCGCGAAGGGCGAAACAGCATGCTGACGAAATAGGCATCCAGAGTGTCGGGACGGTAACCTTCGATATCCACCCACATTCTGTAGTGCAGCGTGTCGCCATACGCAGCGGAGAATGTTTCAGGAAATTCAAAACGAAAGTCCTCGCCGCTATTGATATCTACGTCGGTGAAGTCGCGGCGGTATTCTTTTCCGTCCACCAAGCAACAAGCTGTGAAATTCTTGATACCATCTACAGAGTTTGAACGGAGAATGCCGGCGAGGGTGTGTTCCTCTGTGCCGAAAACGTGGGTGTCTATTGCGCGGATTACTTCGTAAGCACTGTGCAAACTGCTGATGCGGATGTCGTCGATAGCTAGTATCTCGCCGGCGTGGGTGCGGTTGACAAAAGCTATATGCACGTATTGGTCGGCGTACTGGCTGAGGTCTGCAGTGTGCTCTGTCCACTGGTTGATGGCCTCAGTTTCGATTGTAATGACAGGTGCGTCAACAAAGTCTTCAGGTTTGTTGCCCGTTGTGGAGACACGCACCTCGTAGGTATCGCCTTTCATTACATTCTCGCACAGCGATTGTGCTCGCCATGTGATCTTTGTCTTCGCTGTAGGGATGCGCATGCCGGGAGTAACCAGCCAGTCATTGGCTGGCTGTGCTTCTTCGCCTTTTGGTACTTTATATTTAGATGTGCTTGCTGCATAGTAATTACCATCTGTGCCACGTTCGCGCAACGCTGTCCATGGCTTTCCCGTATCCAAACCAGCCTGCACCATCGTGTAGTGGTGAGTTTGCTGATCTAAGTCATAAGTGGCATATTCTGTTGGGATGCCATTGTCAAAGTTGCACTCGTGCAATAAAACATCGTCGGAACTGGCTTGTGCTGAAAGTGCGAGGCAGAAACTGCACAGAAGAAATGCTTTTTTCATACGCATAAGGTTGAAAAAAGGAGGCAGAGTATGGCGCTCCGCCTCCTTGATGATATTGGCTAAATGAGATTATTTCAAATAGGTCTTTTTGCCATTCACGATATACAATCCCTTGCTGGGTTGCAATACGCGGCGACCGCTGAGGTCGTATGTTGTTGTCGCTTTGTTGTCGGTATTAATGTTGCCGATGCCTTCTACTTCTCCTTCGAGTTCAGACTTTTCCAAGCGCCACAGACCGCTTTCGTTGGACCAGCTGTGATAGCACGCCAAGTAAACATATTTGTCGTCAGTGCGAATGAACATTGGCACACTGCCGCTGGGGTAGTTCTTGCTGAGCTCTTGCCATGTTTCACCGCCGTTGCTGGTGTGGTAGAGTTTGTTGTACTGCATACCTACAAAGAGGTGCTTGCCATCAGCATGCATGGCGCGAATGTTGTTGTCGTAAGTTTCGGGTCGAGCCAAAGCACCCCATTCGCCATCTTTGTTTAGGGTAACGACAAAGTCTGCATCATAACTATCATTGATCACACTGCGGCCGAGGCAGAGTGTACCTTGATAGATGGCAGATACAGCCATGAAGTTACTGTTGCTAGCGATTGTTTCCCAAGCATTGGTGGCTGCGTCATAGCGGAAAACGAAATAGACACCGAAAGCGTAGAGTTCGCCATTGTATGAAACGAGGTTGTAAATATTTTCAACAGGTTGCTTACCCAACTTAGGGTCAGCTTCGCCGTATGAGAGTGAAGCGATGTCGGTGTTTACCCAAGTTTCGCCGTTATCTTCAGAATAAATCACACCACCGCCGCAGAAGTCGCCCACAAAGAGTTTGCCGTCGTGGAGTGCCATAGCATAAGCATTTGACCATTCGATATTTTCTTCGCCGATAAGGTCTACTACGTTGCGGGCATAACTGAGTACTTCCCAAGTCTTACCGCCGTCATCAGAACGTGCCACCTTACAACCCATGCCGGCAGCAAAGATATACTCGTCATTTTCGACAAACAAATTGTAAGAATAACCTGCCGCATTGGTCTTGGTCCAATTTTCGCCACCATCTGTCGACAGGTAGATGCCGCTAGTCTCGTCATAGGTGAGGTCGGCTAATAGGAGGTTGCCCTCACTTGATAAGTGCATAGCGTTGGTGTAGGGTAATTCGTGTACTTGCTCCCAACCCTTTTGAGCATTAAGTGCCGTTGCAGAGAATAAGCAAAGGACAAATAATAAAACGCGTGTTACAGAGTAAAAATTTCTTTTCATAAGCATTAAAGTTTAGTTTAGCGTTGCAAATATATATAATTTTGCATCTCTAGCAAACGAATTGTAAAGAAAAAATAAAAAAACACTTCATTTCGTGATTTTTCTCCTTTATAAAATATTAAAACGATAAAGTTTCTTTTGGGAAACCATATAAATAGATATAAAAATCAAACCTCGCACCATGTAGGCACGAGGTTTGTATTTATAAGATCTAATCTTTTCTAATTGATTAGAGCTTTGGACCAGCAGCAACGAGTGCTTGACCTGCTTCGTTACCAGTGAACTTAGCGAAGTTCTTGATGAAGCGACCAGCGAGGTCCTTAGCCTTTTCTTCCCACTTGCAAGCGCAGTCGTAAGTGTCACGTGGATCGAGGATGTTAGGATCTACGTTAGGCAATTCTGTAGGAACTACGAAGTTGAAGTAAGGAATAGTCTTAGTAGGAGCAGTATTGATGCTACCGTCGAGGATAGCGTCGATGATACCGCGAGTATCCTTGATAGAGATACGCTTGCCAGAACCGTTCCAACCAGTGTTAACGAGGTAAGCCTTAGCGCCTACTGCGTTCATCTTCTTCACGAGTTCTTCAGCATACTTAGTTGGGTGCAAGCTCAAGAATGCAGCACCGAAGCAAGCAGAGAATGTTGGAGTTGGTTCGGTGATACCACGTTCTGTACCTGCCAACTTAGCTGTAAATCCAGAGAGGAAGTAGTATTGAGCTTGTTGGTCGTCGAGGATAGAAACTGGAGGCAATACACCGAATGCGTCAGCAGAAAGGAAGATCACTTGGTGAGCGTGAGGACCCTTAGAAACTGGCTTAACGATGTTGTTGATGTGTTCGATAGGATAAGATACGCGAGTATTTTCAGTCACGCTCTTATCTGCGAAGTCGATCTTACCATCAGCAGCAACAGTTACGTTTTCGAGCAATGCATTGCGACGGATAGCGTTGAAGATATCTGGTTCGCTTTCCTTGTCAAGGTTGATCACCTTAGCGTAGCAACCACCTTCGTAGTTGAATACACCTTCTTCGTCCCAACCGTGTTCGTCGTCACCGATAAGGAGACGCTTGGGGTCAGTAGAGAGAGTGGTCTTACCAGTACCAGAGAGACCGAAGAAGATAGCAGTGTCAGTACCTTCCATGTTAGTGTTAGCAGAGCAGTGCATAGAAGCGATACCCTTCAATGGGTTCAAGTAGTTCATGATAGAGAACATACCCTTCTTCATTTCACCACCATACCAAGTATTGAGGATCACTTGTTCGTTTGTCTTGAGGTTGAATACTGTAGCAGTTTCAGAGTTCAAGCCAAGTTCTTGGTAGTTGTCCACCTTAGTCTTAGAAGCGTTGTAGCATACGAAGTCAGGTTCGCCGTAAGCTGCGAGTTCTTCTTCAGTAGGACGGATGAACATGTTCTTCACGAAGTGTGCTTGCCATGCTACTTCCATGATGAAGCGTACTTTCAAGCGAGTTGCAGGGTTTGCACCGCAGAATGTATCCATCACGAAGAGACGCTTGCCGCTAAGTTGCTTTACAGCCTTAGCCTTAAGGTCAGCCCAAGCTTCTTCGCTTACAGGTTTGTTGTCGTTCTTGTATTCTTCAGAAGTCCACCACACAGTGTCTTTGCTTGCTTCGTTCATCACGAAGAACTTGTCCTTAGGTGAACGACCAGTGTAGATACCAGTCATCACGTTCACTGTGTCGAGTTCAGTCACTTGACCTACTTCGTAGCCTTCGAGGCCTTCCTTAGTTTCTTCTTCGAACAATACTTCGTACGAAGGGTTGTGGAGCACTTCCACAGCGTCGGTAATACCGTACTTGGTTAAATCTAATGTTGCCATAAAATTTATTAATAAAATGGTTTTAAATTTTTCGTTTTATTTGCCCTTCCATGATTCCCTCATCTTAACACGTAATATTAATATTTACAGCTAAAAGTGTGAAAACCTTGTGAAGGCGGTAGCAAATTTACGAAAAGATTTTAGTACCAAAAAATTTTGAGGACTTTTGTTGCTGCTTTCTTGCATTTCTTAACGCATTTTTTCTCTTTTGTAGAAATGTGCCTCTGTTTTTGAAAAATGGAGTTGGCAAATTCTTGTCAAATACCTGCATTTTGCATTTTATAGAAAAAAGTTTGCATTTTCTCTCTTATTCAGAAAAAAGTCGTATCTTTGCACCCGTCTAAGCGCCTGTGGCGAAATTGGTAGACGCGCCAGACTTAGGATCTGGTGTCGCGAGACGTGTAGGTTCGAGTCCTATCAGGCGCACGTTCATCAGAGAGAAATGTTCGAAAGAATGTTTCTCTTTTTTTGTTTTGGTACGGCGTAAACGCATGGAGAGTGGGAGTAGATCCCTACCAAAAGATCATTGAAGCCTTTTCGCTACCTCTAGCGAAAAATTCAGTTGTGCAATAAGTCATAGAGCGCTGTTGTCATTTGACAACGGTGCAAAGATACAACCCTGCACACCCCGTCTTCATCTTAATTGATCTTTGTTGATTTTTTTAACATTTCAAAATGTGGCCAGAATGCCGATAAAACCTAAAGCAGTGTAGGGATGATTTTTTTTTTGCTTTTTTTTGAAAACGTCATTTCCTTATTGTTAATAGATACTCTAAATGGCATTTTTTTAGTATCTTTGTGACCATATTTTATATTATACATTTATGAAATGAAAAAGGGTGATTGTTTCCTGTGTCCGGGAGAAAAATGCAGAACATTATACTATCTAACAGAAGTAAATTGTGGCAAGTGTAGGGCTTTAAGTATTGTTGTCAATCAAAATACAGTTCAAGCTTTGGATTGGATTCGAGAGTATGATGCTATTTTCCCAGATGACATTATAATGTTGCCTTCTACGATGTATGATACGATCAAGAAGGTAATGCAAGAGTGTATGGAGGATATGCATAAGATACTCCAAGACGAAGCATTAAGAATTGATTTTGATATAGAGGTTGGAGCACTTTATACAGATGGTTGCTCAATAAATAGAGTTACTGAGATGAAAGATGATGAGTTTGGGCACATCAAGTGGCACTATAAGCTGTTTCGAATAGACAATGAAAATATTTCAATGAATTGGAGTGGTAGCGCACCTGTCGATAGCTATAAAAGCCACAGACTCCCAATTACTGAAGAAACCTTGGATAAGGTGATTGGTAGATTTAAAAATCTGCTCTCTACTATAGCTCAATATTTAGGACAATAATATTCCCCTCTCTCTTCAAACTCCCATACTATAGGACAAAAGGTGCTACTATATATAATATGCCGAAGCAAGAAAAAAGTATTATGAAGAAAAGGATAAATGGAAACCTGAATACAATAGGCTTGCGATATGATATTGAAAATAGAAAATCAAACAGTTTCTTGAGATATTAATTACTTATCCTCAATTCTCTAAAAAAAAAGACAGCAGTTAGTTGGAGATTCGACTTTCTCCAGCTAACTGCTGTTTTTTTATTCAAACTAATGTGGCTTATTTTTGTTCAGCCAACGCCGCATTCAGTCTTTCCATGAATCGTTTGTATTCCGTGGGTGTGATGTCCACCTTACCGCTCACGCGCTTGTTGGGATATTTTTTCATGTAAGCATTTCTGATGGTCTCGTGTGTCACAATATTTTTGATAGGAATATTGTACTTTTTGATCAGGGGGAGCAGGTATTCGATGGCGCTGTCGATTTGATCTTCGGTTAGGGGCATTTCGAGGGTGTTGCCCTGAAATTCGATACCAATAGTGAAATTGTTGCATCCCTCCTTGCCGTTCAGGATAGAGTGGCCAGCGTGCCATGTGACTACTGTTGGTTTGCACAGGATGAAGCGTGTACCGTCGGTGTCGATCACTACGTGTGCGCCGACCTTGCGTTCTGTACCAGTGAGGATAGCCAGCGATTTTTCGGCAGTAGGTTCTGCGGTGTGGTGCAGGATGACTCCCTCTACGGTGTTGGTTTTGCCCTTTGAATAATTAGGTGTGAGACGTTCTATCTCCTTATATTTGCCGTTCTGACAACATTTATTTGTGTTTTGACATTGTGCGGTGCAGAATAGTGAGAAACTGAGTAAAAGTAGGCAACATTTTTTTAACATAAGAAATACAGTTTTTTATGGGTGATTAATGATTATCTAATTGAAATAAAGATGGTCTTGTTTGAACGTAGACATAGTTGTCTGTGTTTTGATCAACGTGTGCAGATGTGCCGTTCTACCATCCGGCATACTCGTGCAGGAATTTTTCTACGCGTTGTGTGTATTCTTCAGGATAATTGCTGTAGGACAGAGCGTGCTCGGTGTTCGGCGCAAGCCATAGTTCCTTAGGTCCAGGGTGAGCCTCGTATAATGGGTGTACCATCGCGGTGGGTACGAATTTATCTGCGTCGCCGTGGATAAAGAGCATCGGCAGGCGGCATTTAGCCACTTGATTCAGCGCCGAGGCTTCGGTGAAATTCCATCCATATCTGGCGTCGCACATCCACGAGGCAATGTAGAGCAAGGGGAATGCAGGCAGACCGAAATCCTCTTTCAACTCCTTGGCAAATTGACTCCATACATCCGTATAACCACAATCTTCGACATAGGCGGCGATGCTGGGGATGGAGTCCTGAGCGGATAGCATCATCGTAGTGGCTGCACCCATCGAGATGCCGTGTACTATGACCGACAGACTATCGCCGAAGTGTGCGGGCAGGGTGTTGATCCACCGTGCTACCTCGCGGCTGTTGCGCCAGCCCATGCCGATGTGTGTGCCCTCGCTTAGACCCGCGTATTCCAGGTCGGGCAGGAAAACGTTGCAGCCCAGGTTTCGCTCATACATTCGTGCCAGCATCATCATGCCGATAGCATTGTCCATATAGCCGTGTATCAGGACCGCAGTCTTGGGAGTCGGTGTCGCGGCTTTGATGTAGTAAGCATGTCGCTTAGTGCCGTCTTCGCATACCATAAATGTGTCGCGTAGGGCATTTTGGCTTGTCAGACTGTCATGCCATGCCTGCATCCCCGGGTATCTGTCGTATTGTCGTTGCCAACTTGTCGTTGCAAAATCCGCAGAACGTGGGGGCGTCAGGGCGAACCTTACGAGGTAGGCTGCTCCGCCCCAAAGCACACCTATTAATATAATAAGTGTTAGGGTCAGGATTAGTGATATCTTGGTGCGTTTTCTCATATGTCGGTGTTGTGCGAGTAGGGGATATGTTGGTCGGTCTGTGAGGGGGCTATGCTCCCTTGGTGGGTTCTACGTGAGTATTGATAATCGTCTTCTTGCCAAATCTTTCGCGCAGTGTGTCCTCGATGGCTCGGGTCACTTTGTGCGCTTCGCTGATCGTCGTTTCACCATCCATGCGGATATGCATTTCGATAGCGCGGTATTCGCCGATGCGGCGAGTGCGCAGGTTGTGTGGGTCGGAGACTTCTGTGTGTCGGCCTATCACTTCGTAGATGAATTGTTCCTCATCTTCAGGCAATGCACGCTCCAGCAATTCGTCGATACAGGGTAATAATAATTTATATGCTGCACGCACGATGAGCAGGCTCACAATGATAGCCGCCAGAGGGTCGAGTATGATCCACGATTCGCCCAGCAGGATAGCGCCGCCGATACCGATCGTAGTTCCGATAGATGAGAACGCATCGCTGCGGTGATGCCAAGCATTGGCGATCATAGTGGGAGAATTCAGTCGTCGCCCTTTTCTGGCTGTGTATTGGTAGAGGATTTCTTTCACCACGATAGATACGAGGGCGGCAATCAGGGCAATCGTACCTGGACTCTCAATCTTTTCGCCTTGACATACGGCATAGACGGTTGTTGCGCCTTGCCATAGGATCATCAGTCCGATGCCCAGCAGTGTGAGTCCGATGATGGCTGTGCCCAGTGTTTCATATTTGCCGTGGCCATAGGCATGGTCGCGATCTTTGGGCTTGCCCGCCAGTCTGACAAAGAGCAAGACGACCACATCTGTAGCAAAGTCGCTCAGCGAATGAACGGCGTCGGCAATCATCGCCGCACTATGCCCCATGATGCCAGCAAAAAACTTGAATACCAGTAGCAACAGGTTGCCCAGAGCACCCCAAAGGGTGACATGTCGGATTTCCTTCTCGCGACTGTCTGTGGTTTGTATGTTAGGGCTAAAGTTGGCCATGGGTATGAGTGATAGAACTGTAGATTTATGGGGCGCTGTGAGCGTGAGATTTGGTGATGCAATATGTCTCTATTATTTATGTCATTTCAATCTGACTTGAAAGTTTAATTTGAATGACAATGAACCATCTGCCTCTTTTATGATGGATGCATATTCATGGCGTTTTGTACTAGAACGTTCCAAATAAGCATTTGAGAATAAATAATCTTCAAATCGATTACGGTCATAGAAGTGATAACAAAGTATATCACCATCTTTTTTTACGACCAAATAACCTCCGTTCGCTTCAAACTTGCCACTCCATGCAGTTGCTGGCATCATTCCCAATGCTGTCGAAGTTAATAGATGTTTGATTTTGTATGCATAAAATGGCGAAGTCTGTTCTACATCGTATTTCAGCGGATTGGTTTCAGTAATCTTTTCCGCCAATTCTTTCAATGTTGACACACCTGTATTCAACTGCTCCAACAATAAGTTTGCAATAATAGCAGGTAAATCGCCATCTAGCATAACAAGGTTATTTCGGAATGTTGTATTGTCCACTTTCTCGAATATCAATGATGCACCTTTCTTCTTAATTGCATTCACTCTTTCAATAACTTTATTACGTTTGGGATTGATGGCATTGATTGTTGCTATTTCGTCATCTGAAAAATCAACTCCAGTTATCTTAAAGTTAAAATTAGTAGCTTTGCTTGCATTCAACAATGTCGAATCTCCTCCTAATTGGGACTTAATGCTGAATCCCATTTCGGAGTTGATTTTTGTTCTGCGGTCGTGCAATACGATTCGAATATCCGTCTTATCAGAAGATTTTGCTTTCAATGAATGGCAATAAATACAATTCATGAAAGCTTCTATCTGGGGTTCTCCAAAAGTGCCGTCATTTTTATTTATGACTTTCAGCAGATTCTCGGCTTCGATAAGGAATACCGATGCAGGAATACGTAATAACTCCTCCCCTGTTGGCTCTTGGATTACCACATCTTTATCTTGTAGTCTATAATTATATCTTCCATCTTTCTCTTCACGAAGAATCATAATGATTGGATAGAATAGATCTTGAATCTTATTCAGATTTTGGTCACCAGCATAGACTTTCCCTTCTCCCAACAATTTGAACAATGTGTATATTTCACTCCATTCTCCTTTATTTCCTGTTAGTGCCATATTGAATAGATTTTGATAGGTTTATTCTTTTAATGATTTCTTCAGCGGTTGCTTGGATTGCAGGGATAGCAACAGAATTTCCGAACTGTTTATATGCAGATGCATCAGCAACTCCGATTATAAAGTTATCTGGGAAACCTTGCAGTCGGGCCCATTCTCTTGGTGTCATTCTGCGTAAACCTTTTCTGTTTACTTCTCCTTTAATGTTGGTAACAGGTGTGAAATCTTCAAGTCTGGTGTCAATAACAAGATTACGTTCCCTTCCCATACCTCCAACAACAATAGCATTTGCCACTCCATCGTCGGGAATGATTTCATAACCGAAACCATTGCCTTTGGCTGCATGTCTCTCCTTATGTGCTACAAGTGTTTTCACATATTGAGTGGATAAATAGTATTTGGCAGAAACTGTATGTTCTTCCTTAATATCAGCAAAAGTTTTGGTTTTATCCGTTGGTGACGGATATGTGAATTCGTTTACATTCTGGTCTTTCCTGAAACCAACAATATAAACTCTTTCCCGATGTTGCGGTACACCAAAATTCATGGCATTTACTATCTGAGGGTCTGGTACATAATAATCCAAATCTTCCCTTAGGACTTTTAATATGGTCTGAATGGTCTTTCCTTTGTCGTGAATGAGCAGCCCTTTGACATTTTCCAAGAAGAATGCTTTAGGACGCTTGCGACGGATGATTTCAGCCACATCAAAGAATAATGTACCTCGCGTTTCTTCAAATCCCAATCTTTTACCAGCTAAAGAAAAGGCTTGGCAGGGGAATCCTGCACACAAGACATCAAATTCGTCTGGTATAAATGCTTTAGTAGTTTCTTTGGTAATATCACCAAAAGGTACTTCACCATAATTCAAAAGATAAGTCTTTTGGGCTTGTGTATCCCATTCTGAAGAAAATACGCATTTACCTCCAAGATTCTGCATGGCTATTCTGAAACCACCAATGCCAGCAAATAAATCTATAAAAGTAAAATTCGGATTGTCTATTGGCAAAAATGGAACAGAGAATAAATCCGAGAATAATGAATATTGAATACTTGCATCCGATACACAATTGGTTTCAACATTCTTTTGATGAATATTATATATGTCCTCTATCAATCCTTCGGCTTTGTTCTCATAGGGCTTGGCAGATTTATATCCGTGATTATGCAGATAGTGAGATACTATCGCCATTTGCTCCTCAAATGGTATAATTGTACCATCCTCGTTCAATGAATGGGGGCCATACATCCGCATTGACACTCTGTGGCCGCTACACATTTGAGTAATAGCAATTTTATCGGCAGCTTTTGTTTTCGCGTTCATATAGTCAGAATTTCTATTTAGGCATTGATAGGTGACTTAGTTGTTTCTGCATTCTAAAATCTGTAGGTCGTCCAATCATGTGCTTTTTATTATTTGTTTTATCTCTCTTTCTTGATATTCTACTCAATCTTAAAATGTTCGAATCCCTATTGCTTTTATGGCAGTTTTCTCGCTTCTAAATCCTGTCATGCCCAAACTCGTTGTCGCAGAATTTTTCAATCAACTCCCTCTTGTTTAGGAAACGGCATATGCTACATCCAAAGTACAAAAGTACTTATTTAATTTGAAACTGAAAGTCTGCAGTGCTGATAAACATGAAAAGTATTATAACTTTGCAAAAACTTTCCCGAAAAATTTTGCGCCGTCTTGTTGAAAAAAGGTCTAATGTTTTTTAAAAAAGGTCTGGATTTTTTTGAAAAAGGTTAAGGTTTTTTGGGGCAGCCTTAAACTCGTGATTTTAATGACGTTGCAAAATGGGTAAAAAAGTGGTCAGTCAGAGGTGGCGGAAGTGGGAAGTTTCCTGTGGTAAGTCGCCGGAAAAACACGAAAAAACCTTAAATGAAGTGAAAAAGTAGGTAAATAAGTCTAAAAAAGGGGTGAGTGGGGCGAAAACTTGGGAATTTTGTATTACTTTTGCAACTTGTAGTAATTGTGTTAGGGTGAATTGTATCCTGACGCAACTGGCGAATTGTGCCTTTTGAGGGCATTCGCACACCATATAATATATAAGGAAAAGTATCTATGAAACTGACAAAGATAACAGCCTGGTTGCTGACTGTGCTATTTACTGGGATGATATTGTCTTGCGATTTGTCTTCGGATTTAGACGACGAATTGTCGCACGACTGCATCGTGACCTCGATCACTCTGGGGTCGCTCAAACGTATCATGCATACGAAGAATAGCCAGGGACAGGATAGTACCTACGAAGTGAATGTGACGGGCGCTTATTACCCGCTGACTATCGATCACTTGGGTGGCAGAATCTTCAATGCCGACTCTTTGCCTTACGGTACGGACTTAAGTCGTGTGACGTTCAGCGCAATCAATGCTAAGGGCGGTATGGTGATCCGCTCGTTGGTGACGGGCGATGATACGACCTTTGTGGCAAGCGACAGTACGGACTTTACGCAGCCCCGCACTTTGGTGGTGTATGCAGTCGATGGTAAGTCAAAGCGTACCTACGAGGTGAAGTTGAATGTGCACCAAGAAGAGGGCGACTCGGTGGTGTGGCATAATCTTGCAGCGGGTCACGCTACAATTGCTGCGATGAGCGAGACACGCGCTCTGAACTTCGGCGGTGCTATGAAGGTGTTTGGACAAATCGATGGCGCCACGCATTTGGTGAATGTACCCTTGCAGGGCACAGACGTAGCTCCCGCCGACCAATGGCAGACAACCTCGATAAATATTGCTTTGCAGCCTCGCTCCATCCAATCCTACGCTGACCGACTCTATGCTTTGTCGGCAGAGGGTGCTTTGATGGTTTCTGCAGATGGCACAGCGTGGGAAAAACTCTCCACAGACTTCACACCAAAGGCCTTGGTCGCTGCAGGTAAGAGCGGATTGGTGGCAGTCGGCGAGACCGCCTATTACAATTCACAGGATGGTATCGAATGGAAGGCGATGGTGGCGGATACACCTGAGATGTTGCCACAAAGCAACTTTGCAGGCGCCTGTGTGATGTCTAATAAAAACGATGCGCAGGAGACTTTCGTGGTCGTGGGACAACGTGGTGCGGAAACTGTGGTTTGGCGCAAGTGGATGGACACAATGGATGGCGACAACTATCCTTGGGTTTATATTGTGCCCTCGGTGAACAATTCTTACTCCTTCCCTGCGCTTACAGATTATACCTTGGCTGCATACGATGGTATCACCTATATGGTGGGCAAGAAAGCAGACGGCAAGATGTCGCCGATTTATATTAGCCCAGATAATGGACGCTCGTGGAAATCAGGTGAAATGAAGTTGCCGACAGAAGGCGCATTATCGCTCGACAACAGTAGCACTGGCGTGACTATCGCTGTAGACGATGAAAATTTCCTTTGGATGATCTCGTCGGGGAATGGCAAGGTGTGGAGAGGACGCTATCAACGTTTGGGTTGGAAATGACCTTTTCGTGCCAGGTGAACTCCTTAATGTATAATCACACGAGTAATTTGTAAATCCCAAGAACTCCGCCCCAATGACTCTGGATAAAGTGAAATACTTGCTGACAGTACGCACCCTGTTGCTGATGCTGTTGTTTCTGGCTTCCCTTGGCACGCAAGCACAAGACGAGGAAACGGAATACCGTATGGAGTGGGGCGTAGGCTTTGGTACCTCCTTCGGGCTGACCGACGTGAATAGCAAATTCTTCGGCGGTTCGCACGTGGCAGGTGAACTGTTAGCGCGTTTCCCCCTGAACCCCAGAATGGCGATCAAAGCACAGTTGGGCGCAGGTGGATTGCGGGGCAATACAGTCAACGTGGACAATTTCTATCCCGCCGACCCCAACGTGTCAGGCCCGACAGAGTTGCAATATACTTGCAAAGGCGCAATATTCGACCTTTCGGCGTTGTACGAACTGCACTTCTTGCCTTATGGATTTCAACAAGATTTCCGCGAGTTCAAGCGCATTGTGCCCTATGTCCAAATGGGCTTGGGCTTGACCTACGGTACGCCAGGCAATGCCTTTACGTTGAATATCCCAATCGGCGCAGGCGTGAAATTCAAAGTGAGCCGTCGCATCAACCTCGGTTTGGAGTGGCGCATGCACTTCACCCCCTCGGACAAACTCGACGGGTTGAACGCACCACTCGGTATCAAGTCAGGTGGATTTAGGAACAAAGACCACTATTCCTTCACACAGTTGACCATTACCTACGACTTGTCGCCACGATGTCCGACCTGCAATCGCGACGAATAAATCAAAAGAAAACTTTACACCATATTATATAAGGAGTGTTAGATATGAACGAGAATCAAGAACTCTCTGAACGCAATATACCAAAGACTGCAAGCGAAACATTTGATATCGCTCGCCAAATGGGTATGGACGTAGATCGCGTCCCTGCTCACGTAGCCATTATCATGGATGGTAATGGCAGATGGGCTAAGGCACGTGGACTGAACCGTAGCCTTGGTCATCAAGAAGGTGTCGAAACCGTGCGCGAAATTACTACCGTCGCTTCTCACCTCGGTGTGAAATATCTGACGCTTTATACTTTCTCCACAGAAAACTGGAACCGACCCGCTCCCGAAGTGGCTGCACTCATGTCGCTTATCCTGACAGCGATGGAGGAAGAACTCTTTATGAAAAACAATGTCAGCCTGCGTGTCATTGGCGAGGTAGAACGCTTGCCAGAAGACGTGCGTACGGCGATATTGAACCTGGTAGAGAGAACATCAAAGAATACCGGCACAACGATGGTCATCGCTTTGAGCTACTCCTCACGTTGGGAAATCACGCGTGCGGTACAATCGCTTGCCAGTCGGGTGAAAGAAGGTGCTCTTCAACCCGAAGACATTACAGAAGAAACCTTTGAGCAAGCACTCGCTACAGAATTTATGCCAGATCCCGATTTGTTGATCCGTACCGGCGGCGAATTGCGATTGAGCAACTATCTGTTGTGGCAATGTGCTTACAGCGAACTTTACTTCTGCGATACCTATTGGCCAGACTTTGGCACAAAGGATTTCTGTCAAGCGATTGCTGAATTCCAAAACAGAGAGCGCCGATTTGGTAAGACTAGCGAACAAGTAAGTGTCGATAAGACTTCAGACTGCGAAACGAAATAATATGAAACATATACAGAATTTTCTGCTGCTCACAGTAATTGCAATCTTTGCGCTGCTTCCTGCGGAGGCGGTGGCTCAGGTTGTAAAGCAAGATAAACCTACAATCAACTATACCGCCGAGCACCCAAGGTACATCCTTGGTGGTTTGACCGTAGATGGTATCAAGGGCTTTGACGACGAATACCTTTTGGGACTTTCAGGACTTACCGTAGGAAAAACCTATGAAGTGCCAGGTGTGGAAATGAGCGAAGCGATTCGCAGATATTGGGCGCAAAAATTATTCTCAAGCGTTCGTATCGAAGCCGATAGTATTGTGGGAAGCAAGATCTACCTTCATATTTACTTGACAGCACAACCACGCATCTCTAATATTAAGTATGAAGGCGTGAAGAAGTCTGAGCGTGAAGATATCGAAGGTATTTTAGGTTTGCAAAAGGGTAATCAAATCACACCCGATATGGTGGACCGTGCGAAGTTAGTCATCAAGCGCTATTTCGAAGACAAAGGTTACAAAAATGCTACGGTGGAAATTCTGCAACGTGAGGATGTGACTGCTGAGAATAAGGTCCTGGTCGACATCAATATTGATAAGAGCGAGAAGATCAAGATTAATCGCATCTATGTCTCGGGTGTAGATGAAAAGGAAGCGAAGAAATTGAAGCGCGCTATGAAAAAGACGCGTGACAAAGCACTGATCAACCTCCTCAAGTCGAAGAAATTTATCCAGGATAAATATGAAGAAGACAAGGGCTTGCTGATTGCAAAAATGAACGAATGGGGTTATCGTGATGCGTTGCTTCTGAAGGATAGTATCAAGGTGATTGACGATAGTCATATCGATATTTATTTGGATGTCTACAAGGGACAAAAATATTACTTGAGAAATATCAACTGGGTGGGCAATACGGTGTATACTACCGAGTTCTTGGAAAAAGTCCTCAAGATGAAATCTGGTGACGTCTACGACCAGGCATTGCTGGATAAACGTTTGAATACTGACGACGATGCTATCGGTAAATTGTACTACAACAATGGTTACGTATTCTATAACCTCGACCCAGTAGAAATCAATGTTGATGGCGATTCTATTGACTTGGAAATGCGTATCGATGAGCGCCGTCAAGCTACATTTAATCATATCCGCATTTCGGGTAATGATCGTGTCTACGAACACGTGATTCGTCGCGAATTGCGTACGAAACCAGGTGATTTGTTTAGCATGGAATCTATCGAACGTACGGTGCGCGAACTCGCTAATATGGGACAATTTGACCCAGAAGCTCTGCAAGCGGGATTGTCTAAGGCTATTGTGCCAGATGAAGAGAGCGGAACCGTAGATATCAACTATCCGTTGGTGACAAAAGGCGGCGACCAGGTAGAACTCTCTGCCGGATGGGGACAGACTGGTATCGTCGGTCGCGTAGGTCTTAAGTTTACCAACTTCTCAATGCAGAATTTGTTTGGTAAGGGGGCGAAACGTGCAGGATTCATCCCACAAGGTGACGGACAAACCCTCCAGATTAACGGACAAACCAACGGTACGTATTTCCAAAGTTACTCTTTGTCGTTCCTCGATCCCTGGTTTGGTGGAAAGCGTCCTAATCAGTTCTCGGTATCTCTGTACTATTCAAAACAGAGTGACGTGAATTCAAATTACTACAACAACTATAACAATATATATAACTATATGTATGGTTATGGTACGACGGGCAATTACTACAATTACACCGACTATTACGATCCCGACAAGTATGTGAAAATGCTCGGCGTCTCAATCGGTTTTGGTAAGCGTTTGACTTGGCCAGACGACTACTTTACCTTTATGGCAGAACTCTCGTATACACGATATATGTTGAAGTCTTGGCAATACTTCTTGATTACAGATGGTAACTGTAACAACATTAACATGTCATTAACTTTGAATCGTGCGTCGACCAATCATCCTTTCTTCCCAAGTTCGGGTTCTGAGTTGAGTGCTTCGGTTTCTTTCACTCCTCCTTATTCTTTGTGGGACGGTGTGGACTATAAGAATTTAGCTAACAACTATACTAGTTCTTCCTACTTGGCAGAAGCGCAGGAGAAGTATCGTTGGATCGAGTATCACAAATGGCGTGTGAAATATCGCACATTTACTGCACTCGCCAACTGGACAAAAGCGCCAGTCCTCATGACTCGTGCGGAATTTGGTATACTTGGTGCATACAATAAGCATAAGAAATCGCCATTCGAAACCTACTATGTCGGTGGAGATGGTATGTCGGGCTACACATCCGGTTATGCGACAGAAACTATCGGTTTGCGCGGTTACGACAATGGTTCGTTGGCAGGGAATAACGGCGAGAATGCTTACGCTTATACTCGCTTGACGCTCGAGCTTCGCTATCCGTTGATGTTGCAAGCTTCGACCAGTATGTATGCTCTGGCCTTCCTCGAAGCAGGTAATGCCTGGACTCACGTGAACAAGTTCAATCCTTTCGACCTCAAGAAATCGGCTGGTGTCGGTGTGCGTATCTTGTTGCCGATGGTGGGCTTGATGGGTATCGACTGGGCTTACGGTTTCCAGACCCACATCAATGGCCAAAAAGTCGGCGGCTCGCAGTTCCACTTCATTATTGGTCAGGAATTCTAAGGCGAGTTCTTCGATATATAAAATATTTTCGGCATAGTGCCGTTTAGATAAAGTGATAAGAAAAAGATATAATTCATTAAAACGTTGATATTATGAAAAGACTATTATTGATCGTGTGCATGATTGGTGCTTTCGGCTTGATAGCATCTGCACAAAAGTTTGCATTGGTAGACATGGAATACATTATGTCAAATATTCCTGCTTACGAACGTGCTAATGAGCAATTGAACCAAGTTTCCAAGAAATGGCAAGCAGAGGTTGAGGCTCTGGATGAAGCTGCAAAGACACTCTACAAGAACTATCAAAACGAAGCCATGTTCCTGTCTGAATCGCAAAAGAAGGAACGTGAGCAAGCTATCGTTGACAAAGAAAAAGAAGCTGCTGAGTTGAAGAAAAAATACTTTGGTCCAGAAGGCGAACTCTATAAGAAACGTGTCAGCCTCGTTGAGCCTATCCAAGAAGAAATCTACAATGCGGTCAAAGGTATTGCTACCAGCAAAGGTTTCCAGTTGATCCTGGACCGTGCATCAGATGCAAGCATCATTTTCGCTTCTCCAGCGATTGATATCAGCAACGAAGTACTCTCTAAGTTGGGATATTCCAAGTAATTTACTTATCTTTGCAACCGTTTGGTGCCATTTCGTAGAAAGGATAAGGCACCTGGCCAGCAGAGATTGAAGGCAAAAGAAAACTAATAATAACTAAATAATACAACACAATCATGAAGAAATTATTGATGATGCTACTCTTTGTAGCGCCTCTGAGCATGATGGCTCAAAAGATTGGACACTTTGATTTTGACGGCGTAGTTCAAGCAATGCCTGAATTCAAGACAGCACAAGCTGAACTCGAAACTATTGCAAAGAACTACGAAGAAGATTTTTCTAACATGCAAAAGGAATACCAAAACAAGTTGGAAAAATATCAAAAGGAAGTCACTGCACAAACTCCCGCTAATATTCGCCAACGCCGCGAACAAGAGCTCATGGATATGCAACAACGTCTCCAACAAGCTTACGAAGACAATAATGCTGCTATCCAAAAGGAACAACAAACCAGAATGCAACCTATCCTCCTCAAGGTGACTGATGCTGTCAACTTGGTGGCAAAAGAAGGCAACTTTGTGTACCTCATCGACAAGACCGCGGCATCTGCTACCCGCATCTTCTTGAACGAAGCTTTGAGCGAAGATGTCACTGCTTTGGTGATGAAGAAATTGTGTGTGACTGCTACTGCTACAGCACCCGTAGTGAAATAACAATTCGCTCAAACGATTTTGCCAAGTGTGAGAAATTACTTGGTATAATCTGGCTCAGAAATATATCGCGTGCCGAAAATGAAAACTTCGGTGCGCGATTTTTAGAGTAACTTTCTGTTTCACTCTTCCCTCCTTATCTCTCTAAAGACTATCGTACAATATCTGAAAACCTACATTCAAATCAGAAGTCTTACAATACATTTATGTTGAAAAAGTACCTCTCCTTCTTCGTTTCCCTGCTACTAATGATACATGTCGTTAGTTGGGCTATGCATACAGCTTCATCTGCACATGCCGCATCAAGACCAAGTATCAGTAATATCTCAATTGGTCATTGTGACATGAACGTTGCGCCTGAGGATACTCTTGATAGTATCAATATACCCGAACAGGCGCGCCCAGATACTCTGGAGTCTGCAATGCCCACCAGTACCAATGCATTGGAAACGGCACAGGAGCGCAGTTTGCGTTTGATCAGTGAACGTCTTGACGAATTAGCACAAAGCCCTTTGTTTGATCGTTCACAATTGGGTATGTGCGTATATGATTTGACAGAAGGTAAGATGATTTTTAAGAGGGGGGCGGCTCAACGTCTACGCCCTGCATCAACGATGAAAGCCCTTACTGCCATTTGTGCGGTTGATATACTGGGTGGAAACTACAATTTCGTGACAGAAATGCGCTCTTCTGCTCCACTCACACCTGATACTCTCGTTGCCAATCTTTATATCAAGGGGGTGATGGATCCACTCTTTGGTAAGGAGGATTTGAAGCGTTTCGCCGAATGCTTGACTGATAGTGCCGTGACCTACTGGCGCGGCGACTTAGTGCTTGATATTTCCTACAAAGATACACTCTCGGCTGGCTGGGGCTGGTGTTGGGATGATGAGAACCCTTCGCTCTCGCCTTTGCTTTGTGACGAGGAAAACACATTGGCGCAAACTTTCGCTGAGGTGCTTAGAGAAAATCAAATTCAGTGGGAGGGGCAAGTCATGATAGGCACAATGCCTACGTCTGCCATTTGTTTGGCAAAACAGAGACATTCGTTGGATCAAGTGCTCATGCCAATGTTGAAGAAAAGTAGCAATCAGAAAGCAGAGGCTCTGTTCTATAGCATCGCAGCTCAATCGGGCGAGAAATATGCTGGCAGACCAGAGGCAGCACATCTGATCAACGAATTGATTAGCAAGAAACTTAACCTCGATCCAGACGACTATAAAATAGCGGATGGTAGCGGTTTGTCGCTATACAACTATGTGACTCCTGAATTGATGGTGGCGTTGTTGCGCCATGCTTACGAGAATGAAAATATCTACCGACACATCAAACCAACTCTGCCCATAATGGGGGTAGATGGAACGTTGAAGAAACGCTGCAAGGGGGATTCGGCACAGGGCAAGGTCTTTGCTAAAACAGGTACGGTGAGCGGTGTCAGTGCTTTGGTGGGCTATGCACTTGGTGCCGAAGGACATGTCTTTTGCTTTGCTATCATTAATCAAGGTATAGTGACATCGAAAGAGGGTAGGGACTTTCAAGATAAAGTGTGCAATGTCCTCACGCGAAAATATGATTAAGCGTAGGGCGGCGTACCTGTAAAAATGATTTTAGTCTTGGTTTGTGAACAAGGAGAAAAATGCCTTTTTCACGAACCAAGACTTTTTTTGAAAAAGGTTAGACTTTTTTTAAATTTCGCGACGTCTCGTTTAAAAAAGGTTAGACCTTTTTTTTGCTATGCTTTTGGGCGGGGTGAAAATAGCTTGATCACCTCAGGCAAAAGTAGATGCCACAGAGTCCGATGTAGGAGTAGACGACGTAGCGAAACTTCTGCTCGGGAATGTGCTTGAAGACCTGTGCACCGATCAAAGTGCCGAGGATCACACCGCCTATACCGTACAGAAAACCATTGAGGACGGCGGTCGTCAGAAAGCCACTGCCGGCGCGAAACATCGTCATCGCAAGATTGCCTATAAAGAAATAGGCTGAGATGGTGGCCATGTATTTCTCCTTGCTTGGTTCGGCTGTGATGAAATAGAGTACGGCGGGAGGCCCCTGCATGGCAAAGAAACCACCCATCAGTCCGCTCAAAGTGCCCATGCTGATCTGCATACGGCGATTGGCGTGCAGGCGAATGCGGTGGTGAAAGAAAGCGAAATAGAGTGCACAGATGATGAGCAGTATGCCCAGCGCCTTGTAGAGCCAAAGGCTGTCAATGCGGTTCAGGCAACTGATGGCAAAGGCGGACACCACGATGAAAGTGAACAGCACCGGGCGCAGTTGTATCCAGTCGATGTGGCGTCGCAGACGGATGGTGATGAGCAGATTCGTCGTCAGCGCCAACAATCCCGATAGCGTGGTGGCTTCTGCATAACTGGGCAGAAGCATTGGCAGCATGGTCATGATGAAGATGCCAAATCCAAAACCTGTGGTGCGCTGGATGAATCCGGCGACGATACAAAGTGGGAAAATGTATAGTAGGGATGTGGCCAACATATTGCTTGGGATTATAAAAAAGCGATGGATTATTCCTCCATCGCCATATCTTCGTAGTTTTGAAACAGGAAGTCGTTGTAGGGATATTTCTGCGTGTGCATTTGCTTAATGCGCTCGTAGAACAGGTCTTTCAGATCGTCAATATTTTCGCGCTCGCGTGCAGAAATAAAGATGCAGTCGCCGCCCATCTTCGCCATCCATGTGTTCTTCAGTTGCTCCAGCGAAATATTCTCCTTGGTGGCAGGTGTCAGATCGTCGGGGTCCTTCTCCGTCCACGTATAGGCGTCGATTTTGTTGAACACCATCAGGCTCGGCTTGTCCGCACAGCCAAGGTCAGCCAAGGTCTTTTCTACCACAGCTATTTGATCGGCAAAATCAGGGTGCGACACGTCCACCACGTGTATCAGCAAATCCGCCTCGCGTACCTCGTCGAGCGTACTCTTGAACGAATCCACCAGGTCGGTAGGCAACTTGCGGATAAATCCTACGGTGTCTGCCAAAAGGAAAGGCAAATTGCCGATGATTACCTTGCGCACGGTGGTATCAAGCGTAGCGAACAGCTTATTTTCCGCAAAGACGTCAGATTTTGCCAGCAGGTTGATCAGCGTAGACTTACCCACGTTGGTATAACCCACCAATGCCACGCGAATCATACGGCCGCGATTTTTGCGCTGCGTAGTCTTCTGCTTGTCAATCTCAGCGAGGCGTTGCTTCAGCAGAGACATACGATTCAGGATGATACGGCGGTCCATCTCGAGCTGAGTTTCACCAGGTCCGCGCAGTCCCACGCTGCCCTTTCCGCCACCGCCACCAGAACCACCACCTTGGCGTTCCAAGTGCGTCCAAAGACGTTGCAGACGGGGGAGCATATAGCGGTATTGCGCCAGTTCGACCTGTGTCTTTGCATTCGCAGTCTGTGCACGCATGGCAAAGATGTCGAGGATCAAACTCGTGCGATCCAGGATTTTTACCTTCAGTTCGGCTTCGATATTACGGAGCTGCTTGGCAGAAAGTTCGTCGTCGAAGATCACCATACCGACCTCGCGCTCAGCATCCTCCTCGGCAATGATATATTGTTTGATTTCTTCCAACTTACCCTTACCGATATAGGTCACCGAACTTGGGCCGTCCATCTTTTGTGTGAAGCGCTTCACCGTCACCGCTCCAGCCGTTTCAGCCAGAAACTCCAACTCGTCCAAATATTCCATGGTCTTGCGCTCGTTCTGCTGCTTCGTGATCAGACCGACAAGGACAGCCGTTTCGGCCTTTGCTTCAGATTGAATAAACTCTTTCATCTATTGTATTTTATTTTGCGTGCAAATTTAGTGATTTTTTTAGGTTGGTAGCGCCTTACTCCTTATTAATATGAGCTGTTTGGGGTGGCGTAAAAGAAAATAGGGCGCGAAATCTTTGAAAACAAAAAAATATATGTATCTTTGTCCAAATTATTATACAACTAAAAAGAAACAAAAATGATAGACGTAAAGCAATGCCTCGCAGCTTGTGAGGAAAAAATGGAAATGAGTGTGATGCACCTTGAAGAAACCCTCTCGCACATCCGTGCTGGAAAGGCTAACGTGCATATCTTGGACGAAATCCGTGTGAACTCGTATGGCTCAATGGTACCTATCAACAACGTAGCGGCAGTCTCTACTCCTGATGCGCGCACTATCGCTATCAAACCTTGGGATAAGCAAATGTTCCGCGTGATTGAAAAGGCGATCATTGATAGCTCGGTAGGTATTATGCCAGAAAACAATGGCGAAGTTATCCGTTTGGGTATTCCTCCTTTGACAGAGGAACGTCGTCGCGACCTTACTAAACAATGTAACAAGGAAGCAGAAGAAACTAAGGTGGCTATCCGCAATGCGCGCCGCGATGGTATCGACAAACTGAAAAAAGCAATCAAAGACGGTCTCTCTGAGGACGTAGAAAAAGATGCAGAAGCAGATCTCCAAAAGATTCACGACAAAATGGTGAAGAAAGTGGAAGAATTGCTCGCTGCAAAGAACAAAGAAATCATGACCGTATAATACGTGCGGTAGGGCCTATGACAAAACTGCGTGGAATAGTGGTGCGAAATACGGGGAGTCTCTACGAGGTAAAAACTGACGAGGGGCAACTTGTGCCGTGTCGTGTGAAAGGTAATTTCCGCCTGCGCGGTATTCGTTCGACTAATCCCGTAGCAGTGGGCGACCGCGTGGTACTGACAGATAGTGGGGGAGATGTGGCTTATATAGTGGAAATCGAGGAAAGACGTAATTATATTATACGCAAGGCTTCGAATCTATCTAAACAAAGTCACATTCTCGCTGCCAACTTAGACCTGGCTGTGCTGATGGTCACACTCGTGCGTCCCGAAACTACGACAACTTTCATCGATCGCTTTCTGGCTTCCGCCGAGGCTTATCGTGTGCCCGTAGTTCTCGCCTTCAACAAGATGGACGACCTTTCCGCCGAGGAAAGAGCAGAGACCGAAGCGCTTATTGCCCTCTATCAAAACATAGGTTATCACTGCTATTTGCTCTCGGCCGCCGAGGGGCGTGGCGTAGATGCGCTTTTGGCAGAAATGCAAGGCAAGGTGACGCTACTGGCTGGTCACTCGGGGGTAGGAAAGAGCACCCTGCTCAATCATCTCGTACCTGGCGCCAATGTGCGTACGGCGGAGATTTCAGCAGTGCACGGTTCGGGTATGCATACTACGACCTTCAGCGAATTGTTCGAATTGCCTGGTGGTGGCAGTGTGATAGATATTCCCGGCATCAAGGGCTTCGGTACATTTGATATGGAGGCAGAGGAAGTGTCGCACTACTTCCGCGAATTCTTCGAGACCTCAGCCGAATGTCGTTTCTCCAACTGTACACATACCCAGGAGCCGGGTTGCGCAGTGCTTGAAGCTATCGAACGAGGCGAAATAGCCTTGTCGCGCTACGAATCCTACATTTCCATGCTCGGCGATAAGGAAGAAGGCAAGTACCGCTCGGCATTTTGATCAGTAGGGTAGCACATCGTCACTCTGCTTTTGAGAAAAAGAGATAAAACAACCGCGATACAACATAAGATGAATTAACTTTAAAACTTTACAGATATGCTTATAT
>JAGKTZ010000051.1 GCA_021153165.1 Prevotellaceae bacterium
GTGTCGTACTTGAGCATATATGCTAAATAATCAACTGGGCAGAGGTCGTTAATACCTACGATCTCAATGTCTGTGCGCTTTTGAGCAGCGCGGAAAACGAAACGACCAATACGGCCAAATCCGTTAATACCAACTTTTGTCATAATTGTGTTTTTATTTAAGTATTTTGTGAATAAATTAGTTTAGTTTTCAAAAATCGGTGCAAATTTAGTGCTTTTTTCTGAAATCCAAGCACTCGCATAAGATGTTTTTAGCATTTCGGAGCCAGCGACACCTTATTTTTGCTTTTTACGAAGAATTTTAGCAAAGATAAAGGCCACACATTCTTTCCAAATCTGCACTTTGGCCAATTGCATGATCACAGCATAAATCATTACGGCAACAACAATCTTTGCCAGCAAGCAGAGCAGGAGATTTGAGATAAAGTAGCCTACGCATGCGGCTCCACCGATAGCGAGAAGTGCAGCGAACAGGAATGGCAGGATGTCCCCTAAAGTCTGTAGTACAGTAATACCAGAAAGGCGTCGCGCCAAGATACTCCACACAAAGAGCCATAATACATTGAGTGCAGAGATGCCGTACAATAATATTTGCACGCCGTAGGGATACAGGAACAGAACAAGGGTTAATTGCAACACCAAGAAGGCAGCTGTAGAGCAAAGGTAAGTCGTACTCTGCTGCTTGCTGATGATGAGGTTGGAGAATAGCTGGCAGAGAGGCAATACAGCACCTACCACGGAGAGTGTCTGTAGATAGGGCACACAGGGCAACCATTTTTCGCCAATTGTCAAGGGGATAAATTCAGGAGCAATCACTGCGAAGCCAAATAGTGCAGGAAAAGATAGCATCGCCGTGAAGCGCAACATTTTTCTGAATATTCGGACTTGCCGCCCTTCCTCTTCATTCACGCTGGTCAGGACTGGCTGCGCCACATTGCCCACCATATTTGTCAGCAAAGTAGAGCACATCGTATTCCACTTATTAGCCTGAGAATATTGTCCCACCTGCTTGTCGGGATAGTAGTGTCCGAGGATGGTTTGCAGGAACTGATTGTTGAGTGTAGTAAGGAGATTTGTCACCAACAAACGGCTACCGAAACCAAATATTCTGAAAGCAGGACGCAGGTCTATATTAAATGACGGACGCCAAGGCGAGAAATACCATATCAAAGCTGTGTAGATCATTTTATAACTCAGGTCCATCACCACCAAGCTCCATACACCCCACCCTGCTACGGCTGCAATAATCGCAAATACACCTGATAGCATCGAGGATATCACCTGCGACATGGTCTTCTGCTTGACCATAAGATTTCTGAAGAGATAAGCTGCATGAGCCGTTCCCATACTGGAAAAGACGAAGCCTATAAATATCACACGTCCCAGCAATGTCAATTCGGGTGTATGATTGAATTCTGCAATCAAGGGGGCGCAGAAAAACAGTGCGACATAAACCGTCACGCTGACCATCATGCTCAGCCAGAACACAGCATTGAAATCCTCGTGACGTGCTTCTTTTTTCACACAAAGCGCACTTGTGAATCCACCTTCTTGCAGATTTCCCGCAATCACAGAGAATGCAGTAAGCATCGCTACCATACCATAATCTTCCACAGAAAGTATGTTGGCCAATACGATACCTATCAGCATCATCACCACTTGCTGCGTGCCATTGCTCAGGGCTGCCCAAAAGAAGCCTTTAGCCGTACTTTCTTTCAAATTGGATATATTTGACATGATAAAAGTAAAAAGATAACGAATTCGCCTGCAAAATTAGAGAATAAATCTCACACTTAACGAAGTAATTAGTAATTTTGTCCATCATTTGACATCAAAATATTTTGCCTACTATGCCATCATCTTCTATCACTATACCACGCATCTCGGTAGTCATGTGTACTTATAATGGTGCTACCTATTTAGCCGAGCAAATGGAATCTTTGCTACACCAAAGCCTTTTGCCCTATGAAATCATTATCCAGGATGATGGTAGCAAGGACCAAACTGCCGAGATTGCTACCGAATATGCCCAGCGGTACGACATTGTACAATTTTACCGTCACACTGGTACCCCCGGAATCAATCGTAATTTCTTCTCGGCCATGCATCGTGCTACAGGAGAGTTGATTGCTATTTGCGATCAAGATGACATCTGGGAATTGGACAAACTCGAAACACAAGTTGCCGCTTTGGGCGACAAATTACTGGTGGGTGGCATCAGCCGCCCCTTTGCCACAGATGGCACAGCCGTATCATTTGATAGCCGGGTACCCAATATCGACTTACTACGTATGATGTATGTGGGCATGATGCCTGGGCACACACAATTATTCCGTCGGGAACTGCTCACGCTACTACCCGAAAATACCTTTTTCATGTACGATTTGCAAACACAGGCCTACGCAGCCGCTGCCGAGAGTATTGCCTACGTGCCACGCGTAGTGGTCAATCAGCGACGCCACCTTAGTGCGGCTACATACAATGCACCTACCGACCGCAGCCACAGCATAGGCAACATCGTTCGTTCTGCATGCGAAAGCCTGCGTATCTACAAGGCGCTACGTCCCAACATCCGTAATCGTTTCGCTCAGTGGGAAGATTTTCTGACCAAGACCAAACTTGATACTCCCGTCGTACATGATGCTCTGCGAATGGCACGATTGCAACAATCACGAACTCTGTGGGGATGGTTGCGCCTGACAGCATTCTGCATCAAGCATCGCCACCGCTTATTCCACGCTCGCGAGACGCGTAGCCTGCTTGCCATCCTGCGCGGTGCATTCTTCCCCATCTCGTGCGCCACATATTATAAATATCTATTGAAAGATGCCAAATACAAGGGCACTGCGCCATAAAAAAGCCCTACTCTGCCAAGCAGAAATTAAGCATTAGAAATTAGGCAGAAAAGCCAACTTTCACGAGCCGTCGCGAAATTTTAAAAAACCTAGACCTTTTTTAAATTTCGCGACGGCTCGTTTAAAAAAGGTTAGACTTTTTTTTCTAACACATAAAATCACAGAGATACAGCTCTGAGATACGCCTCGTCTCTATATCCACCTCTTGATTTTTTAAGATACTTTTGATTATTTGTTCAAAACAGACAACTCAGTAAATTACTGAAAGTTGCGTTTAATACTTATCTTTTTAACACAAAATGAGATGTGATTTTTGCAAAATCCACTTTGCATTTATTAAAGAAAATATTACCTTTGCGGTTGCTTAAAAGACGAACAGTGTGAAAAAGGGTAATCATCACATGCCTGCCGACATGGCAGCAAAGTGGTATATATATTTGAAAAGCGAGGAGCAAGCGTGCTCTTTGCCATTATTTTGATGTCCGTGCTCTGGTATGCTCTGCATGCTGTGGGTGCGGCAGTTCGTTTTTAAGCCCCTGATGCCGCAGTGATGCGCCATCGCCACCCTTAACTTTGTACATATGCACCGATTCTGTGAAGTGTTGTGACGAAGTATTCAGACACACTGTTTGGCTTTTGAAGTAAAAAGAAAATTTAGTATTAACAATAACACAAAAGAGTATGAACTTTACCTTATTTGTCACAGCTTTGTCGACAGGTATCTTGTTCGTTGCCGTTGTGACGATTTTGGCTAAACTGATTTCGCCACGCAGTTTCAACGAGCAAAAGGAAGAGCCCTACGAATGTGGTATCCCTACACGTGGCCGCTCATGGATGCAGTTCCGCATAGGTTACTACTTGTTTGCCATCCTCTTCCTGATGTTCGATGTGGAAACGATGTTCCTCTATCCTTGGGCCATCGTGATGAGTGAGTTGGGACCCAATGGCCTCTACTGCGTGCTCTTCTTCCTCTTTGTCTTAGTTCTGGGCTTGGCATACGCCTGGAAGAAAGGAGCTTTGAAATGGCAATGATGAAGAAACCTAAGATTAAAAACATTCCTTACGAGGAATTCAAGGACAATGAAACGTTCGAACAATTGGTGGCTGAACTCAATCAAAACGGCACCAATGTTATCGTAAGAACCCTGGACGAATTGATCGACTGGGGTCGCTCGAATTCATTGTGGCCATTGACCTTTGCCACCAGTTGCTGTGGTATCGAATTTATGGCAACCTGTGCTGCACGTTACGATATCGCACGTTTCGGATTTGAGATCACGCGTAATAGTCCTCGTCAAGCAGACGTTATATTAGTAAGCGGTACGATCACAACAAAGATGGCGCCCGTATTGAAGCGCCTGTATGACCAAATGGCAGACCCCAAGTACGTAGTAGCAGTTGGTGGATGCGCTATTTCCGGCGGTCCTTTCTGCAAGTCCTACCACGTAGTGAAGGGTGTAGACCAAGTGATTCCGGTGGACGTATATGTGCCAGGTTGTCCCCCAAGACCCGAATCATTCCTCTATGGTATGATGCAATTGCAGAGAAAGGTCAAGGCGGAAAACTTCTTCGGTACAACCAATCGCAAGGAAAATGACCCCTATAGCTTGAAGATGGACAAGGAGAATGAACAAATTCTAAACGAACTGGAGGAGGCTTAAACTATGGAAAATATAGAAAAAAATACAGCAGTACAGCCTGAAGCAAAAGCAGAAGCTCCCAAAGCGCCCGATGCTGTTGCACCAAAAGTGGTAAAACCCGCTGTGGCTAAACCAGTACCCGCTGCCCCGACAACTCCAGCAGAAAATGCGTTGGATTTGGTAGAATTGACACAAGATAATTTCCGCCAGACTATTGAAGCAGATTATCAAGCGGGATTCACCTTCTTGGAATGCCTCACTGGTATGGACTGGGGAGAAGAAGGCCTCGGCGTAATATATAATATAGAAAACCCAGAAACAGGCGCTCGCAAATGCTATAAGATTAAGACAGCAGACCGAGTGAATCCTGTGTTGCCCAGCGTATGCACTTGGTATGATATTGCCAACATCTACGAACGCGAAGCGTATGATTTCTATGGTATCAAGTTCGTAGGTAATCCAGATATGCGCCGCATCTATTTGCGCGAAGACTGGGTGGGATATCCTATGCGTAAGGACGACGAACCAGAAAAGTTCAATCCCACACGCATGACCAACGAACCTTTGGCTGACGAAACCTCTGGTTTGATGTACGATGAAGATGGTGTGAACTATCATACTGAACGCAGCAAAATCTTTGAAGCAGATGACTACGTAGTCAATATTGGTCCTCAGCACCCTTCAACTCACGGTGTATTGCACTTCCGCGTGAAATTGGAAGGCGAAACTATTCGTAAGATTGATCCAGTATTGGGTTATATCCACCGCGGTGTAGAAAAGCTGAACGAACAAATGACTTATCCACAAACCCTGGCATTGACAGACCGTCTGGACTACTTGGGCGCAATGCAAAACCGCCATGCACTGTGTATGTGTATCGAGAAGGCAATGGGGGTGGAAGTGAGCGATCGTGTGCAGGTGATCCGTACTATCATGGACGAATTGCAACGTATCGACTCGCATATTTTGTTCTTCTCTTGTTTGGCTCAAGACTTGGGTGCTACGACAGCGTTCCTTTATGGTTTCCGCGACAGAGAAAAGATACTTGACATCTTCGAAGAAACCTGTGGTGGCCGTTTGATCCTCAACTACAACACTATCGGCGGTGTGATGGCTGATATCCATCCTAATTTCCAAAAACGTGTGAAGGAGTTTATCCCCTACATGCGTAAGGCAATTCGTGAATATTACGATGTATTCATCAACAATGTCATCTTCCGCAATCGTGCTATTGGTGTGGGTATTCTGTCAAAAGAAGATTGTATCTCGTATGGTTGTACTGGTGGTACAGGTCGTGCTTCAGGTTGGCACAATGACGTGCGTAAGCGTATGCCATACGCTGCCTACGACAAAGTGCAGTTCAACGAAGTGGTACGTACTGAAGGCGATAGTTATGCACGTACATTGGTACGTATGGATGAGATCCTGGAAAGTTTGAGTATCATCGAACAATTGATAGACAACATTCCCGAAGGCAACTATCAAGAAAAGATGAAGCCAATCATCAAAGTGCCTGCAGGAACTTATTATTCGGCTGTAGAGGGTAGCCGTGGAGAATTCGGTGTATTGCTGGAAAGCCGTGGAGACAAATCACCCTATCGTTTGCACTACCGCTCAACTGGACTTCCACTTGTGGCAGTAATGGACCACGTATGCCAAGGCCATATGTTGGCAGACTTGATCACCATTGGCGGTACGCTAGACTATGTAGTTCCTGATATCGATAGATAAAATGAATGAAGATAGGTTGGGAAACAAAAAGGAGTGAGTAGAATTTACGATTAAAATAAAAAACACTCATATCTTTTTTCGAGACCCCATATATTATATATAATGTGTCGTCTCTCAACTCTCAATCTCTTTAATAAAAGATTCAAATAAATTATGTTCTTCGATTTTTCAAAAGTAACAAATTGGCTGCATGGATGGCTCACAGGCTTTATGCCCGAGTGGGGTGCTATCTTAACTGAGTCTGCGCTGGTGCTTCTTGCTATCATCGCACTCTATGCAGTGTTTGCTATCATTATGATTTACATGGAGCGCAAAATCTGTGCAGCATTCCAATGCCGCTTAGGTCCGATGCGTGTGGGCCCTTGGGGATTGCTCCAGGTATTTAGTGATGTGTTTAAGATGTTAACGAAAGAAATCGTTAATCTGCGCAAAACAGATATGTTCTTGCACAATCTGGCACCATTCCTCGTGGTTTCGGCTTCGATGATAACCTTTGCCTGCTTGCCATGGAACAAGGGCGCGCATATTATTGACTTCAATGTTGGTGTCTTTTTCTTCCTGGCAGTATCAAGTATCGGTGTAGTTGGTATTTTGTTGGCAGGTTGGAGTTCTAATAATAAATATGCTTTGATTGGTGCTATGCGAAGCGGTGCACAAATCATCTCATACGAACTTTCAATCGGTTTGACCATGTTGACTATGATCTGTATGACCGGTACTATGTCTTTCTCAGAAATCTGTATGCAACAATACGAACATGGCTGGAATATCTTCCGCGGACATGTACCCGCCGTATTAGCATTCATCATCTATTTGATTGCAGGTAATGCAGAATGTAACCGTGGTCCTTTCGACTTGCCAGAAAGTGAGAGCGAATTGACAGCTGGTTACCATACAGAATATTCTGGTATGCACTTTGGTTATTACTATTTGGCAGAGTTCATGAACCTCTTCATCTGTGCAGGTATGGCATCTACAATCTTCCTCGGAGGTTGGGCGCCATTGCAAATACCTGGTTTGGAAGGATTCAATGATATCATGTCTGCCATTCCCGGTGCAGTATGGTTCTTGGGTAAGACTTTCTTTGTGATTTTCCTCTTAATGTGGTTGAGATGGACTTTCCCTCGCTTGAGAATTGACCAAATTCTTTCGCTCGAATGGAAATACCTCGTGCCCATTAGTATGTTGAACTTAATCTTGATGGCCCTTGCGGTATCATTCGGATTGTATTTTTAATTGGAGGTCATCATGAACGAAGAAAAGAATTACTTTGGCGAATTGTTTGCTGGTGTGAAATCGCTCTGCATTGGTTTGAAAACAACAATGCGCGAATTTTTCACCAAGAAAATTACTGAACAATATCCAGAAAATCGCGACACATTGGTTATGTTCGACCGATTCCGCGGTTCGCTGGTAATGCCTCATAACGAAAACAACGAACACAAATGTGTAGGATGCGGTCTCTGCGAAATGGCTTGCCCCAACGGCACCATCAACGTGAAGAGCGAATTTTATGAAACAGAAGATGGTAAAAAGAAAAAACGCCTTGTGAAGTATGAGTACAACCTGGGAGCATGTATGTTTTGCCAACTATGTACTCGTGCTTGTCCACACGACGCGATCACTTTTGACCAAAGTTTCGAAAATGCTGTTTTCGACAGAAGCAAATTAGTAAAAGTGCTCAATCAAGAGGGCAGTAAAGTTCAAGAGAAATAAAAACATTGGACACGACGTCTTAAGCAAATCAGATGTTCTTTTACAAAGAATCGCTTCGTAGGAAATTAAAGAAAATAAAACTTTTCCAACAATCCGATTTAGGACGTCCCAATAATAGATTATAATTATGGATTCACATAACATAATGTTTGTCATTTTGTCAGTATTCATGGTGCTTTCCTCAATAGCTACAGTTGTTAGTAAAAGCATCATTCGTGCTGCGACATATCTGCTGTTTGTACTCCTTGGTACCGCTGGAATTTATTTCTTGCTGGGTTACACATTCCTTGGAGCAGTGCAGATTATGGTATATGCCGGAGGTATCGTTGTGCTTTACGTATTCTCCATACTTTTAACCAGTGGTCAGCAAGAGAAGCTGAGCAAAAACATAGTTTCAAAAGTTGTAGCTTCGGCGTTGCTTTCAATTGCTGGTTTTGGTGTATTCCTCTTTATGCTGCTTAAGAACAAACTCTTTGAAAACGTTGCAGCATTAGGCGCCCCTACAGAAGCAGTGGGAACAGAGACTAATTCAATTGACCAAATCGGTCACTTTATGTTATCATCAAGCGAAGGCGGATATTTACTTCCTTTCGAGGCTGTCAGCCTTTTGTTGTTAGCATGTATTGTGGCAGGTTTAATAGTTGCACGTAAATCTTAAAGTCGGAGGAGTTATTTATGATACATATAGAATATCTTTTGATTGTTTCGGCGATAATGATGTTTGCTGGCATCTATGGATTTTTGACTCGCCGCAGTACATTGGCTATCTTGTTGTCAATTGAGTTAATGCTCAACTCGGCAGATTTAAATTTTGCAGTGTTTAATAAAATGCTTTTCCCAGCAGGTCATGAAGGTTATTTCTTTGCTATCTTTACCATAGCGATTGCTGCAGCAGAAAGTGCAGTAGCCATAGCTATCATGATCAATATCTATCGTATCTACAAGAATATTTCTGTAGATAAATTGGAAAAGATGAAGTGGTGATTTTGAGTTCAATTATTTGTATTTAAGATCTCCTTTCAACGAAAAATTTAAACAATATGGAATATACATTATTGATTTTATTGCTGCCCTTCCTCTCTTTCCTCTTTTTGGGACTTTGTGGAAAGTGGCTCAGTCATAAGGTTGCCGGCATAGTGGGAACGCTAAGCTTGGGTGCTGTGGCTGTGCTATCTTATATGACAGCTTTTCAGTATTTCACTGCTGAGCGCGTAAATGGTGTATTTGCAACGCTTGTACCCTACAACATCACATGGTTGCCTTTGGGTAATTTGAATTTTGATTTAGGTATCTTGCTCGATCCTATTTCTGTGATGATGCTCATTGTGATTTCTACCGTTTCCTTGATGGTGCATATCTATTCATTTGGTTATATGCACGGCGAACGTGGTTTTCAGCGCTACTATGCTTATTTGAGCCTCTTCACTATGTCAATGTTGGGCTTAGTTGTAGCGACTAATATCTTCCAGATGTATTTATTCTGGGAATTAGTGGGTGTTTCATCTTACCTCCTAATTGGTTTCTACTATACTGCACCAGCAGCGATTGCCGCTTCCAAGAAAGCATTTATCGTAACACGTTTTGCTGATATGTTCTTCCTTGTAGGTATCTTGATTTTCGGATACTACACAGGTTCATACAGTTTCAGCTTTGCGCCCGAAATACAATATGCTTCTGATGCCACACACTTTATTAGTGTAGATGCAGCCAAGGCTGTTGCTGCAGGTGGTTTCATCTTGCCTACAGCATTAGTATTGATGTTTATCGGTGGTGCAGGTAAGAGTGCGATGTTTCCACTGCATATCTGGTTGCCAGATGCAATGGAAGGTCCTACCCCTGTGAGTGCTTTGATTCACGCTGCAACAATGGTTGTTGCTGGTGTGTTCCAAATCGCTCGCCTTTTCCCAATGTGGATCAATTATGCACCAGATGCATTAAGCATCGTGGTTTGGGTAGGTGTGCTGACAGCGTTCTATGCAGCAGCTGTAGCTTGTGTGCAAAGTGATATCAAACGAGTGCTAGCTTTCTCTACCATTTCGCAAATAGCCTTTATGATGGTTGCCCTTGGCGTATGTACCGAGTTTACTACAGGCCATCACCACGTTGGCAGCCTTGGTTATATGTCATCTATGTTCCACCTCTTCACCCATGCTATGTTCAAAGCCTTGTTGTTCCTGGGTGCTGGTTGTATCATTCATGCTGTACACAGCAATGAGATGTCATCTATGGGTGGCTTGCGCAAATATATGCCTATCACGCACTGGACCTTCCTTATTGCTTGTTTGGCTATTGCTGGTATTCCACCATTCTCAGGCTTCTTCTCTAAGGATGAAATCCTCACAGCATGCATGGCTTATAGCCCCGTTGTTGGTTGGATTATGACTGGTGTAGCTGCGATGACTGCTTTCTATATGTTCCGTTTATACTATGGTATTTTCTGGGGCAAAGAAAACAAAGAACTTTATGCTCACCACACACCACACGAAGCACCGCTTACAATGACACTGCCACTTGTCTTCCTGGCATTGGTTACATTGGGAGCAGGTTTTATCCCCTTCGGTCATTTCGTTAGTGCAGATGGTATGAGTTACGATATCCATTTGGATCCTACAATTGCGATAACAAGTGTAGTCGTTGCTATTACTTCTATTGCTTTAGCTACCTATATATATAAGGGAGAAAAGCAACCCGTTGCCGAAAAGATGCGTGCAGCAATGCCACGTCTTCACCGCTGGGCATATAAGCGTTTCTATATGGACGAAGTATATCAATTCGTCACTCATCGTGTGATCTTTGCGCATATTTCTAAACCTATTGCATGGTTCGATCGCCACATCGTCGATGGTTTCTTCGACTTCCTGGCATGGGGTGCCAATGCGCTTGGTTTCCAAATACGTGGTCTACAAAACGGATCGGTACAGCGTTACGCTTTCACCTTCCTTGTAGGTATCTTAATTGTTGTTCTTCTCTTGATACTATAAGCCATGGAAAATATTATATTTTTATCAATTTTCGTATTTATTCCCTTATTGATGTTGCTCGGCCTTTGGGCTGCTCACACTATCAATCAGGTACGTGGAGTGATGGTAGTAGGTAGTACAGCACTTTTGATACACTCAATCTACCTCACCTTCAGATTTATGGCAGAGCGTGCTGCAGGCAATACTGCAGAGATGTTGTTCCATGACAAGATGGAATGGTTCCCCTCGCTCAATATCTGCTATGAAGTAGGCGTCGACGGTATCAGTGTCGTGATGCTCTTGCTTTCAGCTGTGATTGTATTCACAGGAACATTTGCCTCATGGCGTTTGAAGCCCCTCACCAAGGAATACTTCCTTTGGTTCACCCTCTTGTCAATGGGTGTATTTGGTTTCTTCATCACCATCGACATGTTTGCCATGTTCATGTTCTACGAGATTGCTTTGATTCCAATGTATCTCCTCATCGGTGTATGGGGTAGCGGTCGCAAGGAATATTCTGCAATGAAGTTGACCTTGATGCTCATGGGAGGTTCTGCCTTCCTGATGTGCGGTATCTTTGGTATCTATTTCGGGGCAGGTGGTAATACGATGAATATCCTCGATATTGCTCACCACACAGGTGGCGCACATGCTATCGACTTTACTCAACAGTGCATTTGGTTCCCCATGACCTTTATCGGCTTTGGAGTACTTGGCGCCCTCTTCCCCTTCCACACATGGAGTCCCGATGGTCACGCTTCTGCACCAACTGCCGTATCAATGCTCCACGCTGGTGTGTTGATGAAATTGGGTGGTTATGGTTGCTTCCGTATTGCCATGTTCCTGTTGCCTGATGCTGCTAACGAATTAGGATGGATATTCCTTATCCTCACTGGTATCTCCGTAGTTTATGGTGCATTCTCGGCTTGCGTACAGACCGACTTGAAGTACATCAACGCTTACTCTTCTGTATCGCACTGCGGATTGGTGCTCTTCGCTATTTTGATGATGAACACCACCTCTTGCACTGGTGCCGTACTCCAAATGTTGAGCCACGGTCTCATGACCGCACTCTTCTTTGCTTTGATTGGTTTCATCTACGGCCGTACACATACTCGCGACGTTCGCGAACTTAGCGGTTTGATGAAAGTCATGCCTTTCTTGGCCGTATGCTACGTCATCGCAGGTTTGGCCAATTTGGGTCTCCCCGGCCTCTCAGGCTTCATTGCTGAAATGACCATCTTTGTCGGTTCGTTTGAAAATGCTGACACCTTCCACCGCGTGCTTACCATCGCAGCATGTTCTAGTATCGTAGTCACTGCAGTCTACATCTTGCGCTTGGTCGGTAAGATTCTCTATGGCACCTGCACCAACGAGCATCACCTCAAGTTGACTGATGCTACTTGGGACGAACGTTTCTCTGTCATCTGCCTTATTTTGGCTGTTGCAGGTCTCGGTCTCGCTCCACTTTGGGTAAGCCAAGTGATTACTGATGGCGTTGCTCCTATTATCAATCACATCAGCGAATCAGCACATCAAATTTCAAATAGCAATCCGTTTATGTAAAATTGGAGAGTGAATGCGAACTGTCGTAACAACAAAAAATCACGCAGAGTAGTTTTCACTTATCCACAAAATATAAAATATGGACTATACACAATTTTTATATATGGGCGAAGAGTTGACCCTGTTGGCTGTCATCTTGCTCGTATTCATTGCAGACTTGTTCCTTTCTCCAAGCGCCAAGTCGTCAGAGCAGTGTGATAGTTTGTCACAGGAGTGCACATGTCGTTGTCGTTTGAAGGTGATGACACGCATCCCTGTTATATTGCTGGCTATCCACACCGTCTTGCATCTCTTGCCCGACACCCAATTACCCTACCCTACTTGGCAATCGGCATTTGGCGGCATGTATCTCCACACCGAGATGATGACCATCCTCAAGACCGTGCTCAACGTAGGTACCCTCGTCGTATTGACAATGGCAGAACCCTACTTGTTGCGCGCAGAGAACAGAAGCAAAATCGGAGAGTTCCACACACTCACTCTCTTCACCCTCCTGGGTATGTACTTCATGGTGTCAAGTGGACATTTCCTGATGTTCTTTATTGGACTCGAGTTGGCATCGTTGCCTATGGCTGCTTTGGCTTCTTTCAACAAGAAATGTGCTCATAGTGCTGAAGCAGGTGCTAAATATATCCTCTTGGCCCTCTTCTCCAGTGCATTGTTGCTCTATGGCATCAGCTTGCTTTATGGTGCTACTGGCACACTCTACTTCAACGAGATCGGCAGCCACCTCTCATGCAGCACACTCAGCATTCTCGCTTTGATTTTGATCATCTCTGGTCTTGGCTTTAAGATTTCATTAGTGCCTTTCCACCTTTGGACTGCCGACACCTACCAGGGCGCTCCTACTCCTGTCACAGCCTACCTCAGCGTTGTGTCAAAGGCAGCTGCAGCATTCACATTGATGGTCATCCTGGTCAAGGTATTTGCTGTAGGCCCATTTGTAGAATACTGGAATGAAGCATTGCAATGGCTCATCGTAGCCTCTATCACATTGGCCAACCTCTTCGCTTTGCGTCAAAAGAACCTGAAGCGTTTCATGGCATTCTCTGCAATCTCTCAAGCAGGTTATGTCATTCTTGGTCTGCTCGGCGGTACATCTGCTGGTATGGAAGCTATGGTCTACTACCTCGGCGTCTATATGCTCGCCAACCTTGGCGCATTTGCAATCATTTCTGTAATCGAGGAAAAGAGCGGTGCACTCTGCATCAGCGACTATAATGGGCTCTATCAGACCAATCCACGTTTGGCATTTGCTATGACCATCTGCCTCTTCTCGTTGGCTGGTATTCCTCCATTCGCAGGCTTCTTCTCTAAGTTCTTCATCTTCATGGCAGCCTTCGATGCAGGTTTCGAATGGGTCGTTTTCGTAGCCCTCGTCAACACCGTAGTATCACTCTACTACTATTTGATGATTGTCAAGGCGATGTATATCAACAAGAGCGAACAACCCATTGCCACATTCACCTCGCCCGGTAGCGTCCAGTTCGTAGTCATCTTCTGCATCATGGCCACTATGGCATTCGGTGTAATCAGTCTGCCCTACAACTTCATGAGCTACTTCGGCTTCGGTTTGTAATGTTTATTCTTGGAATTATTTTCCAAGTATCATAATTTTACTATTCCCTTGGCTACGATTAGTGGTCAAGGGATTTTTGTTTTGGTAATAATATAGCAGATGTCCACAAATCATCCTTACATCAAAGATGTTGTACTCTTATTGTTGTAACCACGAAACGAAGTTCGCCGCCCGAAGGGGCT
>JAGKTZ010000052.1 GCA_021153165.1 Prevotellaceae bacterium
TATCGGTGATATTTTAACCGAGGTACAGAACGGCTTGGGATATGCTGATGCAAGAGCAAAATCAAATCGAATATTCTTCGAGGCTTTCCTTAAAGGACAGACTAATGGTTATAGCTATGGCGAACTTGTTGATATAGCCAATGCTGCAATATGGCAATACCGAGATATGTATCTGCGACCTGACTTTTATACAAATAATCTTGAAAAAGTCAGAGTTATCATTGCTCCCGTAATCGAAGATTATAAATTCGGCAAGGTCACTTATACGGAAGCAGAATTTAATGCACGAAATATGATTTATCAATCAGTAAAACCTGATTTTAATCCCGATGTGGAATATATGAAAGATCCTCTTTCGAGGGATATTCCGGCGGTGGATAATAGCTTATTTATACTCGCAAGAAAGTTGATCTTGGAAAGCAAATAATAGATAATACAAAATAAATAGAGCAACTATGTGTATTAAAACAATCTTAAGACATAGCTTCGTGGCGCTTTCTTTGGTGGGGGCCATGGTTACGGTGTCATCGTGTAAGGCGTCGCGTAATGCAGTTGAAGCGACATCGTCGTCGTCCGCGGCTACTAAGACCCCTCAAGTGAGCAAAGCTGACAAATATGTGGCACAGGTCAAGCAAGCCCAACCCACTGCTACGCACCTCACGGCTAAGGCCAAGATACAAATGAAAAGCGGAAACAAAGATTTCAGCGTCAATGGAAATTTGCGTATGAAGCGCGATGAGGTGATTCAACTTTCTGTGCGTGTGATGGGAATTGAAGTTGGTCGTATGGAGTTTACTCCACAGGGCGTTTTGGTCTTGGATCGCGTCAACTCTCAGTACGTGCGCGCAGCTTATAATGATGTTTCTTATCTCCAAACGGCGGGGCTTGATTTTTATGCTTTGCAATCGCTTTTTTGGAACGAATTATTTGCACCAAAGGTTAAGTCAAATGCTAATATAAGTAAGCGATTTCAAGCTAAAGAGCAGTCAGGTAAAATTTGTCTGACGCTGAATGATGAGCCTCAATTGACTTACGACTTTACTGTCGACGCTTCAAATTCACGTATTCAAACGGTAAAGGTGACACCCAAGGGGAACGCTTCCGCAGATAGTTTCTGCTGGACTTATAGCAAGTTTGAACCCTTTGCCCAAAGCACCTTCCCCTCACAGATGAAGTGCCAAGCGCAAAAAGGAAAGATCAAAGGCGACTTGACTCTTACCCTCAGTTCGATCAATGATGATACGGACTGGAAAGCGCAGAGTGAAATTCCCTCAAAGTATAAACAAAAAGATTTGCAGTCAATCTTAAGACTTTTGTCGAAACTTTTGTGATATACGGGGAGTAGATGTTGTTTCAATACACAGATATAATAGCTCAGTCAATAAGGTTTGCTCATAATAATATATTGTCTCGATTAAAATTGAAAATGTCCAAGATATCCATGCATTCATTTTTTTCAAAGCGTAGTATTTGCAGAACCTGCAAGTACCTTTTCTTGTTGTTTACCCTCTTACTCCTGCCCTATGGGGCAATGGCTCAGACCAACAAGAAGGCGGCAAAAAAAACGACAACTAAGGTAACGACCACGGTTAAAAAAGGAAAAAGTGCCGCGAAGAATAACACTAAGAAAAACACAAAGAAAAAGGCTGCAGCACCGCAGATCAATCCCTCGCAAAAGGTTAAAAAAATGCAGCGGGAGAGCTCTAACTTGAAAAAGGAAATCAACAAGTCAGAAAACCTCATCGTCAGCAACAAAAATAGTGTCGCTGTGCAAATGAACAATCTGACTTTGCTCAACTCGCAAATAGACGAGCAGCGAACTGTTATCAAGAAAATCGGTCAGGAAACCGATTCGCTCAACGGCGCCATTAATTTGTTGGAACAAGACTTGGTGCGCTTGCAAAAGGAATTGGATGCATGTAAAAGTAACTACCGCCGCGCGCTCACCTACGTATCAAATACACGCCTCAAGCATAGCAGATGGGCGTACATCCTCATGGCGAAGGATTTTCGCACCATGTATCGCCGCATGAGATATGCTTCTGAATACTCAAAGAACCAAAAGGCGAGAGGAGAACTTATCAAGAAGAAAGAAGAAGAAATCAAAGTAAAACAGGAGGAGCTGCGGGGCGCAAAAGCTGCCAAAGATGAATTGATAGGTAAGGCTAAGCGTACACAGGAGAACCTTGAGGTGAAAAAGGGCGAACGAGAAGCTATCGTGAAGGAGCTAGACAAACAACGCAAAGAGTTGGAGAATAGCTTAGCTCAGCAGCGCAAGAAATATGCATCGCTCAATGCACAAATTGACCGATTGATTCAGCAAGAAATCGCTGCTGCCGAGGCACGTCGAAAGGCTGAAGTAGAAAAGCGTAAGCGACGTGCAGCAGAAGAAGCTGCTAAGAAAAAAGCCGCAGAAGCTAAAAAGGCAGAAGAGGCAGCGAAGAAAAAATCGGCCAAGTCAAACTCTACGAAAAAGGGAACAAAGGCTGACAAAAAAGCTGAGAAGAATGCTGCAAAAGCTACTCCGATGCCTAAAGCTGAACCTACACCTAAATTTAGCGACCTTGACGATGCCGACACAAAACTCAGCAACAACTTTGCGGCCAATCGTGGTAAGTTGCCATCGCCCGTTGCTGGTGGTGCATCTGTCACAGGAAAGTTTGGTACGTATCAAGTAGAGGGACTCAGCGGCGTGACTTTGGACAATAAGGGTTGTAACCTTACAGCAACCCAAGGTGCTCGTGCACAAAGTATATTCCAAGGTGAAGTGACCAAGGTGGTCAATATTGGTGGCACTTATACCGTAATTATTCGCCACGGCAATTATTATTCCGTCTATAGCAACCTTTCCGCAGTCTACGTCACAGCTGGTACGAAAGTGTCGATGAGACAGTCGCTGGGCACGGTGGCAAGTGATGGCGCTGGGCACTCTATGTTGCACTTCCAGTTGCGTCGTAATACAGAAAAACTTAATCCGCTTTCGTGGATCAGACCATAAGGGAATTATAGGAGGTGGAGTAGGGGAATACTCTACCTCCACGTACATTGTAGATAGAAAAAAAAGAAAAAGATATGAGCAACGCAAAAGATACTTGGGCGGCGAAGGGATATATCGACGAGCCCATACCACAAGGCATAGATTTGAAGGCAGAAATACGTCGTCTGTGTGCAGAGAAGAAGGCCGTGATCATGGCACACTACTACACCGAAGCTGAAATCCAGGATGTCGCAGATTTTGTCGGTGATAGCTTGGCTCTGGCACAATGGGCTGAGAAAACAGATGCTGAAATCATCGTGATGTGTGGCGTACACTTTATGGGCGAGACCAACAAAATTCTTTGCCCTAATAAGAAGATTCTCCTGCCCGACTTGAACGCGTCATGCTCCCTGGCGGAAAGTTGCCCCGCGGCAGACTTTGCAGCATTCACTGCAGCACATCCCGACCACAAGGTCATTTCTTATGTCAACACTTCGGCGGCAGTCAAGGCACACACCGACGTCGTGGTGACATCAAGCAACGCTAAGGAAATCGTAGAGAGTTTCCCCGCAGATCAACCCCTGATCTTCGGTCCCGACCGCAACTTGGGCGGCTACATCAACGCCGTGACGGGTCGCGACATGCTCTTGTGGAATGGCGCATGCCACGTGCACGAGCGTTTTTCTGTCGAAAAACTTGTGGCGCTCAAAGCCGAGTATCCCGGAGCTAAAGTCTTGGTGCACCCTGAGTGCAAAGGCGCTATTGTGAAGTTGGCAGACAAGGTAGGCAGTACGGCTGCGCTGCTGAAATATGCCACCGAGAGCGAAGCAGACACTTTCCTGGTAGTTACCGAAAGCGGTATCTTGCACGAGATGCAGCGCAAGTCTCCACACAAGCACTTCATCCCCGTGCCTCCTGAAGATGCGTCGTGCGCTTGCAACGAATGCAACTTCATGCGCTTGATCACGCTGAAAAAACTCTACTTGACACTCGTACACGAGTGGCCCGAAGTGCACGTCGACCAAGACGTAATCACAGCAGCCCGCCGCCCCATCGACGAGATGCTACGCATTTCAAAGGAATTGGGCTTGTAAAGTTTATTTCGAGAATTAACTTTTGCATAGAATATCTGTAAAAGTCTTTGCATAATCTACACCTCATAAGATTTGACCAAGTTCAAGTTCTATGAGGTGTATTTTTTGCTGCTATAGATGTATATACCTTGAAGTAGGGCGTAATCGTTTTGAAAAAATAAGATGCAATTAAAAATATTCTTATATTACACTTCGTCAAATATGAAATCTTTTATACATTTGTGGTGACATATTGAAAAATATAGCATTTGCTATTGTTTTGAGGTTTAGGAAATCGCCAATTTCATTAACGGACTTAAAAACAGTGGTAGGTGCCCACGTATATGCGTGTGGCATTTCCTTGTTAGTCCGTAAGGTGTTTGGCGATACCTCTAAACCAACAGGAAGCTTCACGCATTTTGTGTGCTTCCATGTTCATAAGGGTATTTGCAAAACTTCTTAAATCTAAAAAATAAAAGACATGGACTTTAAAGATTCAATTAAAAGACTGACAGAACGTATTGAAAGTTTAAAAGCAAACCTTCAAACAGAAGAAGCGACTAAGACCGCACTCATCATGCCCTTTATTAGCGCATTGGGATATGATGTATTCAATCCTTTAGAAGTCTTGCCAGAAATGTGTTGTGACATTGGCACGAAAAAGGGTGAAAAAATCGATTATGCAATTCTGAAAGACGGAGAACCCATTATCCTTGTCGAATGTAAGCACTGGCAACAAAATTTGACGCTACACGACAATCAATTGTTGCGTTACTTTCATGTTTCTAAGGCTAAGTTTGGGGTATTGACGAATGGCATCATTTATCGCTTCTATACAGATCTTGCCGAACCTAATAAGATGGATGAAAAACCTTTCCTGGAAGTTAATCTTTTGGACATTAAAGAGGAGCAAATTGAGGAACTAAAGAAATTCCACAAGTCATATTATGATGTTGAGGAAATACTTAGCACGGCAAGTGAACTTAAATATATGGGAGAACTCCGCACTGTCATCGAAAAGGAATTCACATCACCATCGCCTGACCTCGTGAAGTTTCTTGGCAAGCAAGTCTACGAGGGCGTATTTACGCCAAAAGTCCTTGAGCAGTTCACCGCATTGCTAAAGCGTACTATACAAAATTATATTAACACCACTATTTCTGACCGTCTGAAAGCAGCGATTAATGACCATGAAACGATCAAGGTTGAGACGCCAAACGTTGAAGTTACAGAACCTGTAGTTGAGGACATCCCTGCTAATAAAATTGTGACTACAGAAGAAGAAATCGAAGCATTCTATATCATCAAGGCCATTCTGCGTGATACTATAGCTACTGAGCGTGTCACATATCGAGATGCTCAAAGTTATTTTGCAATATTTATTGACAATAACAACAGAAAACCTGTTTGCAGACTTTACCTTAATTCAGAAACAAACAAGAAGATCACATTTGTTGGAGAAGATAAGAAAGAACAGCATAATAAGATCAACTCTCTTGACGAAATCTATCAATATTCTGATCAATTGATTGAGGCAGCAAAACGATTTGTCTGATTATACGAGAGTCTGAGACCCTAAAAAAACAAACGCTAGCTAATTTCCCCTTCCCAATATTAAACCGACTGCAACATATATCCATGATGCAGTCGGTTTGCTTTTTATCCATAATTTCGATAGTAGTTTTTTGGAAAAATTACCTTCAACTAATGCCTCGAGAATCGCGTATTTGAAAAGGGAAATTCGGTGGCTTGTGTATACGCCAGTTTTGAGCGATTAGAATTTGTAGAATTTTAGGAAAAATAGAATATTTTTCGCCGCTTTTGTGGTAGTTTAGAACACAAAAAGGCCTTTTCCCCGAAAAAATAGGCAAAACTTTGTGGAAAAAAGTCAAGATGTCGTGAAAATTTTGCACCGTCTCGTTGAAAAAAAGTCTAACCTTTTTTGAAAAAGGTCTAGGTTTTTTTGTCGGAGGTCTTGATTTGTTGCAAAAAAAACTAGGAGAGTGGATTTTTTCTCTCCTAGATTGAAAATTTATTTTGTCAAAATTTATGCAAGTTTTGCACTGGATTTTTGATGCTCTACTCCACTTATTTTTGACATTGCTTTAGTACAAAATTGGCGATGCCTTCGACCCCCTTTTCGTTCAGAGGCAGGTATTGCAGGTAACTGTTTGGCGTCGCCATTTCGGTGGTGGTGCGCAGACAGTGGTCAGCATTGTCGATCCATAGGAATTGATGCCCCTTGCCCTGAGGCAGAGCTTCGCGCCACAGGTCGTAGTCCGTCTTGGTCACTTGATAGTCATGGCCGGCGCCGACGACGAGCAGAGGTGAAGCACAGGCGCGACCTTCGTCCAGAGGGCGATGCGCGCGGGCAAAGTCGAGATAGGCCTGGGGTAGGGTGGCGAGCATCTGTGCGTACATCGCTTCAGCCGCAGCGGCATCCAGACCCTGCAGGGGGGCGATATAATGAATCTGTTCGTGCAGTACGACGTCCAAAGCACGGGCCGAGGCGCACCACATCACACCGCCAGCCACGGGTACCTGACTCTGGCTGATGATGCGGGGCACCAATCCTGCGCCCAAACTATGGCCGAGCACGAAGGCTTGGTCGGGGTTTATCTCTGCCAGGCTGCTGCCTAATTTCAATGCTTCGACGGCATCGTGCACCACTTCGGTGTCGTAGTTGTCCGCACCACCGACTTCGTTGACCTTGGTGCCATAGACGTAGGTGCGCTTGTCGTAACGCAAAGTGGCTATGCCGCGGCGCGCCAGGGCGTGTGCCATCTCGCGGAAGGGGCGGTTGGGGCCTATGGTCTCGTCGCGATCGTTGGGGCCACTGCCGTGTACCATCACTACCAAGGGAAATCTTTTGCCAGCCTCCTTCGCCTTGGGCAAACATAGGGTGCCTGGGAGCGAGATCTTGCCATGCGTGATGCAGACTTCGCGCTCGGTCATATAGGTTGCGGCTTCTGCTTCGGCAGCAGGATCATTTTTCACCACAGTGTCGGGGGCAAAGAGCAAACCGGCGATGCGGCCCATGGCATCAAAGGTAGCTGTACAGCGCAAGGACAGATTTTTGAAGCATACGCGGCAGTCGATGACGTCGTATTTACCCTTGTTGCTATGATGAAAGTCCTCGGTGGTAATAAATGCACCAGCTTGGGCTTCAAGTTGTGCCCAAATCTGATTGAGTTGAGTCACCGTGAGCGCTTGCTGTACTTCGGGCGTAGCGCGCTGATAGATGCTTTCGCCTTGCCCTGCCTGCAGTTCGCCGATCAGTCGCTCCAAAGGCGCATGGGGAGACATCGGTGTCTGTGCGACCAGGTCTTGGATCGCCGAGAATACGCTGGATGTGCCCGAGGTGACACCCTGTGCCGCCGAGGTCAGTGCCGCTGCGGCGAGGAGGTGGGAGAGGAAAATTTTCTTCATGAGTAGATGGAATAAAAAGGGGGATTGCGACCCTGATGCACCATGTCGATACTCCGAGGCGCAATCCCCTATGTGTTTGCTATACTGCGCTGATTACTTCAGCATCACTTTGCCGCTCTTGCCGCCTTGCACTTGGTAGAGGTATACACCATTTTGCAAGTGTGAAAGGTTCAAATTGCCAGCATCGCCTACGCGGCCTTCAGCCACCTTGCGGCCGTCTGTGCTATAAACGGCTACGGTGCGCACGCCAGGAGTAGCGAAGCGGAAGTTCAAGGTCTTGCCTGCTACACGAACGGCGTCTGCATCAGCCAAAGTACCTTCTACGCCCATGTTTTCGCTATAAACATAGTTGATGTTGATTGTGCGAGACGCGCCGCCGAGGCTTGCTGTCACTTTGGCGGTGTAGGTGTCATAGACGCCTTCTGTAAAACCGGGGTGTAGGTCGAGGGCTTTCTCTTGACCAGGGGCAATCTCAACCGAACGGGTTTCGCTCATGCCTTTCATTTCTGCGCAATTTGTTGTAATGCCACACCACTCAAATCCTTGAGATGTATTTGTGCGTGTCACCTTTACAGTCAATTTGCCTGCTACTGTGTCGGTATTTTTAATATAGGGGGCTTTGATATGGGTGTCAAAGATAGTATATCCAGGAAACAATTCAGTCATGCCGGGATGCAGTGTGATTGTAGCACCGTCTTCTACAACTTTGTCATCTACTAAAAATTCTACTTGAGCGCTTGCTGTGAGCGCGAATACTGCAGAGCAGAGGAGAGTAAAGATTTTCTTCATAAATATTACGTTTTTGTGATTATTACTTTGATGGGCGAGGAGCAAGGACTACTCCTCGCACGATACTATCTGATGATGTTCAGTCTTTTCAGAGCGGATTTTTGTCAGCAGTTGGTGTGCTTTCATCTATGATTAGTGCAATCTTGCTGACAACTCATATCTTTTATTCTGCAATTAGTGTACGTGTTGCTCTACGACTTGCAGCACGCCTTCCTTCTCGTTATAAACAAAGGCTACGACGGCAAGATTCTCGGGCACCCACTTTTCGCCACTCAAGTCTACAGCGTATTGGACTGTAGTCTTGTCGTTTTTACCCAAAGTAAGAGGTTCGCCCCATTCACCGTTGACTGCTGCGCGGAAGACGTGGTTGTGTGTATACGCCATGTTGTTGCTGCCGTCGGGCATTACTTGGTAGCCCACAATATTGTTCTCTATAATCCACACTTGCACGTGGCCGTTGATTTTTTCCTTGGCTGCGAGATCCACAGCGATATTTAATTTCAGCGAATCCTTGTCGTATGTCGCATTGCTTACGGCAATATCCACCTTGGGCTCTTCCACGAGGCGCTGAATCACTTGTGCTGCCCACGAGGTGTAGTTTGTTGCGCCGCCGGCGGGGTTGGCTGCATTTCTATCCACTAATCCTTTTGGCCATGAGTCGATGCCCCAATGCTTGTTGTACTCCTCGCCCGTCGGAGTAGCTAACCCTACGGGCGTAGTGTTGGGCAATGACATCGAACCGCCGTGGATAGCCACCGCGATGACGTGTTCTTTGCCGTAGAGGTCTTGCAGAGATTTTACAGCCTCAGATGCTATCGGACAATTCAAGCAGCGTTGGCCTGTAAAGTCTTCGATCAGGACATTTTTCTTAGGGGTAAATTCTACGGGACCTACGAAGCGGTCGGCTTCGTCAATCGTTTCGCAACCGCAGAATAAGGCAATTGCGCATATAGATAGGATATAGAAAAAATTCTTCATACGTCGTTAGAAATTGAAGTTGTAAGACACTTGCAAACCCTTGCTTGCAGGAACATATCTACACACACCGCCCGAACAATTGTAGCCGGCGCGCGTCTTACCATAGGAAAGTTGCAAACGGTGTGCTCCCTTGGTGAAACAACCTGAAACCATGTAGTAATGTTGCTTACTGGTGGCAGTCTCATCCGTATTGGGCACCTTGGCATTGTACATATCGGAGATAGTAAACATGAAGTTAGGCAAAACAGACAACTCCAACAATCCATACCACCAATCACCTTGGTCTTGTTTAGTATGGAGATATTGTGCTTCACCTCGGAGAGAGAGTTTTTTGTTAATCTTCCATTGACCTTCAGCAATAGCAATGTGAGATTTGATCAGACCTCCGTGACCCTCCACAACGCTCTTGTTGTAACGTTGGTTCATGTACATCAAATTCAACTTGAAGTTCTTGTGCAATTTCTTTTCCAATTGCACATTAATATCCTGGTAGTAAGTCTCAGGTCCCATCTGGAAGAAACGAGTCTTATATCCCTCTGTACCTTTCAAGTCGCTAATCGCTGTGCCATCAGGGTTAGTCAATGCTTCGCGTTCTATACCACGGATGTGTGAGAAGTTTAATTTCACGTGTGTGCCGTACTTTCCGCCCAAAGCAGTCTTGCGCTTAAAGTTGTAGCCGAGTTCTGCCTGGAAAGCCCATTCGCCTAAAGTGTTTTGGGTGGCGTAGGGATAGAGTGCGGCGAGTGCGTAAGTTTGTTGCTGAGAGAATGCGGGCAAGTGGTTGATGAAAAGCGCCGTTCCGCTTTGTGAGCGGCGGCTGCGGAAGGACATATCTTCGCTTCTCTTGGCTTGGAGCAACACATTCATACCTCGTTTCGAGTACGAACCGGAAAGGAGGAACGCATTACCACCGCGATAGATGTAGCCGTTGTCAAATGAAGGATCTTGACCTTTCCATGCGTATTCGGCCAGGATATTGTAGTTGCCCATTTGAAGATTTGCACGCGCATCAAAGGCTGTGACGTTCTTGGGTAGATTGAGTTTGTACGCGCCAAGGACTTCTTCGCCCGAAGCGTTGGTTTCTCCTGTCGGGCGAATGGTAAGAATATCCTCGTCCTTTTCATATTTGTTCACGGCAGAGAATCCGAGCGTCAATCTGGTATTGTTTTCATCCATCTTAGGCACCCATTGGTCGACATTCAACTCTAAATCTCCTCCGTAGAGCCATGCGCGGTTTTTATCGAGGTATTTGAAATCTTTGTTGAATTCGCGGCCTTTCCAGTAGTGACGTTGTTGTCCACCAAGTGCTTTCAAAGTGATACCTTTGTAGGGGCGGAGCACAAGACGTCCCCCTCTGAGAGAATTGTCTATACCCAAAGAGCGTTCTTCATAGGTGCGCAACACAAAACCTGAACCAAATTGTTCATAATAGTCACCGGCTGTGAGTTCTGCCCATTTATATTTACCTTTAACATAAAGATGTGGTAAACCCCAGCCTTTGAAATCATTTTCAAAACCAGGGAGAGGGAATTCCAAGAACTCAACTCGTGCGCCAGCTTCAACGTATTTGCTTTGCAACATCAAATCTGCGTATGTGTTGGTCAGACCCCAGTCCTCGTAGGTACCGGTTCCGATCTTTTGGTCCTCTTGTGGTATCAAGATGTCGCTTTGAATACTTCCTCGGAGTGAAACCTTCTTGTCACCTTCCTCCTGGGCGAGTGCAGGAACCGTCGCCAAAAGAAGAGTAGCCAATAGGAGAATTGATTTTCTCATAGAGTTGTCAAGTATTTGTTAGATATACCAGCACCGCACTGCCGTAGTTTTTTCAGTTCTCCCTATATAATAAGAGGTAGGGCAGACCAAATTGAAGCGCGGCGGCGCGGTGTTGGATGTATAATAAGTCAAATTATTTTTCTTCGGCAGCAATCAGTTCTCTTACCTTTTCGATGAGGTGTTCTTCGCCACCTTCTGTATATCCGCTGCGGCTTTCTACGATATTACCCTTGCCATCGATGATGAAAACGTGAGGAATCATATTCACGCCCATTGCACGTTTGAAATCGCTATTGGGGTCGAGCAAAATATCAAATTCCCAGCCGTTGCCATCAACGAGAGGTTTTACTTTTTGGATATTTTGTGCTTGATCGATAGAGATGGCGATAACTTTTACGCCTGTTTCGTCTTGCCAATCAGCATATACTTCTTGAATAGCCTTGAGTTCGCGGTTGCAAGGTTTACACCAAGTAGCAAAGAAGCTAATGATAAATGGTTTGCCATCATTGCTAAGTTCTGCGGTGTTAATAGTCTTACCATCGATAGTTTTGAGATTAACTGCGGGAAGTTGAGCACTTGCTGTTGCGATGAAGCCTACGAGGAGAAGTGCAACGAGTAAAATCTTTTTCATAAGAGTATTTTGTTTTTAAAGTTTCTAATTTTTTGCAAATTTAGATAGAAACTTTCGATTTTCCTACGTTTTGTGCGTTAATAATCTTAAAATTAAAGATATTTGTCAGATATTATTTGTCCAGGGTCTTGCCTTGCTCTACCAGCACTTCGGTCGCCTGCAACATCGAGAAGCAATATTCCTTCAGTTGTTGATGTTCTTCGTTCATTGCGACAGGTTGAGGTGAGGAGCCTTGTATATCGTAGCAGAACTCCTTTTCTGCGTCAGGATTGTAGACGTATAGATGCTTTTCGCTCCTGGCTGCTACGGTATTGTCGGCGGTGTAGAAAATGCAGGGGCGCTGTTCGTGCAACAAGTCTACGCCGAAGTTGTTTTGGGTGTAGGATATGCCCAACATGCCCAGGATAGTTGCCGAGATGTCCACTTGGCCAGCCCACGAGGTGTTGGTCTGTGGCGAAATACCTTTGCCGTAGAATATCAGGGGCACATGATTGTAGGATTCCGGTAGTTCGCAGTCGGCCTGTCCCACCATTTTGCCGTGGTCGCCTACGAATACGAAGATCGTGTTCTCGTACCAAGCCTCCTGTGCGGCGCGTCGCATGAAGTCGCCTATGCATCGGTCGGCATACTCCACGATTTGCATTTCCGTCTCTTTTGATTGAGCCTTGAATCCTTTGGGCAAGACGTACGGCGGGTGATTGCTGATGGTCAGCAGGGTGGCAAAGAAGGGGCGCCCTGCTTCGTGCGATTGGCGAAGTACGGGCAGGGCGTATTCAAACAAATAGTCGTCGGGTATGCCAAAGTGATTGGCGATTTTTTCCTTGGGATAGTTTTCCTCGGCATAGACATCCTTATAACCATTCGTGCGCAAGAAGGCATTCATGTTGTCATACTGCGCCTCGTGCGTCATAAAAAACAAAGTATGATAGCCCTCCTGTGCCAGGACCGTAGGCAAACCGCTATAATTTGGTATTGCCGAGCCCTTCATGGCGTTGCGTTTCATGATCGAGGGGAAGGAATAGAGCGTGGCATAAAGGCCGTGGTTGGTGTGGGTGCCAGCAGAGTAGCAGTTGGTGAAGCAGAGCCCGCCGCGTGCCAGACTGTCTAGTGCTGGAGTCAGATTGGTGCCGCCCTGGGTGCCGGTGAGTTTTGCCGACATCGATTCCATGAGCACGAGCACTACGTTTTGTCGGGTCGGCGCTTTGCTTGCTTTGATTTCTCGGGCGAGGGGCGAGAGATGGGGTAAACCTTTTCTCCCTAATAATAATTGTGCCCTCGCCACAGCCTTGTCGTCGTCCATGAGATGTAGGCGCTTGTTCTCCGCACGTCTATCGTCGAGTGTACTTTGCAGGAGGCAGAATGCCGGATTCACTCCCAATTGGTTCATGATTGGGTTGTCGCAGAAATAAGCCGCACTCACCTTGATCGGATTGTAGCCCGTGCGGCCGCGGATGCCAAACATGCAGAGTCCGCAGAGTGCCAACCCGAGGGCGAGGTTTGATATGCTCGTTACCCAACGATTGCTCGGTATGGCTACCACAGATGTGGCGTGTCGCCAACTTCTTCCAAAGCGTCGGAGAAGCCAGCAAAATAGAGCGAAGGAAAGGAAAAAGGCGGCGATGTAAAGGTAATAGGATACTTCGGTAAACATCATCCCCAGCGCAGTCCCACCATCTTCTGCCCAGTTCCAAATTGAGGAGTTCAGCACCTTGGTGAAGTAGGCGAAGTAGGGGATATTTCCGGCGCAGGCCATCAGTACTAGGCAGTAGGCCGTGCCAAAGAAAATGCCGATAGGACGTACCAATTTTCCTCCGTAGTAGCCGAGCGCGCCAGCCACAGTCACGACCAATAGCGGCAAGGCTAAGATGTAGCAAGCCACGACGTTGTCAAACCATATGCCGCGCAGCAGTGCCTGGGCGTGCATGCCTGGAGCGTGGCGTACGTCTTCGGGCAATTGTCCCCACACGGTGCACAGCATCAGCAATCGAAATGCCGACATGACGCCGAGCGCCATCAAGTGGACCCGTAGCAGATATTTCAGCCCGTGCAGAAATTTGTCGGAAATGTACTTTTGGAGTTTTGTAGTTAAAGCCAAACGTGACGTCATAATTGCTCTTGAATTGTGAGGGCGAAGTTACGAAAAAAAGCCTTAACTAATGCCTCGAGAATCGCGTATTTCAAAACTAAAAATCGCCAGTCCGCAAATACGCGAACTACGCGACATTAGAATTGGCCTGATTTAAGGAAAAATAGAACACTTCTTGATGGTTTTGTGGTGTTTTAGAACATGAATGTATCTTCTCTGCTAAAAAAATGATGAGATTTGGTGTAAAAAAGTCAAGACATTGTGAAAATTTTGCGCCGTTTCGTTGAAAAAAGGTCTAACCTTTTTTGAAAAAGGTCAAGGTTTTTTCTGTCGAGGCCTTGAT